>DASXBS010000027.1:0-3784 GCA_036491555.1 Casimicrobiaceae bacterium
CCACCGCGTCGCCGGGAAGCAGTGCCATGACCTCGCGATCGCCCGCGCTGATCCTGCCGGCTTCCATGACCCAGAGAACCACATCCACGCCGCCGACCCCCGCGCGCACCGAGCGATTCAGGCGTTCGTTGAGCGCAGAGGCATGCTGCGTCTGGAATCCGGGCGTATCGACGAAGATGAACTGCGTCTCGGACGTGGTCAGGATGCCGACCACGCGATGGCGCGTGGTCTGCGCCTTGCGCGATGTGATGCTCACGCGCGCACCGACCAGCGCGTTGACCAGCGTCGATTTTCCGACATTGGGCCGTCCAACAACCGCGATGCGACCGCAGCGAAAATCCTCCGCGCGCGCGAGCACCTCCATAGTGCCTGAGGCGATCATCGTTCCGCCGCCTGTTCATATGCGCGCGTCGCGGCGGCCTGCTCCGCCGCGCGGCGATTCGGTCCCGAGCCTGGCGCTTCGATGCCCAATCCTGGAATGCGGCAAACGACATCGAAGCTCTGCAAGTGCGCTTCGCCGTTGACGGCTACGATCGCATATTCGGGGACGGGCAGGCGGCGTGCCTGCAGCCACTCCTGAAGGCGTGTCTTCGGGTCCTTGGCGAATGCCGCGGGATCGAGCGCCACCAGCTCGCTCGCGTAGACGCGCTCGATCGCGGCGTACGCAGCCTCGAATCCGGCATCGACGAACACCGCGCCGAACAGCGCTTCGAGCGCATCGGCGAGGATCGAAGCCCGCGCGGAACCGCCGCTGCGTATCTCGCCTTCGCCGAGACGAACATGCGGCCCGACGTCGAGCTTCAGCGCCAGACGGTGCAAAGTATCCTTGTTCACGAGGCTCGCGCGCACACGAGAGAGCTCGCCTTCGGAGAGCTCGGGGAAGCGACGGAACAGCGCGAGCGCGATTGCGCAGTCGAGCACCGCGTCGCCGATGAATTCCAGCCGTTCGTTGTGCTCGGACGCGGCGCTGCGGTGCGTGAGCGCCTGCAAAAGTAATTCCGGGCGCTGGAACATGTGTCCCAGCTTATGCCCTGCGTCGAAGGGCATGCGCGGCTATTTCGTCGCCGTTGCCTCGAACTCCAGCAGCAGGCTGACGTTACCGACCAGATGGAGAATCCTCGTCCAGTTGGCGGTGGCCACCAACTGGTTTCCTTCCTTGATCACTTCAATGTCGCTGCCGCGCACCGAGTCGATATAGTCCGCCGCCGCCTTGAGATCGAAATCCCTGCGGAACTGATACATGGTGAATCCATCCTTGGACGTCGCCAGCGTGTTGGCCATGACCTTCTGCACGGTGTACCACTCGATGTACGCCGGAATCATGCGGAATCCGACCATCACGACGATCACGGCCAGGATGGCGACCAGAACGAATCCGGTGATGGTGAGCCCGCGCTGATGGCGACGACTGCATAACGAAGCACCCGCGCGCTGCGCGCTGCGGTATTCGCTCGTGCTCATGTGCTCTCCCCTCTCAGTGAATCGAGCTGCCGATCCGCTTGAAAGCCAGACTGCTGATGTCGTCCCAGTTGAACCAGATGAAGAATGCCTTGCCGCGGATGTGATCATCGGGGACGAATCCCCAATAGCGACTGTCGTCGCTGTTGTCGCGGTTGTCGCCCATCATGAAATAGCTTCCGTCGGGCACCTTGCAGGTGAAACCGCGCTCATTGTAAACGCAGTTTTCCCGTCCGGGGAACAGACGGACATTGTGCGGAAAGACCGGAGGTACGGCGGGATTCTGCGCGATGGTATGGTCGCGGTCACCGGTCTTCTCGATGAATCGCTCGGTATTGACGTAAGCCAGGCCCTCGAGATAGCCGTAGCTGCCGTCCGCGGTCTGCGGCCAGGGTACGCCATTGACGGTGACCTTCTTGTCACGGTAGACGACCTCGTCGCCGGGCAGTCCGACCAGCCGCTTGATGAAATCCTGCGACGGGTTGGCAGGATAGCGGAACACAATGACGTCGCCGCGCTGCGGATCGCCGGTGGGAAAGATCTTTTTCTCGATGATCGGCAGCCGGATGCCGTAGGCGAACTTGTTTACAAGAATGAAGTCGCCGACCTCCAGCGTGGGACGCATCGACGAGCTCGGGATCTTGAACGGCTCGGCAATGAACGAACGCAGCATGAACACAATGAGCAGAACAGGAAAAAAGCTCTTCGGATATTCGATCCACCACGGCTCGGGTGCGCCTTCGGCGCGCGTGCGTGCGAACACCAGCTTGTCGGCAAGCGCAATCACACCGGTCACGACCGTGAGCACGAACAGGATCAGGGCAAAATTCATCGAGGTAGCAGCCTACGAGCGTTGGCGGTCGGAACCGCAGGGGGTGGGGGTGGCCGTTGACCTGCATCGTGTCGGAGCCCCAGACATGCTCATTTTTCGCCGACCTGAAGTATGGCGAGAAATGCTTCCTGCGGAATCTCCACGCTGCCCACTGCCTTCATGCGCTTCTTGCCGGCCTTCTGCTTTTCGAGCAGCTTGCGCTTGCGCGTGATGTCGCCTCCGTAGCACTTGGCAAGCACGTTCTTGCGCAGCGCCTTGACCGATTCGCGCGCAATGATCTGCGCCCCGATCGCCGCCTGGATGGCGACGTCGAACATCTGGCGCGGGATCAGCGAGCGCATCTTGGAGACAACCTCGCGCCCGCGATACAGCACGTTGGCACGGTGCACCATCACCGACAGCGCATCGACACGCTCGCCGTTGATCAGGATGTCGAGCTTGACGACGTCGGCGGCACGGAATTCCTTGAAATCGTAGTCGAGCGACGCGTAGCCGCGCGACACCGATTTCAGCCTGTCGAAGAAATCCATCACGACCTCGGCGAGCGGCAGCTCGTAGGTCAGCATGACCTGACGACCGACGTACTGCATGTTCTTCTGCACGCCTCGCTTCTCGGTGCAGAGCGTGAGCACGGGGCCTACGTAGTCCTGCGGCGTGAGAATTGTGGTGGTGATGATCGGCTCGCGGATTTCCTCGACGCGAGAAAGATCGGGAAGCTTCGAAGGGTTCTCGATCTCGAGCAGCGTTCCGTCACGCAGGAGCACCTGGTAGATCACCGTCGGCGCGGTCGTGATCAGATCCATGTCGTACTCGCGCTCTAGGCGCTCCTGCACGATGTCCATATGCAGCAGCCCCAGGAAGCCGCAGCGAAAGCCGAACCCGAGCGCCTGCGAGACCTCGGGCTCGTAGTGCAGCGACGCGTCGTTGAGCTTGAGCTTCTCGAGGGCATCGCGCAGGGCTTCGTACTGGTTGGACTCCACCGGGTAGAGTCCCGCGAATACCTGCGGCTTGACGTCCTTGAACCCGGGAAGCGGCGCCGCGGCCGGACGGGTCACAAGGGTCAGGGTGTCGCCCACGCGCGCCGCCTTCAGTTCCTTGATCCCCGCGATCACGAAGCCCACGCCGCCCGCAGAGAGCGAGTCGCGCGCGAGCGCCTTCGGCGTGAACACGCCGACCTGCTCGCAGTTATAGGTGGCGCCGGTGGCCATCAGCAGCACCTTGTCGCGCGGCTTGAGCGTTCCATCCATGACCCGCACCAGCATGACCACGCCGACGTAGTTATCGAACCACGAGTCGATGATCAGTGCAGACAGCGGCGCGGCGGGGTCGCCCACCGGCGGCTTGATGCGTGCGATGACGGCTTCCAGGATGTCGTCGACGCCCTCGCCGGTCTTGGCGCTGGCGCGGATCGCGTCGTGCGCGGGGATGCCGATGATGTCCTCGATCTCCTCGGCCACGCGGTCGGGTTCGGCCGACGGCAGGTCGATCTTGTTG
>DASXBS010000028.1:0-15936 GCA_036491555.1 Casimicrobiaceae bacterium
CGATGTGCACGTTTCGGTGGTTATCTGCAGCATTGACGCGAAGAAATTCGCCGATGTCACCGCTCTGTATAGCAAGTTGCTTGCGGGCGAGGCCTTTGAGATCGTAGGCGTCCACGATGCCAAGTCGCTCGCCGAGGGCTACACCCGAGGCATCGCACAGGCGCGCGGCGAGATTCTGATCCTTTCGCACGACGATATCCGAATCTTGTCTCCCAATTTCGCCACTACGCTTTCGGCTCATCTTGCCGTCTACGACCTCATCGGAGTCGCCGGCACGAGCAAGGTAGTCGGAGGGTCTTGGCTGGATTCAGGTGATCCTTATCTCTACGTCTTAATCACCACACCGGAACCGATGACCCGCCGACTGCAAACCGTGATGCTCGGGGGCGACTCGTTGAATGTGGCCAACATCCAGGCACTTGACGGGGTGTTTCTGGCAATGCGCAAAGAAGTCGCCAGGCAGGTCGGCTTCGACTCGCACACTTTCGACGGCTTCCATTTGTATGACCTGGACTTTAGCTACCGGGCGTATCTCGCCGGCTATCGTCTTGCAGTATGCCGCGACATCGTCGTTGTCCACGATTCGGTCGGAAAGTATGACCATCGTTGGGCAGAATACTCACGTCGCTTCAAGGACAAATTTCACGAGCGGCTGCCGTCAAAGTGGCGTCCACGTGACGGCGCTCGGGCCGAGTTCTTCGCCACCAGCGACAGCGAAGTGATTAGCCGATGCAGCGCCGAGAATCTTGCACCCATCATTCGCCAGATCACCAACCTCAATTCTACGCTGGCCTGACCCGTATCTCGCATATTCCCGCCACGCCTACTCGAGAAGCGCCCTATGGCACCACACAACGCGTTCTATGCCCAGTCCGGCGGCGTCACCGCCGTGATCAACGTCACCGCGTGCGCGGTAATCGAGACCGCGCGCAAGCATCGCGCGCGCATCGGCAAGCTCTACGCCGGCCGCAACGGCATTATCGGCGCGCTCACCGAGGAGTTGATCGACACCAGCCGCGAATCGGCAAGCGCGATCGCGGCGCTGATGCACACGCCCGCGGGCGCGTTCGGGTCGTGTCGCTACAAGCTCAAGAGCCTCGAGGAGAACCGCGCGCAGTACGAGCGCCTGATCGAGGTGTTCAAGGCGCACGACATCGGCTATTTCTTCTACAACGGCGGCAACGATTCGGCGGATACCTGCCTCAAGGTCTCGCAGATCTCGGCGCGAATGGGTTATCCGATTTGCGCTGTGCATATTCCCAAGACAGTGGACAACGATCTGCCCGTGACCGACTGCTGCCCGGGCTTCGGATCGGTGGCGAAATACGTCGCGACGTCGATGCGCGAAGCCGCTTTCGACGTCGCGTCGATGGCCAAGACGTCGACCCGCGCGTTCGTGCTGGAAGTGATGGGCCGGCATGCGGGGTGGATCACCGCGGCGGTGGGGCTGGCCAGCGACGACGCCACGCCGATCCCTCTGTTGCTGCTCTTCCCCGAGCGGCGCTTCGACGAGGCAGCCTTTCTGGCGCGCGTCGACACGCACGTGAAGCAATCGGGATATTGCTGCATCGGCGTTTCCGAAGGACTGCTCGATGCCGGCGGCGCATTGATGGCGGAGGCCGGCACGCGCGATGCGTTCGGTCACGCACAGCTGGGCGGGATCGGCCCGCGCATCGCCGAGCTAGTCAAGTCGAAGCTCGGCCACAAGTATCACTGGGCGGTGGCGGATTATCTGCAGCGTGCGGCGCGCCATCTGGCCTCGAAGACCGACGTCCTGCAAAGCTATGCCGTGGGCAAGGCAGCGGTCGAGCTCGCGGTCGCGGGAAAGAATGCGGTCATGCCCGCGATCGTGCGCGTCTCCGACAAGCCGTATCGCTGGAAGATCGTCGCGGTTCCGCTCGAGCAGATCGCCAACGTAGAGAAAAAGCTACCCCCGGGCTTCATCACCGCCGATGGGTTCGGCATCACCGCGAAGGCGCGCGCGTATCTTCAGCCGCTGGTGCAGGGCGAGGACTACCCGCCGTACCTGCGCGGCCTGCCGCGCTACGTGCGGCTGAAGAACGTCGCCGTACCCAGAAAGCTCGACGCCTCCTTCAAGATCTGATCCGTTCCCATTCCAAAGGCGGCCGCCCCATGAGCAAATCGATCGACTACTATTTCACGCCGGTTTCCCCCTGGACATACCTCGGACACGCGCGCTTCGTGGACATCGCGCGCGGGCACGGCGCATCCATCGCGGTGAAACCGGTGGACTTCGGCAAGATATTCCCGGTGTCCGGAGGGCTGCCGCTCAAGCAGCGCTCGCCGCAGCGGCAGGCCTATCGGCTCACCGAGCTGGGGCGCTGGAAGGACTACCTCGGCGTGCCGCTGAATACGCAGCCGCGTTTTTTTCCGGTGCCAGCCGAGCTGGCGGCGCGATGGATACTCGCCGCCGGGGAGGACAATACCGATGCCGCGCTGCGCCTTGCGGGCGCGTTCATGCGCGCCGTCTGGGCGGAAGAACTCGACATCTCCGATCCGGCGACGCTCAAGGCGCTCGCGACCGGTGCCGGGCAGGACGCTAATGCGCTCGCGCAGCGTGCGGCCGCTGATGCGACGCGCGAGCGCTACGAGGCACTCACCCAGGAAGCGATCGAGCGCCAGGTCTTCGGTGCGCCGACCTTCATTTATGGGGGCGAGCTTTTCTGGGGGCAGGATCGGCTCGACTTTTTGGACCGGTCACTGGCAAAATAGCGTGCTTTGCCGGCCGGGCCGGGTCGGGATCGGCCGTCTGGCCCAGACTGCGCGGTGCAAGCACCGCGCGAAGCGGCGCCCGCGATGCGCGATACGCGGCGCCGGACGATAACGACATCGCGCGATAGCGCGTTTTTGCCAATTCTGAGGGGTTCGTCATGTCATACGCAGTCGTGTTTGCGCTCGTTTGCGCAGTCGCCGCGCTGGTTTACGGCGGCTGGTCGATCAGCTGGATCATGGCCAAGCCTACCGGGAACGATCGCATGCGCGAGATCGCGGCTGCCGTCCAGCAGGGCGCGAAGGCGTACCTGGATCGTCAATATCTCACCATCGGCATCGTCGGCATCCTCCTCTTGGTCGTGATCTGGTGGGCGCTGGGTGCGCGCACTGCCGGCGGTTTCGCATTGGGGGCGATCCTGTCCGGCCTGGCAGGCTACATCGGCATGAACGTCTCAGTGCGCGCCAACGTGCGCACCGCGGAGGCGGCGCGTGTGGGACTCAACGAAGCGCTCGCAGTCGCCTTTCGCGGCGGCGCCATTACCGGGCTGCTGGTGGTGGGCCTCGGATTGCTTGGGGTCGCCGGGTTCTACTGGTTCCTGGTGCAATCGGCGCCGTATGCGCCAAACCTCATGAAAGAAGGATTACACACCGCCATCGGGCCGCTGGTCGGGCTGGCCTTCGGCGGTTCTCTGATCTCGATTTTCGCGCGTCTGGGCGGAGGGATTTTCACCAAGGGCGCCGACGTCGGCGCCGACCTGGTGGGGAAGGTCGAGGCTGGCATCCCGGAAGACGATCCGCGCAACCCGGCGGTGATCGCCGACAATGTCGGCGACAATGTCGGCGACTGCGCCGGCATGGCCGCGGACCTGTTCGAGACCTACGCGGTGACCATCGTCGCCACCATGCTGCTAGGCGCGCTGCTGCTGCCGGTGAATGCCGAGGCCGCAGTGACGTATCCGCTGGCGCTCGGAGGCTTCTCGATTCTCGCGTCGATCGTCGGCTGCTTTTTCGTCAAGGCGCGCGTCGGCGGCAAGATCATGAATGCACTGTATCGCGGGCTGGCGGTCGCGGGCGGGCTCTCGGCGATCGGCTTCTGGTTCATCACCGACCGCTTGATGGCGGGGGTCGTCGCGTCGGACCCGCAGCTCACGACGCTGCACCTGTGGGGCGCCGGCATCGTCGGACTGGTGCTGACCGCGGCGATGGTGATCATTACGGAGTACTACACGGCCACCGAATACAAGCCCGTTCGGCACGTCGCCGAGGCATCGACCACGGGACATGCGACCAACATCATCGCCGGGCTTGGCGTATCGATGAAAGCGACCGCGTGGCCAGTTATTTCGGTGTGCATCGCGATCCTGGCGTCGTACTGGCTCGCCGGCCTGTATGGGATCGCAGTCGCGGCGACGTCGATGCTGTCGATGACAGGCATCATCGTCGCGCTCGACGCTTACGGACCGATCACCGACAACGCCGGCGGCATCGCAGAAATGGCGAATCTTCCCGACTCGGTACGCGCGATCACCGATCCGCTCGACGCCGTGGGCAACACGACCAAGGCGGTCACCAAGGGTTACGCGATCGGCTCCGCCGGTCTCGCTGCGCTGGTGCTGTTCGCCGATTACACACATGCGCTCCAGGGCGCCGGTATCAACGTCTCTTTCGACCTGTCCGACCATATGGTCATCATCGGGCTGTTCCTGGGCGGGTTAATTCCGTACCTCTTCGGGGCGATGGCGATGGAAGCGGTGGGCCGCGCTGCCGGCGCGGTCGTCGTCGAGGTGCGTCGTCAGTTCAAGGAGATCAAGGGCATCATGGAAGGCACCGCCAAGCCCGAATACGGCGTGGCCGTCGACATGCTCACCAAGGCGGCGATCCGCGAAATGATCGTTCCGTCGCTGCTGCCAGTGCTCGTTCCGGTGGTGGTCGGGCTGGTGCTCGGTCCAGTCGCGTTGGGCGGATTGCTCATGGGCACCATCATCACCGGATTGTTCGTCGCGATCTCGATGACGACCGGCGGCGGCGCCTGGGACAACGCCAAGAAATACATCGAGGACGGACATCATGGCGGGAAGGGCTCCGACGCGCACAAGGCCGCCGTGACCGGCGATACCGTTGGCGACCCCTACAAAGACACCGCGGGCCCTGCGGTCAATCCGCTGATCAAGATCATCAACATCGTAGCGCTGATGATCGTTCCGCTGTTGGCGCTGCAGTTCGGCTCGAAGTCGGCGAGTGCACCGACGCGGCCGTTGACAATGTCGCCCGCGCCGGTGACCGCGTTCGCGACTCCCACTAACGCAGCCGCGCCTGCGCCGGCGATGGTCGCCAGCGCGCCCGCGTCGACGGTAGCGATGATCGCGGACGTCCCTGCCAATGGCGCGTTCGTCGTCGTCCAGGATGCGAAGCTTCCGACCGTCAACGTCTACTTCGCATCCGGCAAGGCGGACATGCCCGGCGATCCTGCCCAAGGCCTTGCGGTGGTGATCGCCTACCTCAAGTCGAACGCGTCCGCGAAAGCCGCGATCTCGGGTTTCCACGACGCGACCGGCGATATCGCGCACAACCAGGAGCTTGCGAAACAACGCGCGATGAGCGTGCGGGACGCGATCAAGACGGCGGGCATCAGTGAAGATCGCCTTGAGCTCAAGAAACCCGAGCAGACGCAAGGCACCGGGAGCAACGCGTTGGCGCGCCGGGTGGAAGCAAGGGTCATTTAGTCCGCTAGTCGACGTAGGCAGCTACGCGAGGACGCGCGCCGCCGAAATCCCGTGGCGCAAGCGCGGCGGCGCCGCGCGAGCTATCGCGGATCGAGCGTCGGTGGGCGCCAGTTCGCTGCGGCGGTCGCGGCGCCGCGCAGCACGCGCAGCATGCGAATGGCGGTCTCGCGTCCGCGATAGTAGCCGGCAAGCCGCAGCGTTTCACTGAAGCCCAGTGCGCGATAGAACGCGTAGGCGTGCTCGTTGTGCTCGCGCAGCTCCACGTGCACCGAAGTCATGCCCGCGGTGACGGCGCTTTCCATCAGCCATCCCAGCACGCGGCGCGCCACTCCGCGCCGGCGCAGCGCCGGTCGCACCGCCAGCAGAACCAGATGCGCGTAGTCGTCGCCGAAACTCATGATGCCAAATCCGGCGAGTGCGGCTCCGCGACGCGCGACCAGCGACACCGTTTCCCGGTCGGCGAGCAGCGCGCCGATGCGCTGCGGCGGATAGGACCAGCCGAGACCATTCTCGATCAGATCGCGCGACATCACCGCGATCGATCGTGTGTCACGGCGCTGCGCCAGCCGCAGCTCGATGTCGGCGTCGTCCACGTTGGCCTCGTGTCCGCTCAGCGCTTGCGGGCGACCATCACGCCGTCGCCCACGGTAAGAAGACACGCGTCGACGCGGGCGTCATCGCGGATCTTCGTATTGAGTGCCCGCAGCGCGTCGGTATCGGCGTCGTGCACCTCCGGCTGCGCGACCTTGCCGCCCCAGAGCATGTTGTCGAGCAGAATCAGACCGCCCGCGCGGACAAGTTTCAGGCACGATTCATAGTAACGATCATAATGGGTCTTGTCCGCGTCGATGAAGGCGAAATCGAAGCTGTTCGCGCCGTGATCGCGAAGCAGCGCGTCCAGCGTCGCCAGTGCGGGTCCGAGGCGGAGGTCGATGCGCGAGTCGACACCGGCCTCTTTCCAATAACGCTTGGCAATCCCGGTCCATTCCTCGCTGATGTCGCAGCAGACGAGCTTGCCATCCGCGGGTAATGCCTGCGCGACCGCGAGCGCGCTGTAGCCGGTGAAGGTTCCGATCTCGATGGCGCGGCGCGCACCCACGGTGCGCGCGAGCAGCGCCAGCAACGCGCCCTGGTCGGCGCTGACCTGCATCATGCCCATCGGCAACGCGTGCGTCTCATCGCGCAAGCGTCGCTCCAACGGCGACTCGCGGCTGATTTCGACCGCCACGTAGCGTTCGATGTCCTCGGGGAAGAGCGAGCGGCGCATGCGCTAGCATGCCGCAGGGTGCTTTGCGCCGCAAGACGCGCCGGCCGCGAAGCGATGGCGGCCCAGGCCAATCGTCTGCGGAACGCACGGTAGAATCGGTAATGCACCGACCCAACGCCAACCGATCGAGCGTATCGAGCTGCCGACTTTTCATTCGTGCGGCTGAGCGACGGCAAGCCGGCGCGAAGGCGGCAAACGACCCCGCTCGGCGATCGCGGCCACGATTGTGTACGATGATGCGACTCTATCCTCATGAACCGCAGCCGAACATGAGCGCGACTGATTGCCGTAAGCTCCTCGGTGTCCAATGCGTGGGAGCGCGCCGATGAGCGCCGCACACGACGGGCCGCACCGCGTCGTGGTCGTCGGCGGCGGGGCCGGCGGTCTGCCGCTGGCGACGGCGCTGGGTGACAAGTTCGGACGCCACCGCTACGCCGAAATCACGCTGGTCGACCGCTACGAGACGCACGTGTGGAAGCCACTGCTGCATGAAGTCGCTGCGGGGCGCATGGACGCCGACGCGCACGACGTCAATTATCTCGCGGTGGCGCACTGGCACGGCTTCACTTTTCGCCAGGGCGCGGTGGCGGGACTCGATCGCAAGCGTCGCAAGCTCAGGCTGCAGGCGGTGCAGGATGACGACGGCCAGGAGATGCTGCCCGAACGCAGCATCGCCTACGACACGCTGGTGTTCTGCGTGGGCAGTACCAACAACGACTTCGGTGTTCCTGGCGTTGCCACCTTCGCGATATCGCTTGATACCGCGCAGGACGCCAAGCGCTTTCACCGCAAGCTGCTCGCCGCTTGTGTGCGCGCCGACGATCGCGCTGCGGCGGGCGATTCCGCCGGGGTGGACATCGTGATCATCGGTGCAGGCGCGACCGGCGTCGAGCTCGCCGCGGAGATTCGGCACACGACGCGGGAGCACGCGGGCTACGGGCTCAAGCACCTGCAAACGGCGCGCGATGTGCGCCTCACCGTCATCGAGGCGGCGGCGCGCATCCTGCCGCAGCTCAAGGAGCGCATCGCCACCGCCGCCACCGGACTGCTGGATGATCTCGACGTCGCGGTGCGCACCTCGGAGCGTGTCACCGGCGTCGATGAAAAAGGCGTGCACACCGCAAGCGGTGCCTTCTACCCGGCGGACCTGGTCGTGTGGGCGGCGGGCATCCAGGCGCCGTCGTTTCTCGCCGACCTCGACGGCCTGGAAGTCAATCGCGTGAACCAGCTGGTAGTCCAGACGACCTTGCAGACCACGCGCGACGCGAACGTGTTTGCCTTCGGCGATTGCGCGGCGTGTCCGTGGCCGGAAGCTGGCGAGCAGGCGCTGATCCCGCCGCGGGCGCAGGCGGCGCGCCAGCAGGCATTGCTCCTGGTCAAGAGCGTGAAGGCACGGCTGGCCGGCAAGCCGCTGCCGACGTTCCATTTTCACGATCTGGGCTCGCTGGTGTCGCTGGGCGAGCTTTCGGCGGTCGGCAACCTGATGGGACGGTTGATCGGTGGCAGCATGATGATCCAGGGGCTGATCGCGCGCTGGATGTACGCCTCGCTCTACAAGATGCACCAGGTCTCGATCCATGGGTACCTGCGCGTCACGCTGGACACGATCGGCCGCTTCCTGCGTCGGCGCATGGAACCAAGGGTCAAGCTGCACTGACGGTCCCGGAGCGCCGCGTGAACTCCGATCTTGTTTCCGCGGCGATCCTGCTGCTGCTGGTGATGGATCCCTTCGGCAACGTGCCGTTGGTGGTGACCACGATGCGTTCGGTGCCGCGCGAGCGCCACTTGGCGGTCGTGCTGCGCGAATGCGCCATCGCCTACGTGCTCCTGCTCGCCTTCCTGTTCGGTGGACATGCGTTCCTGACGCTGATGCGCCTGTCGGAGACATCGCTGTCGATCGCGGGCGGTGTCATCCTGTTCCTGATCGCGTTGCGGATGGTGTTCTCGCGCCCCAGCGAAGGCGTGTTCGGCGATGCCAGCGTCGGTGAGCCGCTGATCGTTCCCCTCGCTATTCCGGCGATCGCGGGACCTTCGGCGATGGCCACGGTAATGCTGATGGCGTCGCGCGACCCGCAGCGTATCGGCACCTGGGTCCTGGCACTCACCGCCGCCATGGTGGTGACGACGATGGTGCTCGCCGCCGCCGATCAGCTGCAGCGCTGGCTGGGCGAGCGCGTAGTGCGCGCCTTCGAGCGGCTGATGGGGCTGGTGCTCACGGCGGTGGCGGTGGAGATGCTGCTCGGCGGCATCCGCGCATTCGTCGCCGGCATGCACTGAGCCTCAGCGTGGCAGGAGGACGTCCTGTTCGACACGCACGGCTCCGGCATGCTCGAGCTCGCTCACCAGCATCTGCGCCAGCTCCTTTGGCTGGCGCCGGAAGTAGATCGCGTTGAACTCGCGAAACACCGGAATGCGTCCGACGAACGCAACGACCTCGTCGAGCATCATGCGCTGCCGGTCGAGCAGGTTGAACGCGAGCAGCGCCTTGAGCGCGTGGCGGGCGATGCGCACGCTGTCCGCCTCGAATGCCGCGGTTCTCTGGAACGCGCGCTCGAGTGCGGCGTTGACGTCACCGAACGGCTCGCCGTGACCGGGGATGACGGTGTCGACCTCCAGCGCGGCAATCATTTCGAGCGTCGCACGGGCGGCGGGAAGCGCGCGGACGTCGACTTCCGGCGGCATCAACAGCCCGTAGCCGTTTTCCCACAGCGCATCGCCCGAGATGAGCAGCCGGTGCTCGGCGTTGTAAAACACGAGTGCACCCATGTCGTGACCGGGCGCCGACAGCGCGCGCCATTCCAGCTCGCCCCAGCGCTGAACCGACCCCGGCGCGATCACCTCGTCGACATCGAAGCGGTCGGCACGCTGACCGCAGTACCCGAGCAGCAGCGCCTTCTGATCCCAGGTCCGGAACGCCTCGGCCTCGCCGTCCGGCACGGCGATCAGACACGCGTAGCGCGACTTGATCGCAGCATTTCCGCCTATGTGGTCACTATGGCCGTGCGTGTTCACGAGTCGTGCCAGCGGCGCGCCAGCGAGACCCTGGGAAGACTCGAGCAGCGCGAGTGTCAGCGGTGCGTGCCGTATGTACCCCGAGTCGACCAGGACGTGACCGTCGCGCGACTTCAGCAGGATGTTGTTGGCCGACAGCCAGTCGCGAACGAAAACGTGGAGTTGTGGCGGGAGTGATGGACGCAACTTATACTCAGTCGTCGAGCTCGCGACGGCTCTGGTGGTCCTGCTGCAATCTGCGCGCCTCGGCAACGGCGGAAACGCGATTATGGACATTGAGCACATCGAAGGTGGTCGCTACATGACTCTTCACGGTGCCCTCAGTGATGTCGAGCTCGCGCGCGATCGACTTGTTGGAAAGGCCCTGCGCGAGCAACTCGAACACCTGGAATTGCCGTGGGCTCATCAATGCCAGACGACCCGCGTCGCGCGTACCCGCTGCCCGCGTTGTCACGACGTTTGCCGAAGGCACGACTTCGCTGCTGGGGACCATTTGCATCAACTGCGGCGGAAGGTACTGGCCGCCGGCGAGCACCAGGCGTATCGCCTGCATCATGATCTTCGACATTGCCGCTTTCGGAATGAACCCGGACGCGCCGGCACGCATTACCGCCTGCACGTCGGTTGACGCATCCGCTCCGGATACTACGATCAACGGCACCACGGGGTAATCGCGGCGCAAGTCCGCGATCGAGCGAGCACCGCTCATGCCTGGCATCGTCAGATCGACGAGCGCAAGATCGATGTCTGGATTCGACTCGAGCTTTTCGCGAAGCGATGCCGCATTCCACGCATCGATGAACTCGATGCCCGCATCCAGCGACTGAAGCTCGCTGCGCAAGCCCGATCGGATCAGAGCGTGATCGTCAGCCAGGAGAATCTTCATCACGTAGCTCCGTTGCGGTGAATTCGCGGATCCTCCACGCGAACTGCATGATGACGCCGCGCAATTTCGCAGGCGAGACTGGCTTATGCAGAATCGGGAAGCCCGCGGCCTTCGCCGCCGCAACCGACTCTGGCCGGATGTCGCCAGAGACCAAGATACCGGAAATAGGTATCGCCGTCACAGCCGACAAGCGCCGCAGTAGGTCGATTCCATTCTCGTTATCGGATAACCACAAGTCGCACAGAACAAGGACTGGCTTGCCAGACAGCGTTGCAAGCGTTGACAGAGCACTTTCTCCATTGGTGACCGCCGTCACTTCGCAGCCCATCTGTTCCAGCAGCGCGCGATTGCTGGCAAGTACCAACGCGTCATCGTCAACCACCAGGACGGGAAGAGCTTTCCCGTCATGCGGTACCGCTTCTGGTACATCGTAGGAACGTTCCGGTGCCGCACCGCCATCACCGCGGCGTAAGCCGAGCGAAAAAACGGAGCCGCGGGTCGGGGCAGAGCGGACATTGACCTCGGTCCCAAGCAATCGCGCGAGTTGCGAGACAATCGCAAGTCCGAGGCCTAGACCCGCCGTGCGATCCCGTCCGACTCGATCAATCTGGTAGTACTCCTCGAATACGGCAGTTGTTCTAGTTGACTATGCCAACCGTCGCAAAAAATCCTCGACCAGCGCGATGCGGTCGTCGAGATCCGGTGCGGCGCGTTCGATGCGAACGCGATCCGGCCCGGCGAAGCGGTAGCGGCCGTCGCGCTGCACCAACGAGATCAGCCGCATCGGGTCGAACGGAGGATGGCGTCCGAACTGAAGCTGCGAGCGCTCGGGCCCCGCGTCGATCTTGGTCACGCCGAGCGGTTTGGCGATCAGGCGCAATCGATGACAGGCGAGCAGTGCCTGCGTCGGCTCGGGGGGCAGTCCGAAACGGTCGATCAATTCTTCCTGCATCGACGTGAGCTCGTCGGTGCTCGCGCAGTTGGCCAGGCGCTTGTAGAGCACCAGCCGCTCGTGGACGTCGTTGCAGTAATCCTCGGGCAACAGCGCGGGAATGTGCAGACTGATTTCGGTGGTCACGCCGAGCGGCTCGGTCAGGTCGGGCTCTCGGCCGCTCTTGAGCGCATCGACGGCGGCCTTGAGCATGTCGGCGTAGAGCTGGAAGCCGATCTGCTGCATTTCTCCGGATTGCTCGTCGCCCAGCACTTCGCCTGCACCGCGGATTTCGAGGTCGTGCATTGCGAGGTAGAAGCCCGAGCCCAGGTCCTCCATGAGCTGGATGGCTTCGAGGCGCTTCTTGGCAAGCGCTGAGAGTGCTTCCTCGGGGGGCGTGAGCAGATACGCGTACGCCTGGTGGTGCGAACGCCCGACGCGGCCGCGCAGCTGGTGCAGCTGCGCAAGCCCGAACTTGTCGGCGCGGTTGATGATGATGGTGTTGGCGCTGGGCACGTCGATGCCGGTCTCGATGATGGTCGAGCACAACAGCAGATTGTTGCGCTGCTGATAGAAGTCGCGCATCACGCGCTCGAGGTCTCGTTCGCCCATCTGTCCGTGCGCGATCGCGATGCGCGCTTCCGGGACCAGCGCCGCCAGCTTGTCGCGCATGGAGACGATGGTGTCGATGTCGTTGTGCAAAAAATAAATCTGGCCGCCGCGCTTGAGCTCGCGAAGGCACGCTTCACGCACGATGCCCGACGAATACTGCGAGACGAAGGTCTTGATCGAGAGGCGCCGCTCGGGCGCGGTGGCGATCACTGAGAAGTCGCGCAGGCCTTCGAGCGACATCGCCAGCGTGCGCGGGATCGGTGTCGCCGTCAGCGTGAGCACGTCGACCTCGGCGCGCAGCCGCCGCAGCTGCTCCTTCTGGCGCACGCCGAAGCGGTGTTCCTCGTCGATAATCACCAGCCCGAGGCGCTTGAAGCGGATGTCGGGCTGGATCAGCTTGTGCGTGCCGATCACCAGGTCGATGGTTCCATCCTCGATGCCCGCCAGCGCAGTCTTCGTCTCCTTGCCCGAGCGAAAGCGAGAGAGCTCCGCGATCTTCACCGGAAGCTCGGCGAAACGGTCCGAGAACACCTGCAAATGCTGCTCGGCGAGCAGCGTCGTCGGCACCAGCACCGCAACCTGCTTGCCATCGGCGATGGCGACGAACGCCGCGCGCAGCGCGACCTCGGTCTTGCCGAAACCGACATCGCCGCAGACCAGCCGGTCCATCGGCTTGCCAGAGGTCAGGTCTCCGATCACCGCTTCGATGGCTGCCGCCTGGTCGGGCGTTTCCTCGAAGCCGAAGCCCTCCGCGAAGGCCTCGTAGTCGTGCACGTTGAACTTGAAGGCGTGGCCTTGGCGCGCGGCGCGCTGCGCGTAGAGGTTGAGCAGCTCCGCCGCGGTATCGTGCGCGCGCTGCGCGGCGCGCTTTTTTGCCTTCTCCCACTGTCCGCTGCCAAGCTCGTGCAGCGGCGCCGCTTCCGGCGAGGCACCGCTGTAGCGGCTGATCAGGTGCAGGCTCGACACCGGCACGTAGAGCTTGGCGTCGTTGGCGTAGAGCAGATGCAGGAATTCGTTGGCGCCGTCGCCCAGGTCGAGCGTGGTCAGTCCGAGGTAGCGTCCGATGCCGTGCTGTTCGTGCACCACCGGGTCGCCGATGCGCATTTCCGAGAGATCGCGCAGCATCGCGTCGATGTTGCTGCGGCGGGCCTCGCGCTTGCCGACACGACGTCCCGCGGACGCGTAGAGCTCGGCCTCGGTGATGAGCGCGACGTTCGCCGCCGGCCAGGCAAAGCCCCCGTGCGTCGGACCGACCGCGAGGGCGGGACTGGCGTCGCTGGCGACGAATTCTTCCCATCCGCCGAAGATGGCGGGCTTCAAGCCGTATTCGGCGAAGTACTGCTGCATGGTCTCGCGCCGCCCCAGGCTTTCGGCGACGATGAGCACGCGCTCGCGGGTGGACGTCACATAGCGCTTCAGGGCACGCAGCGGGTCATCGGCGCGGCGGTCGACCTGGATGGGTGGCAGCGCTTCCGTCGATGCCTTCTTGCGCGGCGATTCAGGCGCGGCCCCGGCGCCGGTCGGCGCGGCGGCCCGGTTGGTGAGCCCCGCGATCTCGATGCGCGCGAATGGCTTGAGCGCCGCGTTGAAGCTGTCGTGCGGAAGAAATATATCGGGTGGCGGCAGCAGCGGCCGCGCCTTGTCGCCGCGCAGCAGGCGATACCGCGACTCGGTGTCCTGCCAGAAGGCGTCGACCGCGGCGCCGACGTCACCGTGCAGGCAGACCGCCGCGTTCGCCGGCAGGTAGTCGAGAAGCGTTGCGGTCGTGTCAAAGAACAGTGGCAGGTAGTACTCGATGCCGCCCGGCGCGATGCCGCTCGAGATGTCCTTGTACAGCGCCGACTTCGACGGGTCACCCTCGAACACTTCGCGGAACCGGGTGCGGAAGCGCGCGCGCGCGGCATCGTCGAGCGGGAATTCTCGCGCTGGCAGCAAGCGGATGTTCTGCACCGGATACACCGTGCGCTGGGTGTCGACGTCGAAGGTGCGGATCGATTCGATGTCGTTGTCGAACAGGTCGATGCGATACGGCAGTGCGCTGCCCATGGGATAAAGGTCGATCAGGCCGCCGCGCAGCGTGTATTCGCCCGGCGATACGACTTGCGTCACGTGCGCGTAGCCCGCGAGCGTGAGCTGAGCGCGAAGTGCATCGACGTCGAGCGTTTCGCCCTGCGTCAGGAAAAAGGTGTAGGCGGCGAGATAACCCGGCGGTGCGAGCCGGTACAGCGCGGAGGTCGCCGCCACCAGAAGCACATCGCACTCGCCGCGCGAAGCGACGTAGAGCGTCGCCAGCCGCTCCGACACGAGGTCCTGGTGCGGCGAGAAGTGATCATAGGGCAGTGTTTCCCAATCCGGCAGCACGGCGATGCGAAGCGATGGCGCGAACCAGGCCATCTCCGCGGCAATGCGCTGCACCGCCAGCGGATCAGCGCACACGACGCTCAGCAGCTGTCCGCGGGTGCGCGCGTCGAGCGCGCATTGCGCGAGCGCGAGCGCATCGGCCGAGCCGGTGAGCGCCGCCGCCGACACCTTGCGTCCCGGCGCGGGGAGGGCAGGCAAAAGCCGGGGCAGCGGTGAGGAAACGCGGGAGGGAACGCTGGACAGCACGGACATCGGGCAGAAGACGCTGCAAAGCAACGATTATACGTGGTGGCGCACATCGCCCATCTCAACAGCACGGGTGCCAATTCGCGCCGCAGTTGGCAAGCGTCGGCGATAATGCGGACATGGACACGCCCCTGGCTCCGCGTGCGACACGCACAGTCTCGCCTTACCTGCTGCTCACGCTGACGCCTTTTTTCTGGGCGTGCAACTGGATCGTCGGACGGGGCTTGTCGACGTCGATCCCACCGCTGGCGATGACCTTCTATCGCTGGTTTTTCGCGCTGCTGATGCTGGCTCCGTTTGCGTGGCCACACCTGCGGCGCGAATGGCCGATCGTATGGAAAAACCGCCGGGTGATGATCCTGCTCGGCATTGTCGGCGTCGGATCGCACAACGCGCTCGCCTACATCGGGCTCAACTACACAACCGCGATGAACGGCGTGATCCTCAACTCGTTCATCCCGGTGATGATCATCGCGCTGTCGTGGATCTTCCTGCGCCAGCGCCTGTCCGGCGTACAGCTCGCAGGCGTCGTGGTGTCGCTGTCCGGCGTGCTGTCGATCCTTTCTCAGGGCAGCATCGAGATGCTGGCGACGCTGAGCATAAACCGCGGCGACCTCTTCGTGATCCTGTCGATGCTGCTGTGGTCGATCTACACGATCTGCCTTCGCTGGAAGCCGCCCGGGTTGCACACGCTCACGTTCCTGTTCGTGATCGCGATCATCGGCGACAGCGCGATCCTGCCGTTGTACCTGCTGGAGTCGGCAATGGGCCTGCCCATGTCGTTCACGCCGACCGGCGTCGTCGCGCTATTGTGCGTCGCGCTGTTTTCGTCGGTTCTCGCGTACATCTTCTGGAATCGCGGCGTCGAGGCGGTCGGTGCGAGCGTCGCCGGGCTGTTCGTCCACCTCATGCCGGTTTTCGGGACGATACTCGCGTGGATGTTTCTCGGCGAGCGGTTGCGCGCGTACCATGTGGTCGGCATCGCGCTCATCCTGAGCGGAATCTACGTCACCAGCCGCGCGTCGGCGCGACCCATCGCGGCGCCGCTCGACTGAGCGCGTGCGGATGCGTCACGCGGTCAGGACGCGTCGGCGTGCAGCAGCGATCGTACCAGTGCGATGTAGTCAGCCTTCGCTCGTTCGGCAGAAGTGCCACGCAGCTTGTC
>DASXBS010000029.1:0-13207 GCA_036491555.1 Casimicrobiaceae bacterium
ATCAGCGAGATGTAGCTGTCGACCGGAAAGTACACCTGCTCGATGACATCGTCGGGTAGGCACAGCACTTGACCGCCGGGCAGATGCACCGGCTCGCATCCACTCGTGACCGCCTCGCGCTCGCGGCGAGGAAGGCGCGCGAGCAGATTGTTCACGCGCGGATCGATGGCATCGGACATCGTTGTGCGCACCATGGTGACGTTCGGGATACACCGGACGCCAAGAGGTGACGACGTCGCGAGCTCTGATGAATTGGCTCGGACTATACGCGCGAACATGCGCGTATGCGCAAACATCGAAGTGTGTACGCTCGCGGACGCAGACTATGTGCGGTTGCATACAAAAGACGGGGGGAAACCCGATGTACGGTCTCGTACATGTTTGCTGCGAGTCATCCTCGGTGGTACTTTTTCAATGCCCTGGGTACATAAATTTCGATCTTCGAAGCTCGTGAACACCGATCAAACGCGCCTGGCATCGCTGTCCGAATGCCTCCGGCGAATCCCCGACCAGCTTTTCGGAGTCCAGCTCGATCTGCGACCGCTGTGCAAGAGCGATGCCGCGGACTTGCGAGAAGCCGACAAGACGATCATCGATGAGGCGTGCTCGCAACTGCACTCGGTCATCGCCGACATTGCTGAAATCGCGAAAGAGCTCGACGCTTCGGGCTCGATGCCCGAGTTTGTCTGGAACGCGAAAGCCGATGTCAGCGCGAGAAGCCGAACATCGCCTCCCAACCCGGGCGATGGCAAAGGCTGAACGCTCAGCCTTTACTCGCCCATCTGCAGCAGCATGCCGTGACGGCGCGCGTAGCCGATCGCGAGCAGATACAGTCCGATACCGATCACCATGAACACCGCGTTGATCGCGAGCGCGGCGAAAAACAAGTCGGTGCGGAACACGTGCTCGAGCAGCACCGCGCGCATGCCTTCGAAGACGTAGCTGGTCGGAATCGAGCGCGCGATCAGCTGCAGCCATTCCGGAAGCACTCCGATCGGGTAGTACACGCCTGAAACCGGGGCGAGCAGGAACACGGCGGCCCATGCCAGCTCCTCGGCGCCGAGTCCCCAGCGCAGCACCATGCCCGATACCGCGAGCCCTATCGCCCATCCGCATACGATGAGGTTGAGGAAGAACGCGAGCAGCGGGAAGCCGAGCGAGAAAATCGAGTAGTGGAACAGCAGCCACGCGAACGCGCACGCGGCTCCGACGCCGATCAGCGTGCGCAGCAAGCTCATGACGAGCTGCCCCGTGATCAGCTCCCACGCCCGCAGCGGGCTGACGAACAGGTTGCCGAGGTTTCGTGAATACATCTCCTCGAAGAACGTGAGCGAGACCCCGAGCTGTCCGCGGAAAAGGATGTCCCACAGCAGAACCGCGCCGATGAAAAGTCCCGGCGCGTCGGTGAGGAAATTGTTGGTCGGACGCAGGTAGACGGTCACGAATCCCCACATGATCATGGTCACGGTCGGGTAGTACGCCATCGATAGCAGGCGCGGCCATGATTTGAGGAGCAGAAACGCGTGGCGCTCGATCAGCGCAAAAATACGATTGGCCGACGCGTGGGCGGCGCTCGAACTCATTTGCATGCCCTCAAGGGATGCCCGCTTCGGAGCGCTCGCCTGCCTCCTCGGGCAGCAGCGCTGCGGAGCGCTCGCGCGCGATATCGAGGAAGACCTCCTCCATGTTGCCACGCCCGTAGCGTTCCAGAAGCGCGGACGGCGGCGCATGATCGACGACGAGCCCGCCGCGCAGCATGATGACGTCGTCGCACATGCGCTCGACCTCGCCCATGTTGTGCGATGCCAGCAGCATCGTGCAGCCGCTTTTGCGCTGATAGGCCTCGAGCAGCGTGCGCATGCGGTCGCCGACGTCGGGATCGAGCGACGCCGTCGGCTCATCGAGCAGCAGCACTTCGGGATGATTGAGCAGCGCCTTGGCAAGGCTCACGCGCGTGCGCTGTCCCGCGGACAGGTTGCCATACGGGCGATCGAGCACCTCGCCGAGATCGAGCTCGTCGCTCAACTCCGCGACTCGCGCCCGCGGCGAATCCACGCCGTAAAGGCGGGCATACACGCGCAGATTCTCGGACACCGTCAGGCGCTTGGGCAGGTCGACGTACGGCGAGGTGAAGTTGATGCGCGGGAGCACTTGGTGACGCTCGCGCAGCATGTCCACGCCGAGCACGCGTATGCTGCCAGCCGTCGGCGTAAGCACGCCCAGCAGCATCGACAGCGTGGTCGTCTTGCCCGCGCCGTTCCCGCCGAGCAACGCCGTCGTCGTTCCGCGGCGCACGTCGAAATCGATGCCTTTCACGGCGTCGACCTCGCGGAACGACTTGCGCAGGGCGCGCACCTCGATGACGGCGTCGGAAGGCGATGTTGTGGGTGGCATGCAGACATCGGGCGTGAGCTTGAACTCGCCCGCGCCGGGATTGTAGCGGATTGGGTAGACTCGGCGCTCGGGCTCGATTCCGGCGCGGAGGATACGATGATCAAGGTCTACGGCATGTCAACCTCGGGAAACTGCCACAAGGTGCGCATGGTGCTGGAGGCGCTCGCCCTTCCCTATGAATGGAACGAGATCGACACGCGCAGCGGCGTCACCCGGAGCGCCGGCTTTCTGGCGATGAACCCCAACGGGAAGGCGCCAGTCGCCGAGGTCGAGCCCGACGTGTTTCTCGCCGAATCGAACGCCATCATGTGCTACCTGGCCGACGGATCGAAGCTCATTCCCGGCGACCGGCTCGATCGCGCGCGCATGCTGCAATGGCTTTTTTTTGAGCAGTACAGCCACGAGCCGTACATCGCGGTGGCGCGCTTCCTGCGCCGCTTCCACGCCGATCCCGCGGCGCAGCGCGCACTCGCGGATTCGAAAATGGAGGGAGGCTATCGCGCGCTGGAGGTCATGGAGCGAACTCTCGCCGCTGCGCCCTTCATGGTCGCTGACCGTTATACGCTGGCCGACATCGCGCTCTACGCATACACGCACGTCGCGCCCGACGGCGGCTTCGACCTGAATCGCTTCCCGACGATCCAGGCGTGGCTCGCCCGCGTGGAGGCGCAGCCCGGTTACGCGCGCATGCCCTCCACGTGAGCGGTACCGCATTGGCGCGGCGCGCTCAGCACTGGATCGTCTGCCGGCAATACTGCGTGAGCTCGCGCACCATCGCGGTCTCGGCCGTCGGCGCGCGCGCACGGCCGGCGCCGTATTCCATCGTGAGCTTGAAATCGTACTTGGTGAAAAAATCGTCGAACTGCTCCGCGCCCAGCGTGCCCAGCGCGTGCAGCTCGTCGGCTGCGGTGTCGTAGTCGAGCACGATCGCGGCGAGCGGCTGTGGCGCCGGCCCGCTCACGACGCGCGCGCCGCTCGACGGATCGTAGACGCTGTGGTCCGCGCAGCAATGGATTACGTCGCCGTCGGACGTCGGCGAGCGATCCGACTGAAAGCGGATGAAGCTCACCTCACGCGTCGGATAAGCGAGCTTGTGCGCGCAGATCGCCGAATAGGCAACGATCGAGCGCGATTTGCCTACGCCGCCTGTCCACGCGTACGCGGCGCCGTCGGCTCGCAGCATCTCGCTCTTGGCCACCAGCGGGCGGCCGAGATCGAGCAGGAAGCACGGCGTCCCCGCATACGGATAATTGAACACGTAGTTAGTGCGCGCCACCAGGCTCGACGCCTTCAGCGGCGCACCGTGCACGTCGACCAGCAGCGTGCGCGCGTAGAGGCGCGCCGGCGTCGCCGACCATGCGGTTGCCGCGGCGGCGATTTGCGTGGACCCCGCGACCGCCGCGCACGCGCTCAGGAATTGGCGACGGCGCATGCGTCAGCGCGCGCGGCGACCGCCTTCGCGTCCGCGGCGACGCGCGCAGTCCAAGCAGTAGGTACACACGCAAACGCGGCGAGCTGCCATCGCTATGTCCCCGCCAGCGTGCGCACGTGCGCTGCGGCGCTGCGGCCCAGCGCGGCGAGCGAATAACCGCCTTCGAGCGTCGACACGATCCTGCCGTCGGCGTGGTGCGCGGCGACCTGTGCGATCTCGGCGGTCACCCACGCGAAGTCGGCCTCGCTGAGCTTCAGGTTAGCGAGCGGATCCTCGCGGTGCGCGTCGAAACCCGCCGAGACGAATACGATTTCGGGGCGGTGCGCCTCGAGCGCCGGCAGGCAGCGCTCGACGAAGGCCTTGCGGAAAGCGTCGCCGCCACTGCCGGGCGCGAGCGGGACGTTGTGCATGTTAGGTCCGCGCGGATCGACGCCGGTGTACGGATAGAGCGGGTACTGGAACGTGCCCGTCATCAGCACGCGCGGGTCGCCCGCGAAGATGTCTTCGGTACCGTTGCCGTGATGAACGTCGAAGTCGACGACGGCGGCGCGCGCGAGACCATGCTTTTCCAGCGCGTGCGCGACGCCGACCGCGACGTTGTTGAACAGGCAAAAACCCATCGCGGTTTCGCGCGTCGCGTGATGTCCCGGCGGACGCACCGCGCAGAACGCCGCCGAGCATTCACCGCGCATGACCAAGTCGGTCGCGAGTACCGCGGCGCCCGCGGCATGGCGTGCCGCGTCGAGCGAATAGGGATTGAGCGCGGTGTCGGGATCGACGAAATGCACGCCCGCGGTCGGGCTCGCGGCCTCGATCTCGTCGATGTAGCGGGCGCTGTGCACGCGCTCGAGCTGCTCGCGCGTCGCCCGCGGCGCCTGATGATGCGAGACCAAGCCATCGAGCCCGTCACTGATCATTCGGTCATGGATCGCGTCGAGGCGCTCCGGACACTCGGGATGATGGAGTCCCATCTCGTGCTGGCGACAGCTCGGATGGGTGATGTAGGCGATGAGCATTCGAGAACGCGGAAAACGGCAGGATGCAGCGCTGCGAGGCGCCCCCGCGGGCACCGGCGGCAGCTCGGCGGAGTGTAGCGCGGCGCCGACGGTAATGACTAGCCAGACGTTGCACTCTATAGTGGCACTTTTCTTGCTCCGAATTCGCGGATGACCCTTCGTCCAGCTGAGACCCAGGCGGTACCCGTTCCGGAACGCCTGGCTGCGGTTCTGGCCGAGCTCGGCCGCATCATGGTCGGCAAGGACAACGCGCTCAAGCTCGCCCTGACCTGCCTTTTGGCGCGCGGTCATCTGCTCATCGAGGACATTCCCGGTGTTGGCAAGTCGACGCTCGCGCAGGCCTTGGCGGGGGCGCTCGGGCTGCATTATTCGCGCATCCAGTTCACCAGCGACCTGCTTCCCGCCGACGTGCTCGGCGTGTCGATTTTCGACCCCGCAACGCAGTCGTTCAATTTTCACGCCGGCCCGATTTTCCACTCGGTCGTGCTCGCCGACGAGATCAACCGCGCGCCGCCCAAGACGCAAAGCGCATTGCTGGAGGCGATGGAAGAGCGCCAGGTGTCGATCGACGGCGTGACGCGTCCCCTGCCCGATCCCTTCTTCGTCATCGCCACGCAGAATCCGGCCGAGCAGATCGGCGCGTATCCACTTCCCGAGTCGCAGCTCGACCGCTTCCTGATGTCGATCGAGCTCGGCTATCCCGATCCCGCCGCAGAGCGCGAGCTCCTGACCTCGGGTGACCGGCGTGGGCGCATTCCCGACCTCGACGCGTGCGCCGACGCGGCGACGCTGGCGCAGTGGCAACGCGAGGCCGCGCAGATCCACGTCGCGCCAGCGCTGCTCGACTATGTTCAGGCGCTGCTGGCGGCGTCGCGCGGCACGGGTGGAGGCGCACCGCGCATGCAGCGCGGTCTGTCGCCGCGCGCGGGACTGCTGCTGATGGCGGCAAGCCGCGCGTGGGCGCTCCTCGCCGGACGTCCGATGGTGCTGCCGGAGGACGTCCAGGCGGTCTTTCCGTCGGTCGCCGCACACCGGCTTGCCGGCAGCGCGCGCGCCGGCGGCCCGCAGTCGCTCGCGCTGCTGCGCGCGGTACCTCTGCCCTAGCGTCCGCGAGCGGGCACTTCGACTTTCCGCGGCGGAATGACTCCGGCCTTTCCCGGCGGCGATCTCTCCACAGGGTGGCTGGCGCAATGGCGCCAGAGCCTGTGGCGGCTGCGGCCCGCCGACCTCGACATGGTAGTGCTTCGCCATAGCCGCATCTATATCCTTCCGACGCCGCGCGGAGCCGCCGTGATCTGCACGCTGGCGATCATGCTGCTCACCTCGATGAACTATGCGCTGTCGCTGGGCTACGCGATGACCTTCCTGGCCGGCGGCATGGTCGCGGCGGCGCTGCTGGCGACATTTCGAAACGTCGTCGGGGTCGCGATCTCGCCCTTGGTCGCAGGCGAGGCCTTCGCGGGCGGCACGATGGAATTCACGCTGTCGCTTTCCAGCAGAGGGCGCGATCGCACCAGCATCTCAGTCGGCGCACGAACCGGTGCCCGGGTCGACGTCGACCTGCCGGCAGGTGCCACCCGTCCGCTGCGGCTGGAGGTGCCGGCGCCCCGGCGCGGCCGCCTGCCACTGGGACGGGTTTCGGTGTCCAGCGACTTCCCGCTCGGACTCTGGCGCGCGTGGGCATATGTCCACTTCCCGCTGACGGCCAGCGTCTATCCTGCCCCTGAAGCGTCACCCCCGCCACTGCCGCCGGGGCACACGGGCTCGGATGCCCGGCGCTCGACCCGCAGCGCCGAGGCGGAGCTGGCGGGGTTGCGCGAGTACCAGCGCGGCGACCCCCAGCACCGGATCGCGTGGAAGGCGGTCGCACGCGGCGCCGGATGGTTCACCAAGCAATTCGAGGGCGCGGGCGGCAGTGGTGCCATCGACCTCGAATGGGCCCAGCTCCCGGGCAGCCTCGACATCGAGACGCGCCTGTCGAGATTCACCGCGTGGATTCTCGCCGCGGAGCGCGAGGCGCGATCGTTCGCGCTGCGCATTCCGGGTACCGATCTTCCACAGGGACAGGGACCGGTTCAACGCCGATCCGCCCTGATCGCCTTGGCGTTGTACGCGCCGGAAGACACGGCACCGTGAAAGCGAAAAAATTGCCGGATTCGCCGCTGTCGCGCGCGCAAACCGGATGGCTGGCGGCGCTGCTGCTTTGCGCGCAGGTGCCGCTGTGGAGCGATGTGCTGCCGTGGATCGCCATCGCCGGCACGGGCCTCGTGATCGTGCGTCTGGTCCCGGCCCTCAACGCGCCCGCCTACGCTCGTCCTCCGCTGTGGAGGCGCTGGATGCTTCCGGTGCTGGCGGTGGCTGCCGCCGTGGGCATCCGCGCGCACCTCGGTTACTTTCTCGCGCGCGATCCGTGCGTGCAATTCCTGTTCGTGCTGGTCGGCATCAAGTTCGTCGAAGCGCGCAGCACGCGTGACGGTACGCTGCTGATCTGCCTCGCGATATTTTTGGCGATCACGCAATTTTTCTACGCGCAGTCGATCTTCGCGGCGATCACCGCCGTGCCGTCGTTGTTTGCGCTCGGTGGAGCACTCGCGGCGCTGCGTGCGTCAAACGCCGCTCGGGGACCGATTGCCGCCCAGCTCATTGCGCCCGGCCGCTTGATGTTGCAGGGCATCCCGCTCGCGGCGCTGCTGTTCCTGCTGTTTCCACGCCTGGCGGGTCCGCTCTGGGGATCGCCCGCCGATGCCGGAGCACGCACGGGTCTTTCGGAGCGCATGTCGCCCGGCGCGATCAGCGAGCTCTCGCGCTCGGACGCGGTGGCGTTTCGCGTAGATTTCAACGGGCCGCCGCCGGATTCGCGCAACCGCTACTGGAGAGGGCCGGTGTTCTCGCGCTTCAGCGGACGCGAGTGGAGCGCGTCGTATCGCATTCAACCCGGACGCTTCGCTCGCCGCGAAGGACCGGTGATCGACTACACGGTGACACTCGAGCCGCACGGCAAACTCTGGCTGTTCGCGCTGGAGCACCCGGCGTCGCTGCCGCGTCCGGCGAGCGAGGACGACATCACCGGCGTGAGCAGCGACATCGCCTTCCTCACCTACGACCAGCAGCTGATCGCGCGCTCGACAGTCAACCAGACGGTGCGCTACACGCAGCGCTCGGTGCTGCAGGGCAGCGTGCTGCCGCTGCCCGGCGACGCGACTGACAACCTGCAGCTGCCGCGCAACAACGCGCACACGATCGCGTTCGCTCGCGAGCTGCGCGCACGCTCCGATTCCGACCGGGCGTTCATCGACACGGTGCTCAGGCGCTTTCACGACGAGCCCTACGTCTACACGCTCACTCCGCCGCTGCTGGAAGCCGAACCCGATCCGGTCGATGCGTTCCTGTTCGACACGCGGCGCGGCTTTTGCGAGCACTACGCCGGGTCGTTCGTGCTGCTGCTGCGCGCCGCCGGCATTCCGGCACGCGTGGTCACCGGGTACCAGGGCGGCGAGATGGCCCTCGACGGCAAATACATGATCGTACGCCAGTCCGACGCGCACGCATGGGCTGAGGCTATCGTCGACGGCAAATGGCAGCGCTTCGATCCCACCGGCGCGGTTGCGCCGTCGCGCGTCGAGCGCGGACTGGGCGCCGCGCTGCCGCTGGGTGAGCCTGTTCCGTACCTTGCGCGTCTCGAGATGACGTGGCTCAAGAGCCTGCGGCTGCATTGGGATTCGATCAACTACCAGTGGCAGCGCGGCATCGTTGGATTCAACATCGACCGCCAGCGCGACGTCCTGCGCGAGTTTGGCCTCGACAGCGCGCGTCCGGTGCAGCTGGTGGCGATCATCGCCGGGATGGCGTTCGCCTGGGTAATCGCGGTGCTGGCGCTGTCGCGCGTTCGTAGCACGCGGGCCGACGCCGAAGTCGCGCTGTGGGCGCGCGCCTGCCGCCGCCTCGCACGCGCGGGCCTTGCACGACGCCCCGACGAAGGCCCTCTGGATTACGTCGAGCGCGCAGCACTGCGCTGGCCGCAGTGGGCCGACCTGTTCCTGCTCATCGGCACCAGCTACGCGCAGCTTCGCTACGGCGCTCCCGATGCGCGGCGCGCGACGCTGCTGTCGAAGTTGTGCGCCAGCGTCAACGCGATGCCCCGTGCGAGGTCGCTCGCGAGCTGAGGCCAATCAGGGTCAAAGCAACGCGTCGCGCGAGAGGCCCATGCGACGCAGGCGCGCGCGCAGCTTCTCGAGCGCTTCCGACTGGATCTGGCGTACGCGTTCCCGGGTCACGCCGAGACGCTGCGAGAGCTGCTCGAGGGTCGCGACGTCGTGGCCGCTCAGGCCGTAGCGGCGCTCGATGACCTCGCGCTGGCGCTGCGACAGCTCGTCCAGCCAGTGCCTGATCCAGCCCTCGATCTCGGAGTTGTGAAGCACGAGCTCGGGACTCGGCGCGTCGTCGTCGGCGAGCTGTTCGACGACCGACGCGCCGCTCTCGGCATCGGTGGGCGTGTCGAGCGAGGTCACGTGCTCGTTGTAGCCCAGCACCTTGCGCACCTGGTCGACCGGCCGGCCGATCAAGTGCGCGACGTCGTCGAGCGTGGGCTCGCGATGCTCGCCGGCCATGCCATGCGTTTCCAGGTGGCGCAGCGCACGCAGCACGATGTTGATCTCCTTGACCACATGCGCGGGAAGACGCACCGTGCGCGACTGATTCATGATCGCGCGCTCGATCGATTGGCGGATCCACCATGTCGCGTAGGTCGTGAAACGAAACCCGCGCTCGGGATCGAATTTCTCCAGCGCGTGGATGAGTCCAAGATTGCCTTCCTCGATCAGGTCCGCAAGCGTCAGCCCGCGGTTCAGATAGTGCTTCGCGATGCTCACGACCAACCGCAGATTGTGCTCGATCATTTTCTGGCGCGCGCCGAAGTCTCCGTCGCGCGTGGCGCGTGCGTAGCCCAACTCCTGCTCGGCGGAAAGCAGCGGCGCCTGCCCGATCTCGTTCAGGTAGATCTGGGTGATGTCGTTGAGGAAATCCGCGCCGACGCCGACTTCGGGAACGTCGAGCGGAAGCTCGCGCGTTCGCGTATCGGGCTCGCTGCGCGCCTCGCGCTCGGTGTGCGCGTCGGACAATGCATGTGCGCCGGAGTCGTCGTCGGCCGCGTGGCGCGTTCTCATGCGCGTCAGGCGGGAGGCAGGAACTTGATCGGGTCGACCGGCTTGCCCAGGCGCCTGATTTCGAAATGCAGCTTGACCTGATCGGCGTCGGTGTCACCCATTTCGCTGATCTTCTGTCCTTTCGTCACCTGCTGCCCTTCCTTGACTACCAACTCGCGATTGTGGGCGTACGCGGATAGGAAGGTGCTGTTGTGCTTGACGATGACGAGCTTGCCGTAGCCGCGCAGTCCACTTCCCGCGTAGACCACGCGCCCTGCAGCGCTGGCGACCACCGGCTGTCCCGCTTTGCCACCGATGTCGATGCCCTTGCTGTCGGAAAACGGAGCGATGACCTTGCCTTGCGTCGGCCAGATCCAGCCCAGCTTGTCGTCGTCGATCTCTGGCACGCGCGCGGCATCCGGCCGTGCGGGCAGCGTAGACGTTGGGGCAGATGTGGGTGCGGCCGGCGCAGGAGCTGCGGCGGCGGGCGGCGCGCTCATTGCCGGTGCCGCGATTGTCGCTGGCGCCGCGGCCACCACTGCGGCCGGCGGTGGCGTCGTGCTCGCGTGCGCCTGCATCTGCGCCAGCGCCTGTTCGGAATACGGAACCTTGACTGCGCGCGGCTCGGCCTTGAGCGTCGCGGTGTTGCCGCGCCCGGAAGGCAGCATCGGCGCGCCTTGCGATGTCGCCGGCTCGGCGACCTTGGGCGGCGCAGGTGACGCGCCCGCGAGCGGCGTGGTGACCACCGTGCCGGGTGCGAGTGGCGCCGACGGTGTCGACCCGGGCGCGGCGAGCACCAGTACCTGGCCGACCCGGATCACGTTGGGGTTGTCGAGGCCGTTCCACGAAGCAAGCTCACGGTAATCGAGACCATTGTCGAGGGCGATCTGCGCCAGCGTGTCGCCACGCTTGACGGTGTAGGTCGGCACCGGCGGGGCTTCGTGTTCGTGCTCGCGCTCGACCGAAGGTGCTATCGCCGGCGGTGGCGGCGGAGCCAGCGGCGCACGCTCGCTGACCGGGGCCGGCGGACGCGTCATGCAGCCCCCCGCGAGCAGCGCTGCCAGCACCATGAGCCACGCACGACTGCGCGCAGCGCCCGGCGTCCCCGTCATGCGATGCCCGGAAGCAAGGGCACGAAGCGCACCGCGTCGTAGGTCTGCTCGCGCAACCCGTCCGCGGTCTTGTCGATCACGGTCAGGAACTGCGTACCGCGATCCTCGCCGCCGCGCCCCGTGAGCGGAAGCACCATGCGACCGCCGACTTCGAGATAGTCGAGCAGCGGCGTCGGGACTTCGCGCGCCCCAGCGGTGACGATGATGCCGTCGACCGCCAGTGTCTCGCCGAGATTGATCGAGCCATCGCCGTGCTTGATGCGGATGTTGTTGAGCTTCAGCGCGCGCAGGTTGCGCCGCGCCTTGGCCACCAGTGTCGCGATGCGTTCGACCGTGTACACCTCGTCGCTCAGCAGCGCGAGGATGGCGGTCTGGTAGCCGCAGCCGGTCCCAACCTCGAGCACGCGGCGCCGCCGGCTGCCTGCCCGCAGCAGCTCGGTCATGCGCGCCACCACGTACGGCTGCGAAATCGTCTGTCCGGCACCGATCGGTAGCGGAGAGTCCTCGTAGGCACGAATCGCGAGCGCCTCCTCGACGAAGATGTGGCGCGGCACCGAACCCATCGCCGAGAGCACGCCTTCGTCGACGATGCCCTGCTCGCGCAAGCGCTCGACCATGCGCGCCCGCGTGCGTGCCGAGGTCATCCCGATGCCGTCGAACTTCTCCACTCCGGCGATCATGCGCGCTCCGCGATCGATGGCGTGCGCGCGTCCAGCCAGGCCATCACGCTCGGCATCTCGCTGTGATGCGTCAGATCCATTTGCAGCGGCGTCAGCGACACGAAGCCCTCGTCGATTGCGCGGAAATCGGTGCCCTCACCGGCGTCGGCGGCAGCGCCGGCTGCACCGACCCAATAGCAGGTCTCGCCGCGAGGCGTCTGAGTCTTGATCACCGGCTCGGCCTTGTGGCGCTTGCCCAATCGCGTCACGGACAAGCCGCGTATGGACGATTCCGGCACGTCGGGAACATTGACGTTGAGCAGCCACCGCCCCGAAGGATGCGTGCGCTGACGCTCGAGCAGCTGTACGACAATGCGCGCGGCGGTGTCGAAGTGACGACCCTCCTTGCTCGCAAGCGAAACCGCAATCGATGGGATGCCCAGAAGATAGCCCTCGGTGGCGGCCGCCACGGTCCCCGAATAGATCGTGTCGTCGCCCATGTTGGCACCGAGGTTGATGCCCGAAATCACCATGTCGGGCAGCGCATCGAGCAGGCCGGTGACCGCGAGATGCACGCAGTCTGTCGGCGTACCGTTCACGAACAGGAAGCCGTTCGCGGCGCGGCGCACGGTGAGCGGCCGGTCCAGCGTCAGCGAGTTTGAGGCACCGCTGCGGTCGCGCTCGGGCGCGACCACGGTGATCTCGGCGTACGGCGCGAGCACCGAGGCAAGCCGCTCCAGACCTGGAGCGAAATAGCCGTCGTCATTGCTGAGAAGTATGCGCATGGAAGCTGCTCGCGCGCGCGAAAAACGCGCGCCGGAGCATGCGTCGCATTATAGACGACCCGCCCGGACACGTCGGGCGAGCCCGCAGGACCGCGCGTGTCGATCGGTGCCAGCGCGCCCGAGCTGCGTTACGTTTTTTTGGGCGGCCAGTGCTGGGAGAAGACGTCGGCGACGCGAGGATGCGTCTCGACGCGCTGCAGCGTCGCCAGCAGGGCGGGTCGATGCTGCGCCAGATGCGCCCGCGCGCCGGACCATTTGGACACGACCGCTGCATGCAGATCGAGCGCGCCCATCCGCTCGCCGCTCAACCAAGGTCGCGCCGGAAACAGGTCGGCGAAAATTTCCCAGTAGCGATGCAGTCTCGCCCGTGATCCGGAGCGAATGCGATCCTTCAGTGCGTCGTCGTCATCGGCACCGGTGCACCACCGTTCGGGAAAATCGATGACGCTGATGGCCGCGTAACAGTTGGCTGCGATGAACACCAGGCCGCGCACTGCGTGCGCGCGTTCCGAAGGGCCCGTCGGAAGCAGTCCGCTGTCGCGATGGACATCGCAGAGGTAAATGAGGATCGCGGCACTTTCGGAAATTGCGCTGCCGTCGGCGAGGACCAGCGTCGGGATCTGTCCCAGCGGATTGACCACGAGTAGCTCGGGGAACGCGGCGTTCTG
>DASXBS010000030.1:0-10057 GCA_036491555.1 Casimicrobiaceae bacterium
GGACCCGCGGAGCGTTGTTCGAGTGCAGACAATCTAGCATACGCAACGTTGGTATGGCCGCCGCCGACCGCGACCGTGACTTACATGAGCGCGCGCGGGTCCTACGTCGCATTCGCCATCGTCCGATTCACAATTCGCGGCGCCCGCGGAACACTGTACACATTCAATCAGACGAGAGTGCACCATGTTCCGCTATGTGCCTTTGCTTCTGGTCGGCACCCTGTGCGCCCTTGCCGCTTTTGCGCTAGGCGTTTCGGAGGATGTGCCGATGGCCGCGCAGGTCGCGTTCGTCGCCAGCCTGGCGATCTTCTTCGGCGCTCTGCTGGCGGGTCTCGCCGGCCAGCGACGCGAGGAAGATCTCGCCGAATAATCGCCCCCGCGGCTTCGAGGGCGTTGTTGCGCGCGCGAGCCTGACTAGGCAAGCATCCTCATAAGTGTCCGGGCGTTCCGCTGCCCCTGATCCTCGTAGTTGTTGTTGAGCACGACGTGGGTGCTCGCCGCTTCAATGGCACCGATCTTCGTTGCCAAATCCGCAAGCTCTTCATCGCTGTAATCGTAGTTGAAGCGATCCGCGGAGCTCGTCAGGCCTTTCTTGTTCCAGGTCGCGTGATTGCGGCCGTGCAAGCGCACGATCGACAGCGCCGGGTTGGTCACCTGCCAGACGGGCGGGATGTAGTTCGCGATGCCCTGCGGCTCGTCGACGACGACGTTGACCAATCCCAGCGCGCGCTCGAACTTGAGTGTGCTCTGCTCATGGCTTCCTTCGAACCACGTCTTGTTGCGGAACTCCACGCTCAGCTGATAGCCGGCAAGCTGCTGGTGGCAGTGCTCGATGTGCGCGAAGCTCCTGCGGTGAAAGGCCACCCACGGGGCGAATTGAAAGTGGACCGCCGCCAGCTTTCCGGAAAGACGTAGAGGCGCGATACCTTCCCGGAATCGCATCCACATCTCGGCGGTAATCTCCGCCGGCAGATCCTTGTAGTAGAGATGTCTTCCCTTGACGGGGCCGAGCGCTTCGGCGAGGTCTTTCGGCAGCGCACCCGGCGAGGTCTGGTGTCCGGTAAAAAGGCGGAACGCTTTTATGTTGAAGGTGAAGTCGGGCGGCGTTCGCTCCGCCCACAGCTGCGCGACTTGAGGCGCCGGCATCGCGTAATAGCTGCTGTCGATCTCGACCAGCGGAAACTGCGAGGCGTAGTAGCGAAGGCGATCCTCGGGCGAGTTGCACTTCGGCGGGTAGAAGCGGCCCGACGCGATCAGGCTCTTGTCGGTCCACGAGGCCGTGCCGATCAGGATGCGACTCACAGGCCTGTCCTCAGGCGACCCCATCCGGCACCCACACCGCAACTTGCATTCAGGCGAGTGCGGCTTTCACGCGCGCCGGCGTAAAGGGCAAGTCGCGAATGCGGCGGCCGGTCGCATTGACGAACGCGTTGGCGATCGCCGCCGCCGTGGGGCCCTGCGCGCCTTCACCCACGCCGAGGGACTTCTCCTCCGGCCGGTCGATGAGGCGCACGTCGACTGCCGGGACTTCCGTCATGCGCAGGATCGGGTAGTCGGCCCATGATCGGGTCAGGATCAGCTGCGCGTCGAATGCGATTGCCTCGCGCAGCGTCCAGCTGGTGGATTGGATGCAGCCCCCCTCGATCTGAAGCGCGAACCCGCTCGGATTGACGATCATTCCGGCGTCCGCTGCCGCCCAGATCTTCGGCACCCACACCGCACCGGTGCCGGGGTCGACTTCCACTTCCGCGATCACCGCGCAATACACCGCCAGATTCTTGTACTTGGCGAACGCAAAGCCGCGGCCGCGCCGCCCGTCGCCCTTTTCGCCGGCGTTCCAGCCTGCGTTTGCCGCGACCGCTTCGATCACCGCCTTCGCGCGCGGGTCGGCAAGCTGGCGCAGCCGGAACGCGACCGGATCGGCACCTGCGGCCGCCGCGAGCTCGTCCATGAACGATTCCGCCGCGAACACGTTCGCGTACGCGCCAAGCGTGCGCAACGCCGAGACACGAAGCGGCATCTGCGGCAGCAGATGATTGATCGTGCGGTACTGCGGGAACGCATACAGCGGCACCGCGTTGCGGTCGCTGCCGCCGGAGGGCTGCGCAATGTTGCGGCCAGGCCCCGGGGTCAGTGGCTGTTCCAGGTGCCAGCTCGCCAGCAGGTTGCAGCCGTCGGGATCGCCAGGACGCATGCTATGCGTGTGACTCCAAAGCTCGTGCTGCCAGTCGACCACGTTTCCGCTCGCATCAAGCGTCGCAGAGAGCTGGATCGCCATCGCCGAACCATAGGGTTCCCACGCGAACTCGTCGTCGCGCATCCATTGCAGCTTGACCGGCCGACCCTTCGCCGCGCGCGCCACCAACGACGCGTCGAGTGCGACGTCATCGGCGCCGTTCTGGCCGTAGCAACCAGAACCCTCACGATGAATCACCACGATGTCGCTGGGCAAAAGTGAAAGCGCCTTTGCGAGATCGCCGAGCAGCGGGAACACGCCCTGCGTGTGGCTCCATACCGTGAGTTTGCCGGCGCGCCATTGCGCTACTGCGCACGAGGGCCCGATCGCCGCGTGCGCGGTGAACGGTCGCGTGTAGCTCGCCTCGAATTTGTGCACCCCGCGTGCCGCCGCCTCGGCGTTGAGCTTCTCGCCCACTATCGAATCCTTCGTCGGGCTGCGCTTCATGTGCGCGTACAGCGCCGGACCCGACGGCGGCAGATCGGCTGTTGCCTGCCATTTGCAGTGCCTGCTTAGCGCCTGCGCGGCGGCGATCGCCTGCTCCTCACGCTCGGCGGCGACCCCGACGAAGTTGCCGTCACGCACGACCACGACCACACCCGGCATCTTGCGTGCTGGCCGATCGTCGATCGCGACCAGCTTGGCGCGATACGAAGGCGGTCGCACCACGCGGCCGAATAGCATGCCGGGCAGTCGCAGATCCTGCACGTACGCAACGCCGCCGGTCACCTTGGCGGGAAGGTCGCGGCGCGGAACGCTCTTGCCGATGTAGGTGCGCTGCGACGCAGGCTTGGGCTTGGCCTTTGCCGTCGCTTCGCGCGCGAGTGTCGCGTCGGTGGTGATCGCCCAATAGCTGATGGTTTCACCCGTCGGCCCGATGATTGTCCCATCCTCGATGCGAAGATCGTGTGCGGGCGCGCCGAGCCTCGCCGCCGCGGTGTCGAGCAGGATTTCGCGCGCCTCGGCCGCCGCAAAGCGAACGCCAGTCCCGCCTTGCTCGATCGAGAGGCTGCCGGAAGTCACGCCTTCGTTCGGTGTGCGCGAGGTGTCGCCCGATACCATCTCGATGCGCTGCAAATCGATGTCGAGTTCGTCAGCGGCGATCTGCGCGAGTGCGGTGGTGATGCCCTGGCCCAGTTCGACCTTGCCGGTGAAAACCGTCACCTTGCCATCGGATCCGATGCGCAGCCACGCATCCAAGCGGCGGTTGCTGTTGAGACTGCCGGGAAGCGATGCTCCAGCGGCAGGCTGAGCAGCAGCTCTCGTCAGTGGGAAGAGCGAGAACGCGACGGTGAGCGCCGCACCTTGCTGAAGGAAGCGACGTCGGTTGGGAAGCGCGAGAGCGCGTCCGTTCACGCTGCCATCTCCTTCGCCGCTCGCTGCACTGCCCGCACGATACGATTGTGCGTGCCGCAACGGCACAGGTTTCCGGCGAGCGCCTCGCGGATCTGAGCCTCCGTCGGTCTGGGGTTGCGGTCGAGCAGCGCCTTGGCGCTCATCATCATGCCGGCCACGCAGTAGCCGCATTGCGCCGCTTGCTCCTCGATGAAGGCCTTCTGCAGCACTCCGGGGTTTTCGGCAGTGCCCAAGGCCTCGAGCGTGACGATTTTCTTGCCGACCGCTGCCGAGGCCGGCGTGACGCAGGATCGGACCGCTTCGCCGTCGATGACTACGGTACATGCGCCGCACTGTGCGAATCCGCAGCCGTACTTGGCGGCACTGAGTTCCAGGTCGTTGCGCAGCACATAGAGCAGCGGGGTGTCGCGCGCAGCCGGAACCGCACGCAGCGTGCCGTTGACATCAAGGGTGATAGGCATGCAAATCTCCGATCCGGCTTGTAGATTGCCGCGCCATAGTGCTGATGACGGCTTCACCGCCATACTGAGCCGTTTCGCGGCGGGGCTCAACTGCCGGGCCGACGCGCACACAGACGCTACGCAGATTCTCCGAATGCGAGCCTGAACATCTCGTCCTCGCGCAGCGCTGCTCCCTGCGCGATGAGCTTTGCTCGCTCGTCGGCGCGAAGCCCCGCCGTGAGCAGCGGATCGAGACGACCGTGGAGCAGCGGCGCCCAGATGCTGATGTTCTCACCGGTGCGCGCGTGCAGGGCTTCGTCGAATCCCACGATGCGCGCTGCGATATCCAGGCGGCCGACAAATGCATTGAGCAGCGCAAGCGGCAAGAGCATCCGGTGCTGGTCACCTTCATGCAGAAGGCGGATATAGCCATCGCGTGCCGAGCTCGCCGCCTCTTCGGTCCGACCCAGTATGAGCAGCGCTATCAGCTCAGCGAAATAGAGCTGGCCGGCCCCCGCATCCGTGCCCAGTGCATGAAGGCGCGCAATGGCCTGGCGCGAGTGCTCGAGTGCTTCGAGCGGCTGACCCAGCAGTGATTCCACGAGCGCGACGTTGGACATGGAATACAGCGCAGCGACTTCGGCGCCAGCGTCACGACAGATGGCGACCTGCCGCTGGGCACAGGCGAGCGCCTCGTCGAGCCGGTTCTGGCGGCCCAACCAGTAGCAGCGCGCGAATTGCAGTTTGGCCCGCTGGCGCGCAGGCCAGTATGACTCTTCGAGTCCCGCCGCCTCGTCGATGTGCGCCTGCGTTTCTGCGATCGTTGCGAAGCGCGTGCCTTGGACGGCAGCGAACGTCAACGCCCCGAACTGCCGCTGGCGGTGATCGAGCTGCCGATACAACGCAGCTGCTCGCACCGCGGCGTCATAGCTTTCGCGACGGGTCGAGTAGATGCCGAGCTCGGCCACCGTTAGCCAGAATCGCGCCGCCGCATCCCTCGACACGCTCGCGTCGACGTATGAGCGCAACGGGAGGCAGCGCTCGAGACCTTCCGCCAGGTGTGACGACGACCACCACACGCTGTACGACACGCCCGCCAGTGCGACCGCCAGCGCTCCTTCGGCCGCGCTGTGCGTCCACTCGAGCGCGGCACGCAAGTTGTCCAGCTCGACCTTCGCGGCGGGCTCGATGTCCCCGGTAACGCGCCAGCGCGCGTCGTAATGCTCGAACCTCTGCAGCACCGCAAGAATCGCCTCGGCGTGACGGCGCAGGGTCGGCTGCATTTCACCGGCTTCCGCAAGCCGCTCCAGCGCGTACGCGCGCGTCGTCTCCAACATCCGGTAACGAGGAATGGCATCGCCCTCGGCGAGCACCAGCGATTTGTCCACCAGCGCGCCTAGATGATCCAGCGTCGTCCACGGGTCGATCCGATCGTCGCTCGCCACGTGCTGGGCGGCCTCCAAGGTGAAGCCCCCGACGAACACTCCCAATCGCCGCAATACGGTCTGCTCGTCCGTTGTCAGCAGCGCGTGACTCCATTCCAGCGTTGCCCGCAAAGTCTGGTGTCGGCGCAGCACGACACGCGCGCCGCCAGTGAGCAGATTGAAACGCTCATGCAGTCGCGTGCGCAATCCCTCGACGCCGAGCAGCGGGACCCGCGCCGCCGCGAGCTCGATGGCGAGCGGAATGCCATCGAGGCGCTGGCAGATCTCGATGACTGCCTGCACTTTGTTTTCCGTCAGCTGGAAGCGTGGATCGACGGCCTGTGCGCGCGCTGCGAAAAGTTGCACCGCGCCGGAGCGCGAGGCGCCTTGCGCATCGCCTGCCGGCGGGATGTTCAGGCCGCCCAGGCGATACACGTGCTCGTCGGCCGCCTTGATCGTTTCCTGACTGGTGACGAGCACGCTCAGTACCGGTGCCGCAGCGGTCACGGTTTTGATCACCGTCGCGACGTCGTCCGTCAGGTGTTCGCAATTGTCGAGTACCAGCAACGCGCGACGCCCTGCGAGCTGCGAGCGCAACGCCAGCGCCGTGGCGCGCTCGCCCTCGATGCGCATGCCCATCGCCTGAGCCATAGCGGACGGGACCAGCGCGCCATCGGTCAGTGCGGCCAGCTCGATCCACCATACGCCATCAGGATAGTCGGTCGCGGCCTCGGTCACCAGACGGGCAGCGACCGCTTGCGCCACACGCGTCTTGCCGATGCCGCCGGAACCGGTGATCGTGACCACCGCGTGCTCACGCACCAAGGCGACGATCGCATCGACATCCTCGTCGCGGCCGTACAGCGACGGTAGCCGCGAGGGCAGGTTGGTGCGCGCGCTGGCAATCGTTTCTGCGTCATCTCCGCGAGTCGCAAGCCGGGGCTGCGCCGCGTCCTGAGGAAGCGCGCTGGCATCCTCCACCACAACGGGTAGATTGAATCGATAACCTCGCCCCGGGATGGTCGCGAGCGCGCCGGGGCCGAGGATCTTTCGCAATGTCGACACCTGGACCTGGAGGTTGTTCTCCTCGACCACGAGCCCCTGCCACACCGAGGCGAGCAGATCGTCCTTTAGGATCAGCGTTCCGGGACTGTCGGACAGCTGCACGAGCAGATCGAACGCGCGCGCGCCAAGCGGCACCGGCACACCATCGGCAAGCAGGAGCCGCTCGGCGGGGTACAGTTCGAAACGGTCGAATCGACGCGGTGCCGAACGTGATCGCAACGTATCCGCGGTGTCCATAAGCTGCGCTGCGGTCATGCCTTTTGGCGCCGCGCAGCACGTGCGCGCGTTGCCCGTCCTGGCTGCTGCGGTGCAGGCTGAACCGCCGGGGGCTGGATGTTCGCCTTCAGCGACGCGTTGAGCGCGGTCGCCAGTGCGGCGTCGCCGCTCACCAGGTCGCTCCACGCGACGTCGAGTCCCTTGCGGCGGCCCTTCAGCGCGAGCGTGAAGCCCTGGGCCGATAGCGTGAGCGTGTACGGCTGGTGCGCGATCAGCAGTTCCCGTTTGAGCGTTCCCTCGAGTTTGGTCGTCATGAATGCTCCATCGTGAGCCCGTGTGGCGGAAACAATTGACGCTGCGCGCGTCGTCCCCTAGTCTAGGTGGACACCGCCCCTCGCCGAATGCCGCGTGCTGCCAAGTCGTCCGATACGTTGCCATGCTTGACCGGAACACGCCAGCCTACCTCGACCTGGTCGATAGCCACGGGCACTATCATCCTCAGGGCGAAGTCTCGTTGACCGAAGGCGTCGAGCTGGTGACGCAGGCGATCGTCTTCTGCCGCGACTCCCGCATCCCACGGCTGCTTGTTGACCTCACGTTGCTGACCGGCTACGCGGCGCCGACGCTCGACGACCGTTACTGGATGGCACAGGACTGGGCGGCAGCCGCCAAGGGCACCCTCGTTCTTGCTCTGGTCGCGCACGCCGAGCAAATCCACCCTGGCAAGTTCGGGGTGACAGTCGCGAACGATGCGGGATTGAAGAGCGACGTCTTCACATCCCCCGCGGAAGCGCTGCAGTGGTTGCTGGGCATGATGCCGTGACAGCGCCATGCGGGCGGCGGACGGCGGCGCGCTAGCCGCGAAGCGCGGGCAGCAGCCCCGCGAAGATGCTGATCACCACGGCGTTGGCAAGATCGATCAGGAATGCACCCACGACCGGCACCAGGATGAACGCCTGCGGTGCGTAGCCATAGCGTTCCGAGATCGCGTGCATGTTCGCGATCGCGGTCGGCGTCGCCCCGAGGCCGAAGCCACACTGGCCGGCGACCAGCACCGCCGCGTCATAATTCGACCCCATCACGCGGAAGGTCACCAACGTCGTATAGAGCGCGACACACGTCGCCTCCAACGCGAGGATCACGAACATCGGCAGCGCCAGCGTCGCCAGCTGCCATAGCTTGAGGCTCATTAGCGCCATCGCCAGGAACAGCGACAACGCAACGTTGCCCGCGAACGCAAGCGCGCTCCCATCGACCTCATGCAGCTTCGCCAGCGCCAGCAGATTGCGCAGCAACGTACCGACGAAAAGCGTCCACACGAACGAAGGCAGCGTGAAGATCGGATTTTCGGTCAACCCGGTGAGCACGGCACCCAGCGACATCGAGGCCGCGATGAGGAAGATCGTGAAGGTGAGCCGTTGCGGGCCGAAGGGAGCGTTGGACTCGGCGGCGTCCTGCGTGCGCGTTGCCGACTCCTGAACGCCGAGCGGTTTCCCCGCGGCCTTGAGCCGCTCGACCAGTCTTCCCGCGACCGGCCCGCCAACCAGGCCACCCATGATCAGGCCGAAGGTCGCCGAAGCGAGGGCGATGCCGGGCGCCGCCGTCAGCCCGAAGGACTCCGCGAACTTCTGGCCCCACGCGGCGCCCGTGCCGTGCCCGCCGGACATGGTCACCGAGCCGGCGATGAGTCCGATCAGCGGGTCGATGCCCATCGCCTTCGCCGCTGCGATGCCGACCACGTTCTGCAGGAACAGCATCCCTACTACGCAGGCGGCGAACAGCAGCAGAGCGAACCCGCCGCGCGCGAGCATGCGCACGTCCGCGCCGAGGCCGATGGTCGCAAAGAAGGCGAGCATCAGCGAGGGCTGCAGCGCGGTGTCGAACGCGATGCCGACGCCGGCGAAGTGCAGCGCGGCGACGATTATCGCGGCGAGTAAGCCGCCGACGACCGCCTCGGGTACCGAATATTTCTTGAACAGCGCGGTGCGCTCGACCAGCGCGCGTCCACTGACGAGCACCAGCGCCGCGATGGCCAGCGTGGCGGGGACGGCAAGTTTGAATTCCAAAAGCAATGAGCTCGCGGCGCCCGCGGGTGCGATCGACCGATCGCCCCTTCCGGGCGGCGACGCGACCTTAGCACGCGGCCCGTGCGTTGGCGAGCCGCTGGCCTGCTGTCGAAGACGCCTGCCGGGTCAGTCGGCTCGATTCTCCATCGAGTGGCCGTCGACCGGCTGCACTGCGCCGGTGAGGGGATCGACGCGCACCTTCACTTCCCTGGCGCCGGCCTGGAGGCTGGCTATCGTGCATGTCACCAGCACGACGCGCGGGTGCAGCGGATCCTCGGGAGCGACGCTCAGACGAAGCTCACTCACGGACAGCCCGAGCGCCTCACGAAGATGATGCACGGCGATTGCAGCCTGGTAGGCCAGCGTCGAATTCAGGTACGCCTCGGCCCTGGCATAGGAATGAACGGGATCCGAATCCTTGGTCATGAGTCCATGGCTCGCTAATTGCAACGGCAAAAATATAGCGTTCCCTTTTCCGGATTTCAAGCGCGCCACGGGCAGGAATGCGGCGGGTCGCGCCAGTGCCGGGCGCCCAGCGTGTAAGAATTACAAACGAAGCGTGTTGGATCCCACGGTCTGAGCGTTGCTGCATAATATGGAGCTGTAGTGCGACGAAAAAATCGATTTGTCTCGCATTCAACCCACCGAGGAACCACGATGAGCGCCCAACCTTTTTTGACCGACGTCAAAACTCTGCGCGAGCGAGCGCGCCAGCACATCGAGGAGGGCGCCATCACCGCAACCTACGGCGGCGACCCGGTAACTGCGATCAAGCTGCTCAACGACGCGCTGGCCACCGAGATCGTGTGCGTGCTTCGCTACAAGCGTCACTACTTCATGGCCAAGGGGATCCACGCGGGTCCGGTGGCCGACGAATTTCTGGAGCACGCCAATGAAGAGCAGGCGCACGCCGATCGGCTGGCCGAGCGCATCGTGCAGCTCAACGGCGCGCCCGACCTCTCGCCAAGTGGATTGCTGAGCCGCAGCCACACCGAGTACGTCGATGCCGGCGACGATCTGGTGGCGATGATCAAGGAAAACCTGGTCGCTGAGCGCATCGCCATCGACAGCTACAGGGAAATGGCGACTTACTTCGCCGGCTTCGACTCGACCACGAGACGGTTGCTGGAAGACATTCAGGCCGAAGAGGAAGAGCACGCCGACGACCTGGCGGACCTGCTGCAGCACATCAGCAAGGACATCAAGCGCTGACTCGGGCGGGGCTCGCTGCCGCGGCGGGTGCACCCGGAGGCA
>DASXBS010000031.1:0-24000 GCA_036491555.1 Casimicrobiaceae bacterium
CTGGTTTCGCGCGAGCGCGGACCTGCAGCGGGCACCACGCGAGCGTCCAACCTGGCTCGTCGTGGCGCACCTGGAAAGCGAGGTCGACGCCGATCCCCGGGACCGCGACCAGCGAACCGCCGCACCACAGCAGCGGCACCGCCTCGCGTTCCCAGTGCGCCAGCCCCGCGTCCTGCAGCAGTTTCTTGAGCGCACGACGCGGACGATTCGCGGCCAGCTGCAGCCGCTCTCCGCCCGCGCGCGTTCGCAGCGTGAACTCGGCGCCGGCCTCGCGCCTGAAGCCTTCGCCCACCGACGGCGAAAAGCGCGCTTTGCCCCCGGGCACGCGCAGCTCGGGCTCGCCGTTCCATTCGCAGGTATAGACCGGCGGGGGCGGCGGATGGACGCGCACGTGGCCGCGATAAACACCGATGATCGCGCCGTCGAGCGTGAGCGTCGTATGGGCGTCGGCGCGTGCGCTGCGCAGCTGGCGCAGCATGTCGTCAAGCTGTGCGCGCGACGGCGTGCGCAAACCGCTGGCGCGCAGATACCAGCGCAGCACGTTGCGCGCGCGCGGCGCATCGAGGGCGGCAAGACGCGCGCAATCGAGTCCATCAGGCGAGGCGCTCTCGGCGTCCAGCTGCGCGAGGACGTCGAGCAGATCGGAAGCTTCCGATTGGTTTTCCGCGGCGCGCCGTAGCGTTTCGGGATAGCCCGGAAACGCGGCCGCCAGACGCGGCGCTATCTCGTGGCGGATCAGGTTGCGGCGGTGATGGCGATCGTCGTTGCTCGGGTCGTCGATCCACGCCAGCGCATGTGATCGCGCGTAATCGTCCAGGATCGAGCGGCGCAGCGCCAGAAGTGGTCGCAGCAGCGCGGGCGCAGGGCTGCTCAAGCGAGCCGGCTGGAAGCGTGGCATCGCCGCCAGGCCACGCGGTCCCCCGCCGCGCAGGAGCTGCAGCAGTACGGTTTCGGCCTGGTCATCCGCGTGGTGAGCCAGTGCCACCGCATCAGCGTCAACGCTGTTCAGCAGCGCATAGCGCTCGCGTCGCGCCAGCGCTTCGAGGTTGGCGCGGTGTTCGCGAAGTTCGAGCCTGTGCGACACGAAAGGCACGCCGCGCTGCGCGCACTGCTCCGCGCAGAAGTCCGACCAGGCTCGCGAGTCCGCTGCAATTCCGTGGTCGACATGGACTGCCGACACAGCGATGGAGCGCGCAGCCGACTCGCGGACCAGCGCGTCGAGCAGGACCATCGAGTCGAGACCGCCGGATAACGCGACCGCGACGCGCTGCTGCGGCAAGACGAATGCGTCGAGCGCGCTGCGGATCGCTTCGTCAACCGGCTGTTCCGCGCCATCGCGGCGCCGGCGCGGGGATGCGGCGGACGCGCTGTCGTCGCGCGGCTCAGCCGGTGGTGAGTTCCTTGAACTTGCCATAGCCGAGCAGCTTGTCCTCGCGCGCGTCCAGCAGCGCGTCGAGCGGGCGCTCCTTTGCCTGGCGAAGCGCCTCGGTGAGCGACTTCTTGAGCGTGATCATCATCATGGCGTGGTCACGATGCGCTCCGCCGATCGGCTCGCTCACGACCTTGTCGATCAGGCCCAGCGTCTTCAGTCGCGGTGCAGTGATGGCCAGCGTTTCGGCGGCTTCCTCGGCGTGCGACGCCGACTTCCACAGGATCGACGCGCAGCCCTCGGGCGAGATCACCGAATAGGTCGAATACTGCAGCATGAGTGTCGTGTCGCCGATCGCGACCGCGAGCGCGCCTCCGGACCCGCCCTCGCCGATCACGGTCACGATGATCGGCGTGTTCAAGCCCGCCATCTCGTAGAGGTTGCGTCCAATCGCCTCCGACTGCCCACGCTCCTCGGCGCCGATGCCGGGAAAGGCGCCGGGGGTGTCGACCAGGGTGAACAGAGGAAGCCGGAACTTCTCGGCGAGTTTCATCAGGCGCAACGCCTTGCGATAACCCTCCGGCCGCGGCATGCCGAAATTGCGATGGATCTTTTCCTTGGTGTCGCGACCCTTCTGGTGACCGAGCACCACGCAGGGCGCACCGTTGAAGCGCGCCATGCCGCCAACAATCGCGGGATCGTCCGAATACGTCCGGTCGCCGTGCAGCTCGTGGAAATCGGTGAACATGCCGGCGATGTAGTCGAGCGTATAGGGACGTTGGGGATGGCGCGCGACCTGCGCGATCTGCCACGACGTCAGCTTCGAGTAAATTTCCTTGGTGAGCTGCTGGCTTTTCTTGGTCAGGCGCGCGATCTCGTCGGAAATGTCTACCGCCGAGTCCTCGTGCACGTAGCGCAGCTCGTCGATCTTGGTCTGCAGATCGGCGATCGGTTGTTCGAAGTCGAGAAAATTCTGTTTCAAGGGCGCTGCGGAGCTAGGACGAGCCGCGGAGCATAGCGCAAATGCGCCACCTGAAGCCAGACACCCTGCTGCGCTCGCGGCGCTGTCAGCGCATGGCCTGCACCGCGCCGCGCGACTTGAATGCGGCGAAGGCTTCGTTGGCCAGGACCGCCGACAATACCACTGCCGCGCCTGTCAGCGCCAGCGCGGAGGGTTGCTCGTCCATCAGCACCCACACCCAGATTGGCCCCAGAATCGGTTCCAGAAGTGCCAGCAGGCCGAGCTCGGTCGCCGAGAGATCGCGCGATGCCGCGGTCATCAGCAGGCATCCCGCGCCGAGCTGCACGCAGCCCATGAACACGAGCACCGCGAGGTCGCGTCCGCTCGCCGCGAAGCCATCGACCAGGAAGAATGCTGGCACCAGCGAGAAGATGCCGGCGAGCATCACCGTAGGCAGCATGTCGGTCTTGGCGCGGAATTTTCGCAGCATCGTCAGGTTGAGCGCGAAGCACACCGACACTCCCAGCGCGAGCAGGTTGCCGGCGGCGCGGCCGCCGTCGAGCGAGTCCGAGAACATGATGACGATGCCGCCGAACGCGATGCTCATCGCAAGCCACGTGCGCGTGGGGACCGCTTCGCGCAGCACCAGCCGTCCGGCGACCGCCGCCAGAAAGGGCGACACGCTCATCAGCACGAAGGTGTTGGCGACGGTCGTGCGCGTGACCGAAGCGATGAAGAAGAAAAAAGTACCGCCCAGAAACACACCCGAGAACACCCCGGGCCAGCCGACCGCCGCAACCTGCGCGGCTACGCGTCGCCCATGCATGACGAGCAGCGTGCCTGCGACGAACAGCGCCATGAAAAGCGATCGCCAGAACACGATTTCCCACGCGTTGGTGATGGAAAGCTGGCGCACCAGGATGCCGCCGGTGGACCAGCACATCGCGGCGGCGGTCATGAGCACGATGCTGCGGCGATGGCGTGCGAGCGTTGAGGTGGGCATGTCACGTTGTCCGACTGGCCGGCGGCGCCGGCCTGTTTCCGAGCCGCGAGCATAACGCACCCTGCTAGAATTCCACGGACAGGAGGAGTCAATGGCTGCGCATCGCATCGCCGTGATCGCCGGTGACGGCATCGGCAAGGAAGTCATGCCGGAGGGCATGCGCGCGCTCGAAGCGGCGGCGCGGAAGTTCGGCTTCGCGTTCACATGGGACGAGCTGCCGTGGAGCTGCGACTACTACGTCAAGCACGGCCGGATGATGCCCGAGGACTGGTTCGAGCAGATCCACAAGCACGAGGCGCTCTATTTCGGCGCGGTCGGCTGGCCGGCGACGGTTCCCGACCACGTTTCGCTGTGGGGGTCGCTCATCCAGTGGCGGCGTCGCTTCGACCAATACGCCAATCTGCGACCCTGCCGGCTCATGCCTGGCATCGCTTCGCCGCTCGCCAATCGCAAACCCGGCGACATCGACTTCGTGGTCGTCCGCGAAAACACCGAGGGCGAGTATTCGTCGGTGGGCGGACGTGTCTTCGAGGGAACCGATCGTGAGACCGTATTCCAGCAAACCATCTTCACGCGCAAGGGCGTCGATCGCATCCTGAAATTCGCCTTCGAGCTTGCCAAGACGCGTCCGGCGAAGCACGTCACATCCGCGACCAAGTCCAACGGAATCTCGATCACGATGCCTTACTGGGACGAGCGCTTTCGCGAAATGTCGGCTCGTTATCCGGACATTCGCGTGGATCAGTTCCACATCGACATCCTAAGCGCGCATTTCGTCCAGCGTCCCGATCGCTTCGACGTGGTCGTGGGCTCCAACCTGTTCGGCGACATTCTCTCCGATCTCGGTCCCGCGGTGTGTGGCACGATCGGCATCGCGCCATCAGCCAACATCAATCCGGAGCGGCTCTATCCGTCGACCTTCGAGCCGGTGCATGGGTCGGCGCCGGACATCGCCGGCAAGGGCATCGCCGATCCCATCGGACAGATCTGGTCGGGCGCGCTGATGCTCGAGCATCTGGGCCACCCGGATGCGGCGGCAGCCGTCGTTCGCGCGATCGAGACCGTGCTCGCCGATTCGCGGAGCGCGCGCACACCCGACCTCGGCGGCAAGGCGACGACGACCGAGCTTGGCAAGGCGATTGCGGACGCCATCGGCTAATAGAACGCAAGCCACCCGCCCTCCGCTCGATCCATGCCGCTGTGCGACCGGTGTGACCGTGTGGCAAGATACGACCGGGTAGGCAATTCTTCCGCGGGCAAGGGGAGTACTAAATGATCATCGGCATTCCGCGCGAGACCCGCGCAGGAGAGACGCGAGTTGCCGCGACGCCTGAGACGGTCAAGAAGCTCGCGGCTTCGGCTAAGCACACGCTCGTAGTGCAAAGCGGCGCCGGAATATCGTCATCGATTCCCGACGCCGATTTCGCGGCGGCGGGCGCCAACATCGGCACCGCCGCCGAGGCGCTGGGCGCCGACATCGTGCTCAAGGTGCGTGCTCCAGCCGCAGCCGAGCTCGCGCAGCTCAAGCGCGGCGCGCTGGTGATCGGCCTGCTCGACCCATTCGACGCCGCGGGCATCCAGGCGCTGGCGGCTGCTGGCGTCAGCGCGTACGCGCTCGAGAAGCTGCCGCGCATCTCGCGCGCCCAGTCGATGGACGTGCTGTCGTCGCAGGCGAACATCGCGGGCTACAAGGCGGTCATGATCGCCGCCGACAACTACGCGCGCTTCATGCCGATGCTGATGACGGCGGCGGGCACGGTGAAAGCGGCACGCGTGCTCATTCTCGGCGTCGGGGTGGCGGGCTTGCAGGCGATCGCCACCGCAAAGCGGCTCGGCGCGGTGATCGAAGCTTCCGACGTGCGGCCTTCGGTCAAGGACCAGGTCGAGTCGCTGGGTGGCAAATGGGTCGATGTTCCATACGCCAACGACGAGGAGCGCAAGATCGCCGAAGGCGTGGGCGGTTACGCACGTCCGATGCCTCCCGAATGGATGGCGCGGCAATCGTCGATCATTGCCGAGCGGTGCAAGGTGGTCGACATCCTGATTACCACCGCGCTGATTCCGGGGCGGCCAGCGCCCAAGCTGATCAAGGCCGATACGGTGGCGGCGATGAAGCCGGGGGCGGTAATCGTCGATCTCGCGGTCGAGCAGGGCGGCAACGTAGAGGGTTCGGAGGTCGATCGCATCGTCGAGAAAAACGGCGTCAAGATCGTCGGCTACGCAAATCTGCCGGCACGGGTCGCAGCCGACGCGAGCGCCCTCTACGCGCGCAACGTGCTCAACTTTCTTGCGCTCTCGCTCAACGCCAAGACCGGCGACTTCGCAGTGCCGCGCGACGACGAGATCATCCTGGCGACACTGGTGTGCGAAAACGGGCAAGTCGTCGCTGCCAAGAATTAACGAATCAGGGAGCAGACCATGACCGCAGGCGTTGACCCGATCGTCGTCAATCTCATCGTGTTCGTGCTGGCGGTCTTCGTCGGCTTTCAGGTCGTATGGAACGTGACGCCGGCCCTGCACACGCCGCTGATGAGCCTGACCAATGCGATCTCCAGCATCATCATGGTCGGCGCGATGCTCGCCGCGGGCGCCGCGGATCTGGACTGGGGTGGGTGGCTCGGCGTCGTTGGCGTGATGCTGGTGTCGATAAACACCTTCGGCGGCTTCCTGGTCACCCGACGGATGCTCGAGATGTTCAAGAAAAAGGAGCCGAAGGCCGGCGCCAAGGAAGCGCACTGACGCGCGCCATGAGCCGGCCGGCCCGCTCCAAGGGCGAATATCCGAGCGCGAAGCGCCGAGGTACTCCAATTAGATACCCCAGGGGACACCAATAAATGAGCGCCAATCAACTCGCACTGTGGTACCTGGTCGCGGCGGTGAGCTTCATCCTCGCGCTGAGAGGCTTGTCGGGGCCGCACACTGCTCGCCGCGGCAACGTGTACGGCATGGTCGGCATGGCCATTGCGCTGTTGGTGACGCTCGCGCTCGTCTATTCGCGCAGTAAGAACATTTTGCCGATCCTGGTGGCCATGGCGGTCGGCGCCGCGATCGGCGCCGTGGTCGCGAAACGGGTACAGATGACATCGATGCCCGAGCTGGTCGCGGCGATGCACTCGCTGGTGGGTCTGGCTGCCGTGTTCATCGCGATCGCGGCCGTCAACAATCCCGTGGCGATGGGGCTCGACGTGCCGATTACCTTCGGCCACAAGATCGAGTTGTTCATTGGCACGTTCATCGGTGCGATCACGTTCTCGGGCTCGGTGATTGCATTCGGCAAGCTGTCCGGACGCATTCGTAGTGCTCCGGTGCAGTTCAAGGGGCAGCATTTCGTCAATCTAGCGATCGGCATCGCGATGATCGTCTGCGGCATTTGGTTCTGCCTGGTGCCGGCGCCCACGCACTGGACGCCGTTCATCGCCATGACGGCGTTGGCGTTCCTGCTGGGCTTTCTCTTGATCATACCGATCGGCGGGGCGGACATGCCGGTAGTGATCTCGATGCTCAACAGCTACTCGGGCTGGGCAGCAGCGGGCATCGGGTTCTCGCTCGATAACCCGATGTTGATCATCGCGGGATCGCTCGTTGGTTCTTCCGGTGCAATCCTCTCGTACATCATGTGCAGGGCGATGAACCGCTCGTTCTTCAGCGTAATTCTCGGCGGCTTTGGCGGCGAGGTCGCCGATGCCGCCGCCGGTGGACAGCAGAAGCAGGTCAAGAGCGGCAGCGCCGATGATGCCGCATTCCTGCTCGCCAATGCCGACACCGTGATCATCGTTCCGGGGTACGGCCTCGCGGTCGCGCGCGCCCAGCATGCGGTGAAGGAGCTCGCCGCGAAGCTCACCGAGAAAGGCGTGACGGTGAAATACGCCATTCATCCGGTCGCCGGACGTATGCCCGGTCACATGAACGTCCTGCTTGCCGAGGCCGAGGTGCCGTACGACCAGGTGTTCGAGATGGAAGACATCAATAGCGAGTTCGCGCAGGCGGATGTGGCGCTGATTCTCGGCGCCAACGACGTGGTCAATCCGCTCGCAGAGCAGAAGGGCAGCGCGATCTACGGGATGCCGATCATCGAGGCGCACAAGGCGAAGACCGTGATCGTTAACAAGCGCTCGATGGCGTCGGGCTACGCGGGCCTCGACAATCCGCTGTTCTATATGGACAAGACGATGATGGTCTTCGGCGACGCGAAGAAGATCGTCGAGGAGCTGGTCAAGGCGGTCTAGGTTTTTTTCGCGGCATCGTGATGGCGGGCGGAAGCGTCTGTCGCGCGAATCGCCCGCATCGCGGCGTCGATCGCGACGTATTCCATCCTACAATGCCTGGTCGTCGCGTCTGCCGCCGGTCGTCCGGAGATCGTTTCGTTGCAAGTCCCTGAAATCACCCGAAGACCCGCATTCTGGGTTGTATTTGCCGCGCTGTCCGCGTTTTGTGCCGTGCTCGCATGGCGCTACTTCCCGGACGCGCTGCCGCTCATCAACCTCGACGTGCGCATGTCCCGGGCGCAGGCGCTCGAGCAAGGGGCGGCGCTCGGGGACAAGCTCGGACTCGCCCCCGCCGGCGCGCGTGCCGCGGTGCAGTTCGGACGCGACGCCGACACTCAGAACTACGTCGAGCTCGAGGCTGGCGGCAATGCGCGCTTCAGCGAACTGCTGTCCGGGTCGCTGTACTCGCCGTATTGGTGGGACGTTCGCCTGTTCAAGCCGCGTGAAACCGCCGAGGCGCGCATCCGCTTTCGTCCCGACGGCACGCCCTACGGTTTCGTCCTGCAGGTTCCCGAGACGCAACCCGGCCCCGCGCTCGACAGCGAAGCGGCACGCACGCTCGGCGAGGAGCGTGCGCGCGCCGACTGGGGCGTGGACTTCAGTGCGTGGACGCTGCTCGAGCGATCGCAGCAAACGCAACCCAACGGACGCGTCGACCACGCCTTCGTCTACGAGCGCGCGCGCGAGCAACTGGGTGATGCGCGTTTTCGCATGACGCTCACGGTTGCGGGCGATCGACTCAGCGGACTGCTGAACTACGTTCACGTTCCGGAAGCGTTCGGCAGGCGTTTCCAGGAGCTTCGCGCGGCGAACAACAACATCGCGCAAGTCGCAAGTCTGGTCGCTGGTTTGCTCTACGGAATCGGCGGATGCGTGCTTGGCGCGCTGTGGCTTACGCGCAAGCGGGCGCTGCTTTGGCGGCCGGCATTCATGGCCGGGACGATCGTCGCGGCATTGAACGCCGCCGCGCTGCTCGCCAACGCGCCGCAGGCGTGGTTCGGCTTCGACACCGCGCAAACGGAATGGATCTTCTGGGGCCAGCAGATCGGCGCGGCGCTGCTGGTCACCGTTGGCGGGGCCCTGGGGCTGGCGCTCGTCTTCATGACCGCCGAGGGGCTGTCCCGACTCGCTTTCGCCAACCATCCTCAGTTCTGGCGACTGTGGTCCCGCGCGGCCGCGCCGACGCCCGCGGTGCTCGGCCGCACGCTTGGCGGCTATCTGTTCGTCGCCGTCGAGCTCGCGCTGATCGTCGGCTTTTATTATGTCACTGACCGCTATCTGGGATGGTGGCAGCCGTCCGAGTCGCTCTCGGATCCCAACATTCTCGGCAGCGCGCTGCCGGGTCTGGCTCCCATCGGCACGGCGCTGCAGGCTGGCTTCATGGAAGAGTGCCTGTTCCGCGCGATTCCGCTGTCGCTCGCGGCGCTCATCGGTGCGCGCTTCGGCGTGCGCCGCGTCGCCATCGCGTGCACGCTGGTGCTGCAGGCGGTGGTGTTCGGCGCTGCCCACGCCAACTATCCGGGCTTCCCGGCGTATTCGCGTCCCGTGGAGCTGTTCGTTCCCGCGCTGATCTGGGGACTCATTTTCCTGCGCTTCGGATTGCTGCCCACGGTGATCCTGCACGCGGTGTTCGACCTGGTGCTGATGTCGATGCCGGTATTCCTTATCGCGGGTGCCGTCGCGCATTTCAATCAAGCGCTGGTGATCGGCGCAGCGCTGATCCCGCTGGCGATCGTGCTCGCGCGCCGGGTTCAGGCCGGCGCGTGGCGTGAGCTGCCTGCGTCGCTGCGCAACGGCATCTGGCAACACCGCATGGCCGAGGGCGCTGTGGGTCCGGCGGACGCGCGCGCCGCGGCGGGCCGCTGGACAATGCGCGTGCAGCAGGCGCTGCCGCTGCTGGCGGCGATCGGTCTCCTGGCCTTTGTGGCGGCGGGCGACTTCCACAGCGATGCGCCGCCGTTGACCATCGACCGCGCGCGCGCCGAAGCCGTCGCCGACCAGTCGCTCAAGGCGCGCGGCATCGAGCTCGGCCCCGAGTGGAAGCGCATGTCGTCGACGCGCTACGTGTCGCACGAGTCCGGGATCTGGCTATGGCACAAGTTCGTATGGCGCGAGGCGGGCGCCGACGTCTATGCGAAGCTCATCGGGCGCTGGCTGGCGCCGCCGATGTGGGAGGTGCGCTACGCGCGCTTCGACGTCGGCGATGTCGCCGATCGCGTCGAGGAGTGGACGGTCACCGTCGACGGTGCCGGCAATCTGCGACAGGTGCGGCACGTCTTGCCCGAAGCCCGGCCGGGTGCGAGTCTTTCACAGGAAGACGCGCGCAAGATCGCGCAACAGGGACTGGCGCGTTTCCTCGGGCTCGACGCCGGCGCAATGCGTGAAGTCTCGGCGGAGCAGGGCCAAAGACCGGCTCGCGTCGACTGGCAATTCATCTGGGCGGATCCGCGCGTCGATGTCGGTGCGGGCGGCGAGGCGCGCGCGGTCGTCGGCATCGGCGGCGACGAGGTCGTCAGCTATGGTCGCGCCATCTTCGTGCCAGAGGAGTGGCAGCGCAGCGAGCGCGCGCGGCTGGCGCGGCTGCGCCTGATCAGGATGGCGATCGCGCTCACCGCCGTCGTCGCCGGGGTGGCGGCGCTGATCGCTTCCATCATCGCGTGGAGCCGCGGCCGCTTCGACCGGCGTGCGTTCGCGATCTCATTCATCGCGCTCGCCGCCGCTTTGGCGCTCGGTGCGGCAAACCTGTGGCCGGTTACCCAGATGTCTTTCGACACGACCGAGCCGTATCGATGGCAGGCGCTGCTCTCGGTCGCAGGCACTGCCGTATCGTTATTGCTGCTTACCTTGGTGCTGGCACTGCTGGCAGGCGTCGCTGCGTGGGCCGCGCGGTCGTACGCGCCGGATGGAGGCGACGCTTCGCGACTGTTGCTGCGTGGTCTGGCCGCGGGGGCGTTCGTCGCCGGAACCAATGCGCTGATCGGCGTGGCCGCGGTGCGCGACCTGCCGCGATGGCCGACCGGCACCGATATCAGTGCATGGTCGCCATGGCTGGCAGCCATCACCGGCACGATCGTTCCAGTGATCGGAGGCATCGCGGTCAGCGTCATGATCCTGTTCTGGCTGGACCGGCTTACCGACGGCTGGCATCGCCGGCGCGGCTGGGCTTTCGTGCTTCTCGCCGGCGTTGCCGGCGCGCAGGCCGCGATGTCGGTCGACAATCCGCTCGCCATCATCGCGATCGCCTTGGTGGTAGGAGCACTGGACACGCTGCTGTTCGCCGCCGTCCTGCGCTTCGACCTGCGCGTGGTACCGGGATTCGTCGCCGCTCAGCTGATTGCGACGGTCGTCACCGACGCGTTGTTGCAGCAGACGCGGGCGAGCCTGGCCATGGGCGCGCTATCGTGCGCGATGATCGTGGCGATGACCTGGGGCGCGACGCGTTACCTGATCCGCGCAGGGCCCGCCGCGGCGCATGCGCGCGCGCCCGCGTAGTCCGAGCACCCTTCCGGCTAGTTTACCGTCACCCGGTACGGGATCACCTGGTTGTCGGCACGGTGGAACGCGGTGACGTTGCTGCGCGTCGCCCAGGGAATGACCTGGCGATGCAGCGGCAAATGGTTGATCTCCGCGCTGTGCGCCGCCAGCGCGTCGCGGATCTCGCCCAGACGCTGCTCGGGGTCCATGTCCACCTTGACCTTGGCCGTGAGTTCGTCGACTTTCGCGTTGCTGTAGCGACCGTAGTTGTAGTCGCCGTCGCCCTTGCCGGTGTAGCTCGACAGCACCGGCTGCAGGATGAATATGCCGTCGGTCGATGCGCCGCCCCAGCCCAGCATGTACAGGCTGGTATCGGTATTGGTCAGCTTCGGAAAATAGTTGGCGCGCGGCATGGCGTTGACGGTGATCACGATGCCGATCTGCGCCCACATCGCGGCGAGCGCCTGGCAGATCTTCTCGTCGTTGACGTAGCGGTTGTTCGGGCAATCCAGCGTGACCGCGAAGCCATTCGGGTAGCCGGCCTCGGCCAGCAGCTGCTTCGCCTTCGCCTTGTCGAAGGGCAGGCGCTTTTCGAGCTCAGGGGTCGACTGTTCCGGAGAGGGCAGCATCGCGCCCGACGGCTTGGAGAGCCCGCGCATGGTCGTGGTCCGGATCGCGTCGATGTCGATCGCCTGGTACATCGCCTGACGCACGCGCTTGTCCTTGAACGGATTCTTGCCCTTGACGCTCGAATACAGCAGCTCGTCGCGTTTCTGGTCCATGCCGATGAACACGATGCGGTTCTCGGTGCCTTCGAGCACCTTGATGTCGGGATTCTGCTTCAGCCGTGGGACGTCCTGCGGCGGCGGATCGTTGACCAGATCGACTTCGTTGGACAGCAGCGCAGCGAGCCGCGTCGCGTCGGACACGATGGGTATGTATATGACTTCGTCGGCGTTGCCGGTGAAGAGCCCTTGCTTGATACCCCACCAGTTGGGGTTCTTGGCGAGGACCGTCTTGACGTCCGGCTGGCGCGACTTGAGCATGTACGCCCCGGTGCCGTTGGCCTGATGCGCGGTGATCATGTCCTCCTTGGCTGCGAAGTCCTGCGGCTTGGTCGCGCGGTTCTTTTCGCACCACGCCTTGCTCATGATGTAGATCGTCGTCACGTGCTGTAGCTCGATCGGGTTCGGGCCGTTAGTGGTGAACTCGACGGTTAGGTCATCGATCTTTTTCGGCGTGCCCGCTGCGTTGGAATAGGCGCGCAGCTGCGAGCTGTCGGCGCGTGCGCGCTCGTAGCTGAACACGACGTCGTCGGCCGTGAACGGCGTGCCGTCGTGGAACTTGACGTCGGGGCGAAGCTTGAACCGCCACGTGGTCGGATTGACCTGTTGCCACGACACCGCGAGCGCCGGCTCGAGTTTGAGGTCCTTGTCGGTTTGCACCAGCGTGTCGTAGACCAGCGAATTGATGTTGTTGGTGAGGTTCTCGTTCTGCGAATGCGGGTCGGTGGTGTTCATGTCGCCGCGACCGGCCCAGCGCAGGGTCTTGGCGTCGGGGGCTGCCGGCCATGCGCTGCCAAAGGCGGCGAGGACTAGCGTCACTGCGAGCGTGCGGAACATGGCGAGGGCCCTTGTCAAACGGCGATGCGAAATGATACGCCGGCGCGGGCGCGGGCACCGTTAGGACCTGGTGGACTGTAACGGCCACATCGGTAGCGTCCTGCTTGTCCTCGACGGGCACAGCGTCGTTACTCGTAGTCGCCATAGGGTTGACTAGACCTCCTTCTCGCGCCTCGCTGCGCCCGCCGATTGCCGCGCGATACTTACTACCGATCCGACAGTAACAGTCCACTAGAATGCGACCCTCGCGACACGCCGCCATGACCCTGAAACCCGCTTTCTCGCCGGACTCGCTCCTGACCCTTCTCGCGCAGGGCATGAGCTCCGATTGGCTGCCGCTGTCCAGGCGTATACGCCGGCTGCACGCTCGCGGCACCCGGGACGCCGAGATCGACCGCGTCGCGCGCGCGGTGGCGGCGTCGCGCGAGCGCGCGCTTGCGCGCGATGCGGCGCGGCCCCGCGTCGTGTACCCGCCGGATCTGCCAATCGCCGGCCAGCGAGAAGAGATCGCCGCGGCGATCCGCGATCATCCGCTGGTGATCGTGTGCGGCGAAACCGGATCCGGCAAGACCACGCAGCTTCCCAAGATATGCCTCGAGCTCGGTCGCGGCGTGCGCGGGCTGATCGGTCACACGCAGCCACGCCGCATCGCAGCGCGCAGCGTCGCGGCGCGCATCGCGCAGGAGCTGGGCGGCGCAGTCGGCAACACGGTCGGATACAAGGTGCGCTTCACCGACCGTACCGGTCCCGACGCCTACATCAAACTGATGACCGACGGCATCCTGCTTGCCGAGACGCAAGGCGATCCGCGACTGTCCGCGTACGACACCATCATCGTCGATGAAGCACACGAGCGCAGCCTCAACATCGACTTCCTGCTCGGCTATCTGAAGCGCCTGCTCTCCGAGCGCGACGACCTCAAGGTCATCATCACCTCGGCCACGCTCGACGCGCAGCGCTTCGCGGCGCATTTCGGCGAGGGCGGCAGCGCCGCACCGGTGATCGAGGTGTCGGGGCGCACCTATCCTGTCGACGTGCGTTACCGCGCGCCGCCGCAGGACGACGACGACGAGGAGCCGCTCGAGCAGGCGATCGTCGCGGCGAGCGAAGAGCTCTGGCGCGAGGGGCCGGGCGACATCCTGGTGTTCCTGCCGGGAGAGCGCGAGATCCGCGAGACCGCCGAGCTTCTTCAGCGGAGCCTCGCGCGCAAGCCCTATGCCGCGGCGATCGAGGTGCTGCCGCTGTATGCGCGGCTGTCGGTCGAGCAGCAGCAGCGCGTGTTCGCGCCCAGCGCCGGCCGTCGCGTGGTGCTCGCGACCAACGTTGCAGAGACTTCACTCACCGTCCCCGGCATCCGCAGCGTGATCGACACGGGGCTGGCGCGCATCAAGCGCTACGCGCCGCGCAACAAGGTGACGCTGCTGCAGATCGAGAAGATTGCGCGCGCTCCCGCCGATCAGCGCGCGGGGCGTTGCGGGCGCGTGGGCCCCGGCGTGTGCGTTCGCCTGTACGACGAGCAGGATTTCGCGGCGCGGCCCGAGTACGCGGAGCCGGAGATCCTGCGCAGCTCGCTGGCGGCGGTGATCCTGCGCATGGCGGCGCTCGACCTCGGCCCGGTCGACGCCTTTCCGTTCGTTGAGCCTCCGGGAACGCGCGCAATCGCCGACGGCTACCAGTCGCTGCAGGAGCTGGGCGCGGTCGACGATGATCGAAAGCTTACCGCGCTCGGCCGCGAGCTCTCGCGCCTGCCGCTCGATCCGCGGCTGGGGCGCATGCTGCTCGCGGCGCGCGACGCGGGATGTCTCGCCGAGGTGATGGTAATCGCCAGCGCGCTGTCGGTGCCCGACCCGCGCGAGCGTCCGCTGGACAAGCAGCAGGCCGCTGACCAGGCGCACCTGCGCTTTCGCGACGAGCGCTCCGATTTCCTGAGCCTGCTCGCCCTCTGGCAGTTTTTCGACGATGCGCTTTCAGCGAAGCTAGCGCATCGTGCGCTGGTGGATCGCTGCCGCACGCATTTCGTGTCCTATCTGCGCCTTCGCGAGTGGCGCGACCTGCATCATCAACTCACCGAGCAGGTGCGCGAGCTCGGCTGGAAATGGACCGATGCGCTGCCCGACGCGATTGACGACGCGCGCTACGCCGCGATTCACCGCGCGCTCCTTGCAGGCCTGCTGTCCAACATCGGAACCAAGGCCGACGACGGCGAGCATTATCTGGGTGCGCGCGGCATCCGCTTCTATCTGCACCCGGGATCGGGCATGGCGCGCCGCAATGCCAAATGGGTGCTCGCCGCCGAGCTCACCGAGACGACGCGCCTGTACGCGCGCTGCGCGGCGCGCATCGAGCCGGCATGGATAGAGGCCGTTGCCGGCGACCGGGTCGAGCGCAGCGTGTTCGATCCGCGCTGGGATCGCGAGCGCGGCGAAGTGGTGGCCGCGGAGCGCGTGTCGCTCTACGGACTTACGCTGGTGGCGAGGCGCCGGGTCTCGTTCGGACGCATCGAGCCCGTCGCGGCGCGCGAGATTTTCCTGCGCGAGGCGCTGGCTGCCGATGACATCGCTACCGACGCGCCATTTCTTGCGCACAACCGGGCACAGATCGCCGAGGTTGCGGAGCTCGAGCATAAGGCGCGCCGTCAGGACGTGCTGGTCGACGAGGATGCCATCGCGGCTTTCTATGCCGAGCGCGTGCCCGCAGACGTGCATTCAACGGCATCGTTCGAGCGCTGGCGGCGCGATGCCGAGGGCAGGGAGCCGAAGCTGCTGTTCATGACGCGGGAGGCGCTGATGCGTCACGCCGCGAGCACCATTACCGAGGTTCAATATCCCGATTTCATCGATACGGCGGCGGCGCGGTTGCCGCTCAGCTATCGTTTCGCGCCTGGGCATCCCGAGGACGGGGTCACCGTCACAGTGCCGCTGGCCCTGCTGAACCAGCTCGACGAGGCCGCGCTCTCCTGGCTGGTGCCGGGACTCATTCGCGAGAAGATCGCCGCGCTGATCAAGGCTTTGCCCAAGGCGTGGCGAAATCGCCTCACGCCGGTGCCCGAAGTCGTCACCGCGTTTCTGATCGATGCCGATGCAATCGCGCCCGGCGAGCGGGGGCGTGTCGAGGATGCGCTGCGCTCGTTTTGTGCGCGACGCCTGCTGGAAGCGCCGCCGCTGGCCGCGGCTGCGTCATCGGCGCTGCCGGCGCACCTTTCGATGAACATCCGCGTCGTGGACGCCGCCGGCAAAGAACTGGCCCAGGGTCGTGACCTGGCCGTGCTTCGCGCTCAACTCGGCGACGCGGCGCAGTGGTCGTTTTCGGCGGGCGCGCCGATCGAGCGCAGCGGCATCCGTGCGTGGGACTTGGGCGACCTTCCTGAGTCGATCGCCATCGAGCGCGCCGGTCGCCAAGTGACGGGGTATCCCGCACTGGTGGACGACGGCGGGAGCGTGTCATTGAAGCTCTACGACACGCGCGCTGCCGCCGATGCGGCGACGCGGGTGGGTGTGCTACGACTGTTGCGCCTGCAGCTTGGCAGCGCATTGCGGGGATGGGAAAAGCCCCCGGCGGGCTACGTTGCCACCGCACTGTCGTTTCGGCCTGCCGTGAACCCAGAGGCGCTTTGGGGCGATGTCCAGGCGGCGATCGCCGATCGGGCGCTGATCGGCGACGATGCGCTGCCGCGCTCGGAGCGCGCCTTCGTCGAGCAGCTCAAGCGTGCGCGCACCCGCCTGCCGGCGGTCGCCGAGGGCGCCTTTCGCATGCTCTCGGCGATCGGCGCGGAGTACCACGCGCTCAGCCAGCAGCTTGCCGCGCTTTCCACGGCGCGTGCGAGGCTGGGCCGCGAAGTAGCGCAGCAGCGCGATGCGCTGGTGTACGCCGGCTTTTTCGCCGCGACGCCGTGGGCGCAGCTATCGAACCTTCCGCGCTTCCTGCAAGCGCTGCAGCGTCGACTCTCCAAAGCTCCCGGTAACAGCCTCGCCGAGACGCGGCATGCGCCGCAGGTGGCCGCACTCTGGGAGCGTTACCGCGCACGGCTGGACGCCAACCGAGCCGCGCAGCGGGTGGAACCGGCGCTGGAGACGTACCGCTGGCTCATCGAAGAGCTCAGGGTGTCGCTTTTCGCCCAGGAGCTTCGGGCGGCGGTTCCCGTGTCGTATAAACGCCTCGAAAAGGCCTGGGCGGAGCTTTTGCGGGGGTAAATGGCCATTAATCGCATTGGCACCGCGAAACCACGCGTGATACAGTCACTTACCGCATTTTCTGGGTCCGCGGTCGAGGTTGCGGCAGGCTTTCATGGCCCCGGGAACGCGATCGCAACGACACCAAAAGGACTGGAACCAGGTGAGCGCAACGACGACCTCGGGCGAGCGGGTGGTCGCAAACCGCCGTCAGATGCCCAAAGAAATGGCCAAAATTCTCGGCGACTGCCGCGACTTGGCCATTCATCGTCTGCTGTTGTCGTTCACCTCGATGCTCGACCGGGTCGGCGACCTCCTCATGGCGCGCGCAGAGCGCACCGACGTGCGCGAGGAGCAGACCCTATGCCTCGATGCCCGGGCGATGCTGAACACCGAAGGCGCCAAGCTCATTGCCGACTTCGAGCGACACCTGCGCCAGCATATCGACGACCGCATGCAGGGGCGGATCGAGACGAAGGCCGACTTTGCCAAGGTCGACGCCAAGAAGCTCACGCTGGTCGACACCTCGGCGATGGACGAGTCGGTGCTCTCGGGGAACATTGTCCGTGTGGTCGAAAACCAGTGCGAAAGCGAGCTTCGCGAGTTCAACCGCGCGGTCGGCTATCTGCTTGGACGGCCCGACCTCGAGACCGCCGCCAATCCGCTTGCGCCCACGACCATCGTCGAAGCGTTTACCGACGCGCTGCACGGCATCGACGGCGACCAGCGCATCAAGCTGACGATCCTGAAGGAGCTCAACCAAACCTCGCTGGGCGACATCAACGAGATCTATGCTGATCTCAACCGGCACCTGGACAACCTGAAAGTCGTTCCCAAGCAGCGCTCGGCAATCGTCAACCGTTCAACGGCGGCGGAACGCGCAGCTGCGGCCGAGGGCAGGGCCTCTCCGCATCACCAACCGCCCGGTGCGCCCGCGCCCGGAGGCGACATCGACCTGATGGCGGTGCTGCAGCGCCTCGCCAGCCAGGGCATGCTGCGCCAATCGGCGCCCGGCATGTCGGGGGGACTGCCTCCCGGTGGTATGGTGGTCCCGGGAATGGGTAGCGCAGCGGCGGCCGCAGGCTACGCGTTGAGCATGCCCGGTAGCGCGGGCGGATTCGCCTCTGCCGGCGCACAGGCGGGTGGGTATGCGCAAGGCGGCACCGGCGCGCCGGCGGCACCGGCGATCGGTCCTTTCGGCGGTCCGCGCATCCTCGTCACGCCTGAGCTCGGCGAAGCGCTCGGAAGGCTGCAGCACGGCGAAAGCGGGTTCGAGGTCGGCGGCGCCGCGGTTTCGTTTGCCGGCTTGCAGCAGGACATGCACAACGTCCTGCGCGACATCCAGGATTCGCCGCTCGGCGCGCGTGCCAACCAGCTCGAGGCGATGACCATCGAGCTGGTCGCCATGCTGTTCGATTTCATCTTCGAGACCAAGGATCTGCCCGACAGCATCAAGGCGCTGATCGGACGCCTGCAGATACCGGTGCTCAAGGCGGCGATGCTCGACGGCGCCTTTTTCTCGAAGAAATCGCACCCTTCCCGGCTAATGGTCAACGCGCTCGCGCACGCGGGCATCGGCTGGTCGCCGACGATGGGACACGACGATCCGCTGTATCGCAGGATCGAGACCATCGTTCATCGCGTGCTCGACGAATTCACCGACGACATCGGATTGTTCGACACGCTGCGCGAGGACCTGGAGGCGTTCCTCGCCACCGAGGAGAAGAGCGCCGAAGTCAACATCCAGTCGAGCGCGGAAGAAATAAACAGGCGCGATCGCCTCGAGATCGCGCAGATGGTCGCGCGCTCGGAAGTCGAACGCCGGTTGAAGGAGAATCCTGCGCCCAATTTCCTGGCGACGTTCCTGCGCGACAAGTGGCAGGGCACGCTGGCGCAGATCTACATGCGCGACGGCGAGGAATCGGAGCCGTGGACCGGGGCGCTATCAACGCTCGACGACCTTGTCTGGAGCGTGCAGCCCAAGCGTGCGACCGACGATCGCAAGAAGCTGGTGGCGATGTTGCGCAATCTGCTGCGCCGACTGCACGGCGGACTGCACAACGTGTCCTGGGAATCGGGCGAGCGCGAACAGTTCATGTCGAACCTGGTCGCCGCGCACGCCGCCGCGGTGAAGGCGAGCCTCGCTTCGACGCCGATGCCTACCACCGCGGTGGCCGAGGCCGCCGCTGCCGCGGCGGCAGAAGCCTCCGCCAAGGGCGACGTCGACACCGCGACCAAAGCGCGCGCGCTCGCCGAAGCGATGGCGCCTGCGCCTCCTCCCGCGCCGCCGCCGCCGGAGCCCGAGATCGTGCAGGACCGTTTTGCCGAGATCGCGGGCAGCCTGGAACGCGGCATGTGGGTCGAGTTCGAAGGCGAGGACGGCCAGCTCGCGTTCGCCAAGCTCGCCTGGGTAAGTCCGCTGCGCGGAACGTATCTGTTCACCAATCGGCAGGGGCAGAAGGCGGTATCGCTCACCGCAGACGAACTCGCGCAACGCTTCCGCAACGACCGCGCACGGCTGGTCGAAGCCGAGCCGCTGGTCGATCGCGCATTCACCAGCATGCTTGCGTCGATCGAGGAAAAGTTCGGCGACGCAGCCACCGCGGACGCCCCCGCTTGATCGACCGCACGGGCGCGGTCGCGCTCGGCCTCGCACCGCCGCGATGAGTGCCGCAGGGCCGCCCCAAGGCACGCGCCCCCTTGGGGGAACGGCGCGTAGCGACCCTCGGGGGGATACCAGTTCCGCCGGGCTACCCCCAGGCACTCATTCACCGGGAGCAACGGCACGCAGCGATACTCTGGCGGAAGATCCAAGCCTGGCGCAGGGCGCGTGGTTCGATGACGTGCGCATCGGCGACCGGTTCAGCGCCCGCGTCACCATCACCGACGCGCACCTGCTGATCGGAGCGGGACTGATCGGCGATTTCAATCCGCATCACGTCGACGACGAGTACGCGAGGACGACGCGCTTCGGTTCGCGCATCCTGCATGGCGTACTCACCAGCGCGCTCATGGGCGCGCCCGTGGGCATGCATTTCCACGGCACCGCGGTCGCGTATCTGGAGCACGCCGCGCGCTTCGTCGCGCCGGCGCGCCCCGGCGACACGCTGACCACGACCTGGACGGTCGCGGCGTGCGATCCCAAGCCCGCCAAGCGATCCGGCGTCGTCGTGCTCACCGGCGTATGCCACAAGCACGGCGGCGTGCTGGTTGCCGAGGCCAGCGCCAAGATGCTGGTGAACATGCGCCCCGCGCCTGCAGCGGCCACCTGAGCGCCGTGCGTCGTGTGCGCTAAGCCGCGCGCACCGGATCGTCGGCCAGCGCCCGCGCGATCTCCGCCACCATACCGGGGCCGCGATAGATGAGTCCCGTGTAGATTTGCACCAGCGTGGCGCCAGCGCTGATTTTTTCCCGGGCATCGTCGCCGGAGAAAATGCCGCCGACGCCGATGATCGGCAGCGCGCCATCGAGCTCCCGCGCGAGCGCGCGCACCACGGCGGTGGCGCGCTCCTTGAGCGGCCGGCCCGATAATCCGCCGGCTTCGCCGGCATGCGGAAGACCGGCTACGCCTTGGTGATCGGTCGTCGTGTTGGTGGCGATCACGCCGTCGATCTTGCGCGCGGCCAGCGTGCGCGCCACTTCGGCAATGGCGTCGGCGTCGAGGTCCGGTGCGATTTTCACAACGATCGGCGTGTACTTGCCATGCGCTTGCGCCAGCCGCGCCTGCGCCCGCTTGAGCGCGACCAGCAGCGCGTCGAGCGCGGCGTGCTCCTGGAGCTCGCGCAGTCCGCGCGTGTTGGGCGACGAAATGTTGACGGTTACGTAGCTCGCGTGCGCATACACCGCATCGAGGCAGGCCAGGTAATCGTCTACCGCGCGCTCGTTCGGCGTATCGAAGTTCCTGCCGATGTTGAGTCCGAGTACGCCGCCCGCTTTCCGGTAGCGGGCGCGTGCGACGTTGGCGAGAAAGGACTCGACGCCGTCGTTGTTAAATCCCAGTCGGTTGATCAGCGCATCGGCTTCGGGCAGGCGGAACATGCGCGGCCTGGGATTGCCGGGTTGCGCGCGCGGCGTGACCGTGCCGCACTCGATGAATCCGAAGCCCAGCGTCGCCAATCCGTCGATGTGCGCGGCATTCTTGTCGAGTCCCGCGGCGAGACCGACGCGATTGGGAAAGCGGATTCCCATCGCGGTGACCGGCGATGCGGGCGCCTTGGCCGCGATCAGCTGCGCGACACCGATGTTGGCGGCGGCGTCGAGTCCGGCGAAGACGGCGTCGTGTGCAGCCTCGGGATCGAGCGCGAAGAGCAGCGGGCGAAACAGCGGATAGAGCATCGATGCGCACCGGGCCACGCGCAATCCATGCGCGGGCGGATGATACCATTCGCCGCCGTATGCATTGCCATCGCGTCCCCGACGATATGTGCACCCACGCGGCGCCAAAACGACTCGCGTGGTGCGCGGCCATGCTGGTTGCACTCTGCGCGTGCGTGAGTGGCGGCGCCGAGGCACAAGCGAGCGCGAAGAGTGCCACGGTGGGCGGCGAAGTCTACGCTGGCCGCGCCGACGTGCAGGCCTTCATCGCCGGGCTGGTGCGCGACGACGGCTTCGACGCCAGGACGCTCGCGCAGGTCTTCGGACAGGTCCGCCCGCAGCCCAAGGTTGTCGCGGCCATGTCGCGGCCGATCGTCGCGCCGCCCAAGTGGTTTGAATACCGACCGCAGTTTCTCAACGCATCGAGAATCGACGCCGGGGTGGCCTTCTGGCATGCCAACGAAGCAGCGCTCGCGCGCGCGCAGGACGCCTTCGGCGTTCCCGCGCCGGTGATCGTAGCGATCATCGGCGTGGAGACCTACTATGGGCGCAACACCGGGTCCTACCGGGTGATCGACGCGCTGTCGACGCTGGCGTTCGACTATCCGCGCCGCGCCGAGTATTTCAGCGCCGAGCTGCGTAACTTCCTGCTGCTGTGCCGCGAGCAGGGCGTCTCTCCGCTCGAGGCGCGCGGTTCATTTGCCGGCGCGGTGGGACTGCCGCAATTCATGCCGGGCAGCATCCGCGAATATGCGATCGACTACGATGGTGATGGCCGCATCGACCTTGCCAACGATCCCGACGACGCGATTGGCAGCGTCGCCAATTTCCTCGCCCGCCATGGCTGGCAACCCGGACAGCCGGTGATGGAGCCGGTGCGCGTCGAGGTTGAACGCGCCGAAGCGGTGGTGGCGTTGTTCGACGGCGGTGTCACGCCGCGTCGCAGCGTCGCCGATTGGATCCGCGATGGCGTGACCGGGGTTGCGATTCCCGGCAATCTCGCTGCCGATCCCGTCGGACTGCTGATGCTCGAAACGACCGACGCCCCGGAGTACTGGATGACCTTCAGCAACTGGTTCGTGCTGACGCGTTACAACCGCAGCCGGCTTTACGCCTCGGCGGTCTGGCAGCTCGCGCAGGCTCTCGCCGAGGAGCGTGAAAGGGTATTCTCGCGCTAGAGTGCAACACGCCCCGGCGGGATCCGAAGTTCGCGGCTTCAGCCGCGGAATGCGGACCTTGAAGGACGACACGATTTGAAGGCGTCTCCGTGCGCAGGGCGGCGGTCGTCCTCGCGCTCGCTTCCAGTTTGCTCGGCCTCACCACCCGTGGTTCCGTGCAGACGGACATGCTGGACGTGGCGGCGGACGGGCGCGATATCCGGCAAATAGACATCGCGGACGGTGTCTGTCAGTTCATGACCATGCGCGACAGCTATGTCAGGCAACTCAATTCGGTGGTGGTGGTGAACGAGCAGGACGTGCTGGTTTTCGACACCAACACCCGTCCCTCGAGCGCACGCATCATTCTCGACAGGATCCGTCGCATCACCGACAAGCCGGTGCGCTACGTGGTGAATTCGCACCATCATCCAGACCACTGGTCCGGCAACGAGGTTTACGTCAAGGCTTTTCCCGGGGTGGAGATCATCTCCACCGAGCAAACGCGCCAGTTCATGCAAGCCGTGGACGCCGCCTGGCCGGCGAGATTCACGGAAACCCTGAAAGCCATGGAGATGGCGGTGGGAAAGGAAACCGCCACCGGCAAGCTGGCCGACGGAACGGATCTCTCATCGGAGCGGCGCCGGCGCGATGAGAACGACCTGCGCGACTATCGCAGCTTCGTCGACGAGATGACGAACTTGCATCGGATCTATCCGACGCTGGTCTACCGCGACCAGCTGACGCTGCTGCACGGGGGCCGCGAGTTTCGGTTCATGAGCGTGACCGGCGACGCCGAGGGCACCACCGTGCTCTACCTGCCCAACGAAAAGATACTCGTCACCGGCGACGCGGTATCGTATCCGATCCCCTACGTGACGGCGCCGCCCAGCCGCCAAGCGAGAAGCCTGCGCGCGCTGGCGCAACTGGACGTAGACGTCATCGTTCCCGGGCATGGGCCGGCGTTTCGCGACAAGCGCTTCATCGCTCTCGAAGCGCAATTGCTTGAATCGGTCGTCAGGGACGTGCGCGCCGCGTTGCGCAAGGGCGTGCTGACGCTCGATGAAATCCAGCGCGAAGTCACTGCCGAAGAGTTGCGCGAACAGTTTACGCACAACGACGCGGATTTGGACGCGCGTTATCGAGACCGGGTGAAATACATCGTCAGAATCGCCATCCGCGAGGCGAGGGACGGGCAGGACCTTCAGTAATGCGGAGCGAACGCCGTGGTCTGCGTCATCGCCTTCGCGTCACCGTCCAGGCGCCCCGCATCACTGCCGCCGGTTCAACGCCGCGCGCACGTGCGCAAGCAGGCCCTGCGTCGAGGCATCGGCGTCGGCAAGGTTGCCGCCACCACGCAGCGCGGCTGCCAGCGGAGTCGCGAGCTGCTTGCCGAGCTCGACTCCCCATTGGTCGAAGGAATTGATTCCGAGCAGGATGCCCTCCACGAACACGCGATGCTCGTAAAGTGCGAGCAGTTGTCCGAGCCGCCGCGCGCTCTGCTCGGGCATGAGCAGCGTGGTCGACGCGCGATTGCCGGGGCACACGCGATGCGCCCCCTGTATCGCGGCCGTGGCGGCGTCGACGCCCTCCGCGACGAGTTCGGCGCGAACGGTATCGAACGAACGCCCGCGCATCAACGCCTGCGATTGCGCGAGCGCATTGG
>DASXBS010000032.1:0-16738 GCA_036491555.1 Casimicrobiaceae bacterium
CATCCGGGCCGCGCAACCTATTCCAACCCTCCGATCGGAATGAATGCACCGTGCAGCGTGTTTGTATGACAACCGCCGGCCGCCCTCGATGACCCGCCTCCCCAGCCGCGGCGCCGCCGCGACCGCGCTCGTGTTCGTGCTCGCGCTGTTCGCGCTGTCAGCTGGCGCAACCGGCCTGTTCATCGTGAATCAGCCTTGGGTACGCCCCGCGACGGCCGGAAAGACCACCGAGGCCTACATGGACCTCACCAGCACCGCAGGCGCGTCGCTAATCGGTGTCGAGAGCACGGACGCGGCGTCGGCGACGATCGCGAATCCCAAGCCTGCATCCTCGGCGGGAAAGACACCGCATTCGATCATCCTTCCCCCGGGAAAGCTGATCGCGCTCGCTCCAGGCGCCGCCCGCATCACGCTGCGGCGGCTGACGCGCACGCTCAAGCTGGGCGATCGCGTGTCGCTGGTTCTTGTCGTCGTTTATGACGATGGGTCGCGGCAGTCGATTCCCGTCGACGCCGAAGTGCGCCTGCATTCGCCGATCGACGACGAACTGCGGGCGCACCACCACCACGGCGCGCATTGACCGATCAGCAGACGACGCTGCGGATCGACTCGCCCGAGTGCATCGGGTCGAAGGTGTCGTGATGCGCTCCAGCGGCAGCGTGTGCGTGATCAGGTCATCGATGTTGACGGCTCTCCGGCGTGTAGAGCGCAATGACGCGGTCGCCCTTTTAGGCTGGCGACCCGAGGGCAGACATCGACGACGATGGCCGCGCCTTCGTGGCCGAGAATCGCCTGGAAAAGACCCCTCGGCATCGGCGCCCGAGCGAGTGAACTCGCCGGTATGGCAGACGCCGGTCGCCTTTGTCTCGACCAGCATTCCGCCGGCCCGGTGGCCAGCCAACCGCACGGTCTCGATCGTCATCGGCGCTCCGCGCGGTGGGCAACATCGGCTCGAACGTCCATGATGACTCCAGGGGGATTACGGATCGAATCAAGATAGCGGATTGATTCGGCTTGCCAAGCGTTTAGAATCCGAACGCGCCTTGACCACAAACTTGCGCTGCTTTAAGACCCGTTCAATGAATCTTCCCGCCATCTTCGCTTCGTTGGCGCTGCTCGCTGCGCTGTCTACCCTCGACGCACGCGCCGAACGCAGCACGGTGTGCACCGTCACGGTCAACTCCCCTGACGAGCGCGAAATGTTCCGGCGCAGTTTGCCCGAGGACAAATTCCAGCTGGTCGAGTTGGTGGAGCGCGGAAGGCCGGACTGGCTGGCCTCGGCGTGCCGGCAGAACGTTCGCTGCGACGTGCTGGTGATCTCGGGGCACTTCGATGGCGGCACCGAGTTCTATTCCGACCGGGTGGGCGCGCGCGAATCGCTGCCGGTCGACGAGCTCGAGCGCGCTTCGTGCAGCGCATCGTGCTCGGGGTTGTTCTCTCAGCTCAAGGAAGTCTATCTGTTCGGATGCAACACGCTGAACCCAGCGACGGTCGAGGCGACCGCGTCGGAAGTCGCACGCAGCCTGGTGCGATCGGGATCGACGCAGGCCGATGCCGACGAGCTCGCCCGCGCGCTCAACGCCAACCACGGCGAGAGCAATCGCGACGCCATGCGCAGGATATTCGCGAACGTTCCGGTCATCTATGGCTTTCCGGGGCAGGCGCCGCTTGGAGTCACGGCGGGTCCGATCCTCGGGCGCTATCTGCAAGCGACGGCGAGCCGCGACGTCGGCAGCGGTCGCGCAAGCGCTGCACTGCTCGGCGCCTTCTCCGCCGCGTCGATGTCGTCGGCCTCCGGCATGCTCGCCTCCGACACGCGTTCCGATTATCGACGCGACGTTTGCCAGTTCTTCGACGAACAGCGCTCCCCCGCGCAGAAGCTCTCGTTCATCCATTCGCTCCTGCGCCGCGAGATGGCGGAGGTGCGCATGTTCTTCGAGCGCATCGAGGCGTTCGATGCTTCGTTGACAGACGCCGAGCGCACGTCGCCGGCGTTCCTCGCCGAGCTCGAGGCGATCGCGGCTGACGAAAGCGCTCGCGATCGCTATCTGCGCTATGCGCGCGACGTCGACCGCGCCGAGGTGCGCGCGCGCATGATCCAATGGGCCGGCAAACTCGGGTGGCTCTCTCCGCAGGAGCAGACCAGCGAGCTCGCGAGGCTGGCCTCGGACAGGCTCGCCGATCCCGCCATCGCGTCCTCGGACGTCGACCTCATCTGTTCGCTCGATCGTGATGGCGCGCTTGACCATCGGGTGCACGACGATCGGCCCATCGTCGCCAGCGACAGCGTGGCACGCTCGGCGGCGCTCGCCTGCCTCGGTCGGCCCGACGCGCGCGAGCGCGTGCTCAGGGCACTGACCGGCGGCGTGGTCAGCGAGGTCGATCTCGCGCAGGTGTACCTTAGCCATCGTCCGATCGGCGATGTGCATGAGCTGCGCTCGATCGCTGCCGGCATTGCGACGATGACCGACGCCGACGCCCAGGTGCGCGCGCTGGAGACACTCGCGCGCTACTATCTCTCCGATCGAGAGAGCCTGTCGGAGCTCGCGCGGCTTTTCCCGCGCGCCGTGTCGGTGAGCGTGCAGCGCGCGATCGCCGGCGTGTTCATCCGCTCCGACGCGCGAGCCGTTGCGGACCTCGACCTCGGCCGCATCGTCCGCCGCTACCGGCTCAAGTCCCCGGATGGCGGCGAAGATCTGATCGACGTGTTGCTGCGCCGCCTGCACACGTAGCGCGCCTACACGGCGCTACCGTCGAAGCGGGGGCCGTGATCCTACGTTCCTACGTCTGGATCGGTGCCGCGCCGATAGCGGCCATCGGTACGATCTCATACCTTATGGCGCATAGACCCTTGCCGAGCTTCGCATGCCCATGCGTAGCGTCCACCCGGAAATTTCGCGCTTCGTGCTGCTCGCCGCATTCGCCGTCGCGCTGTGCGCGGCCGAGCAGGCGCGCGCGGACAGAAAAACCGTATGCACGATCACGGTCAATTCGGCGGACGAGAAGCAGGCGTTTCGCCGCTATTTGCCCGAAGACAAGTTCCGTTTTGTCGAGCTGGTGGAAAAGGGCCGGCCCGATTGGCTGGCATCGGCGTGCCGGCAGCGGGTGAGTTGCGACGTCCTGGTCGTCTCCGGACACTTCAATGGAACCGAATTTTTTTCGGAGCACGTCGACTCGCGCGAGTACCTTCCGGTCGAGGAAATGGAGCGCGCGTCGTGCAGCGAATCCTGCCCTTCGCTTTTTTCACGGCTCAAGGAAGTTTACCTGTTCGGGTGCAACAGCCTCAACGCGGAGCCGGCCACCAGTGCATCCGCCGAAGTGGGGCGCGTGCTTGTGAAGGCAGGCTACTCGGGCGCTGACGCCGAACGCGTGGCGCGCGCGCTGAACGCGCGGCACAGCGAGAGCAACCGTGACAGCATGCGGCGGATCTTCTCCGACGTGCCGGTGATCTACGGGTTTTCTTCCACCGCGCCGGTGGGCTCGGTCGCCGCGGACGTACTGAGCCGGTACTTCCACGCCGGTGCCGGGGAAGAGGTCGGCCGCGGACGCATCAGCGCTCGACTGCTCGGCCAGTTCGCGTCGCACGCGATGACCGCCACGAGCGGCATGCGTGACTCCGACCCACGCGCGGCGTACCGGCGGGAGGTTTGCCAGTTCTACGACGAACGGCTCTCAGCTGCCGATACGCTGACCTTCATCCATGGCATCCTGGACCGTGACGTCGGCGAGGTACGCATGTACCTCGACCGCATCGAAAGCTTCGCGGCCTCGCTCGACGAAGCAGAGAAAAGCGCGCCGGAGTATGTCGCGGCGCTCGATGCGCTGTCGCGCGACCGCGCGGCGCGCGAGCGCTACCTCGCTTTCGTCCACCGCTCGGACGAACCGGCGGTGCGCACGCGAATGATCCGGCTTGCACGCAGCCTGGGCTGGCTGAGCCCGGAAGAAGAGCGCGCCGAGCTCGTGCACTTGGTGACCGACATCGCCGCAGCGCCCACCGTCGCGTACGACGATATCGACCTGGTGTGTTCGCTCAACGACGATCATGCCCTGGACGCGGCGCTCGCGCCGCTAGAGGGTACCGACGCGGCAACGCGCAGCGCCGCGCACAGCGCGCTGCTCGCCTGCCTCGGCAGCGACCGCGAGCGTACGCGCATGCTGCAAACGCTCACCAGCGGCAGCGATGCCGACGTTCGGATCGCGCAGGTCTATGTCCAGCACCGGCCGGTCACGGACGTCGAGGAGCTGCGCGCACTGACCACCCGCATCGCCGGCATGACGCAGCCCGACGCGCAGGTCCGCGCACTCAACGCGCTGGCCGCGCATCGGCTTTCGGATCGCGCCAGCCTGGAGGAGATGATGCGGCTGTTTCCGAATGCGCGGACGGTGGGCGTCCAGCGCGCGATCGCGGGAATATTGATCCGCTCCGATTTTCACGCGATGGATACGCGCGACCTCGCAGGTTTGCTGCGCGAGCATCGCCTCAAGTCGACCGACGGCGAGGACCTGATCGACGTGCTGATCCGCCGCTTGCAAGCCGTTTAGAACTAGTCCTTCTGCATGCCCGCCTGCGCGCTCGCCACCGCAGGGGAATCGACTATGGCTCGCGTAGTAAGATCTCCGCATGGCCAATGCATCCACGCACGACCTGATGGCGCTACGCCGCGACGTGGCGCTCGCCAACCGCATCATCGAGCGCGCGGGCTTGTCCAATGCGTTCGGGCACGTGAGCGCGCGCATCCCCGGCACCGATACGTTTCTGCTGCCGACGCGTCGCTCCCCCGGGTTGGCCGATGAGCATGCGCTGCTGGTGATCGACATCGAAGGCACGGTGCTTTCCGGTAACGGCAGCCCGAACAGCGAGCTGTGGATCCATGCGCGTGCCTACGCCGCGCGCGGCGACCTCGGCGCGGTCGTGCACGCGCATCCAGCGGCGTGCGTATGTCTCACGCAGATCGGGGAGCGCCATCGCATCGTGCACAATCAGGGAGGCGCGTTCGTGGACGGCGTCGCCGACTTCGACGAGATCGGACTCATTCGTACGCGCGAGCAGGGCGACCGGCTGGCCGCGACGCTCGGGGCGAAAGTGGCAGTGATGATGCGCGGCCACGGCATCACGACCGCAGCCGGCGACGTGCGCACCGCGACCATCGCCGCGTGCTTTCTCGAGGAAAGCGCCGCACTGCAGCTCAGCATGCTCGCCGCGACAGGCGGCGACTCGACGCGGATTCGCACCTTCTCGCACGATGAGGCGATGCGCCTTTCCGACCAGCTTTCTCCGGGTATCGTCGAGCGCGCCTGGGAGTACTACGCCGTGCTCGCGGCGCAGCGCCCGCTCGCCTAGCCCCCGTCGCGTCGCTATTCCGCCGTCGCGCCGGTGCGGCGCACGATATCGCCGTACTTGCCTGCGTCGGCGCGGATTTCGTCGGCGAATTGCTCGGGCGACTGCGGCGTCGAGTCGAATCCGAGGCTGCGCGTCAGCGCTGCGATCTCCGGATCGGCAAGTGCCTTGTTCACATCGGCGTTGATCTTGCGCACGACCTCCGGCGGTGTGCCGCGCGGCGCCATGATGGCCAGCCAGGCACCGACGCGCAGGTCGGCGGGGCCACCTGCTTCGGCCAGCGTCGGCACGTCGGGCTGCGCCTTCGACCGCTCGGGCGCCGCGATGGCGATGAGTTTGATGCGTCCCGCCTGCATCAGCGGCAGCGCCGATCCCAGCGTGGTGAACGCCCAGCCGATGTCGCCGTTGGCGATGCCCACGTACATCTGCGACTGGTCGCGATACGGAACGTGGATCATCTTGGTGCCGGTAAGGAATTCGAACTGTGCGCTGCCCAAGTGCGACGGGCTGCCCACGTACGAGGAGCCGTAGGTCACGGTGCCCGGGGCCGCCTTCGCCGCCGCGATCAGCGCGGGGACCGTCGGGTACGGACCCGCGCTCGCCACCGCGAGATAGAACGGCGTGTGATAGAACATCGCCACCGGCACGAAGTCCTTTTGCGGATCGTAAGGGAGCTTCTTGTAAAGCGAGGGATTGATGGCCACGTGCGCGTCGCTCACGACGAGCAGCTCGTGGCCGTCGGCTGCCGCATTCTTCACCACGTCGATGGCGACGAATCCGCTGGCGCCGGGCTTGGACTCGACGACCACCGGCTGTCCCCATGCCTTGGACAGCTTGTCGGCGAGTGCGCGCGTGAACACCGCGGGCGCGGCGCCCGCCGAGTACGGCGCGGTGATCTTCACGATCTTGGTGGGGAACGAAGGGGCCTGCGCGAGTGCTTCCCCACACAGACTGATTGCGGCGAACAACGCCGCAAGCGAAGCGCTCAATGAACGTCTGGATGATTGCATGGAAGATAACGCATCGCGCCAGACCGTTCGAAGTTCACGTCAGTTTGCGCTCACCGCGAAGGCACGTCCATCTCGGATCGCGTTTCGACGTCCACGAGCCCCCTGCTGACGCGGATTCTATCCCCACAAAAAAACTGCGCGCCCGAAGGCGCGCAGGGACTACTCCACCACAGGGTCGGGAGGGTTACCGAGCAGTGGAAGCCTTTGCAATGTCGGCGGCGAGCGGTTCTCCATTGGGATTACGCACATCGCCCCTGATCACGATGTCGGGCGGCAGTACGTTCTTGCCGTAATAGGTGTTGTTCCAGTCATTTGCCGGGCTGATGACCGATCCCTCGAGGTTCAGGCCGCCATAGAGGCCCTTGGCCCGGCTGAAGGCGACGAAGTCGGTCGTTACGTCGCTGTTGGCACCCGCGCCCACTGGACCGGCGGCGATGCTCGCGTCACCGCCGAGCTTCACCGAGTTGGCCAGCAGAGAATTGAGTCCCTTCTCGGTCATGACCAGCGTTATGGTCTGCGACACCGACAGGCCGGCTTGGAAGCCGACGCTCGCGGCGCCGATGTTGTAGAAGGCCGGTCCCGCCCATTTGCCCTGACCATTGCGCGCATAAAGCACGGCACGGCCGCCGGAGCCGCCGAAAATCCAGCCGGCCTTGACGATCTCGGGGGCGATCAGAATACCGCGGGCCTGCCCGATATGGCCGCGAAACCACGTCATGTCGGGATCGCGCTGGAAATCGGAAAAGGTCGATTGCGCGGCTTGGACCAACGCCTGCTGGTCCTGCTGTGCGATCGACGGCGCGGCCGCGAACAACATCGTCAAGGCAGCCACCACAGAGACCCACCGCCTCAGCGCACGCGCGTCAGCCGAATGACATTGCGAATGACATTGCATCAGATAACTCCCTTAATACAAACGCGACCAGCGACAGAAAGATCGCCGGTGCGATTGAATGAGGACGTAGCTTGCCCCCAAGGCGAAGGCCTGCGTATCCGCAGAACCCTTATTCGAGCGTAGGAGTTGATGGAGACTTTGTAGGACGCGGACCCACGATCCACTAAAAACGGCCCCCGCGAGCGTCACCTGCTCGGAGCGGCGCCCGGTTCGCTGCCTGCGGCCGGCGCCGGGGATGCCGCGGGGGCGGGAGGCGGCGCGGCCGCCGGTGGCGGCGTTTGGCGCGTCGGGGCCGCCGGGGCCGCCGGGGCGGGGGCGGTCGCCGGTTGCAACGTTTGTCGCGTAGGCGGAGCCGGCGTCGCAGGCGGCGCCGGAGAAGCCGTAGGGGTCGCCGTCTGCCTGGCGGGAGGCGTTACCGGTGCCGCCTGCGGCGTTCCGCGCATGGGCGGCGCGGGCGCCACCGGGGCCGGGGGGGGCTGCGTTTGCGGTTGCGGTGCTCGCGTTACGGGTGCCGAAGGCGGCGGGGCCCCGCCCCCGCCGGGATTATATGGCTGCGCATGCGGCGGGCTAGGACGTGGTTGCGGCTGTGGTTGAGGCCGTGCCGGCGGTGGCGGCGCAGGCCGCGGCGGCGGCCCCGGGGGACGCACGTGCGGCGGCGGCCGCGATATCCAGTAGTCGCGTCGTCCATACCATGGACGCCCACGGTAGTAGCGATCCCAGTACGGCCCGATCGAAAATCCGATGATCGGAATGCCCAGACTCGGCGCGTACGTGTAGAGCGGGACGGGGCCACCGCGATAGAGGTAGCTCAGATAGGGCGCGTAAACCCAGCCACGCAGATTCGCGTAGATTACATCGCACCAGCTCCAGTCGCCGAGGCAACCTATGAGCGTTACCGGGGCGCCGCCACCGAGCCGGCCCACCTTGGGATATTGCGTGCTCGGGCCTGCGCGCATGGAGACGCCGCGGGTGGTATAGGCCTGCTGGGCGAGTACACAGACCGGTATCGCCAGCAACAGGAATGCGACGGCGCGCAGCCTTTGAACGATGGGATGCACCGCGGGCTCCTTGGTCTCTTTGTAAGACGTTCAACCTTCGAGCGCATTTTCTTCAACGATCCGCAGCCTGCGTCGATCGGCGGATGCCATCCCTCGCCGTCGAGTCGACCATTGCCCGCGAAGTCCGGCGGCTCGTCTGCATTGGCCGCCCAAGTCTGCTTTAGCAACCGCTGTGCCTGAATCCGGAGCTTTGGCGAAGTAGCCGCTCACGCTCGTCTTCGTTTACTGTAGCGGCTGCCCTTGGGGTTCCTGCTCCATCGGCAAGGGGAACGCCATGGGACGGCCCGTTAAATCTGCGAAAGCTGCGACGATGGCGAGGCGTCCGGTCGCCTCGAAATCGACGTCGCCGCGTGCGAAGCCCGCGGGTGGGCGACGCCTGCAAGAAGCTCTCGACCAGCATGCAGCAACCGCAGACATCCTGCGCATCATCAGCAACTCGCGGACCGACGCGCAGCCCGTGTTCGATACCATCGCGTCGACCGCGCTGCGCCTTTGCGACGCCGTTTTCAGCATGGTCTGCCGATTTGATGGGGAACTCATCCATCTCGGCGCCTTGCAGGACCTGGATGTCGCCGGCACGGCTGCATTCCGCGACGTTTATCCGTGCCCGCCGAACCGTGGTGGAACGACCCAGCGGGCGATCCTCACCCGCCAGATCGTACACATCCCGGATATCCGACGCGATCCTGAATACCAGTACATGAATGTGGCAGAGCGCGCAGACTTCCGGAGCGTATTGTCGGTGCCAATGCTTCATGACGGAGACGCGGTCGGGGCGATTTCGGTATTCAGGGACGTCGCCAAGCCTTTTCCCCAGTCGCAGATCGAGCTGCTCAAGACGTTTGCCGAGCAAGCCGTCATCGCGATCGAGAACGTTCGCCAGTTCACCGAAGTCCGGATTCGCAACCGCGAACTCGCGGCATCGCTGAAGCAGCAGACAGCGACGAGCGAAATCCTGCGCATCGTCGGCAGCTCCCGCACCGACGCACAGCCGGTGTTCGACGCGATCGTCCGCAGCGCAGTGCGCTTGTGCGGCGCCGACCACAGCGTCGCGGCGCGTTTCGACGGCGAGATGCTCCACCCGCTCGCATACCACGGCTTTTCCCCGGGGGCCCTGAAGATCGTCGAAAGCACTTTTCCGATGCGCCCGAGCAAGGAGAACATGCTGGGGCGCGCGGCGCTCAGGAAGGGCGTGGATAACCTGCCGGATATGCTCGCGGACCCGGAGTATTCGCGCGAATTCGCGCTGGCGGGTGGATGGCGCAGCGGACTCGCGGTCCCCATGCTTCGCGACGGCCAGCTGATCGGGGCGATTGCGGTTTCCCGCAAGCAGCTTGGCGCGTTTCCGGACGACCTTGTGCAACTGCTGCAAACGTTTGCCGAGCAAGCCGTCATCGCGATCGAGAACGTGCGCCTGTTCACCGAAGTCCAGACGCGCAACCGCGAACTCACCGAATCCCTCGAGCAACAGACCGCGACCAGCGACATCCTGCGTGTCATCAGCGCTTCGCGAATCGACGTTCAGCCCGTATTCGACGTCATCGCGGAAAACGCGGCGCGGCTGTGCAAAGCCGAGTTCTGTCACGTATTTCGCTTCGACGGCGCGTTACTCCATTTCGAGGCATCCCACGGATTGGCTGCCGAAGTTATCGCCACGGTCGCACGTGCGTATCCCATGGCGGTGGGGCGCGGCACCGCCGCCGCCCGGTCGATTCTGAGCGGCGCGGTGCAGTTGATTCCGGATGTTCATGCGGACCCGGACTACGTGCACGGCGAGATCGCGAAGATCGTCAACTACCGCAGTATCGTGGCGGTACCGATGCTTCGCGACGGCGTTCCGATCGGGTCGATCGCCGTTGCGCGTTCCGAGGCCGGCATCCTTCCGGATCGGCAGGTCCAGTTGCTGCAGAGCTTCGCAGACCAAGCGGTGATCGCCGTCGAAAACGTGCGCCTGTTCAAGGAGCTCGAAGCGCGCAACCGCGAACTCACCGAATCCCTCGAGCAGCAGACAGCGACCAGCGGCATCCTGCGGGTGATCGGTCAATCGCGCACCGACGTGCAGCCGGTGTTCGATACTATCGCAGCGGCCGCGATGAAGTTGTGTGCGGCCAGTTCGGCCAACGTCTGTACCTTCGACGGCGAAATGATCCACCTGGCGGCGCTCGTGAATGCCACCGCGCAAGGCGCCGACGCCGTGCGCCGGCTGTGGCCCCATCCACCGGGCCGGCAGATGGCTGCGGCGCGCGCGGTGCTGACCTGCGACGTCGTTTCGATTCCCGATGTCCTGGATGATCCGGATTTCCGGGTGGACGAGGCGGTGCGGGCGAGCGGCTTCCGCAGCGTGCTGGCGGTGCCGCTGGTTCGCGAGGGCAAGCCGATCGGCGCGATCGCGGTCGGGCGCCCCGATCGGGGGTCCTTTCCCGACGAGCAGATCGCATTGCTGCAAACCTTCGCCGCTCAGGCGGTCATCGCGATCGACAACGTGCGGCTTTTCACGCAGCTCCAATCGCGCAATGCGGAGCTGACCGAGGCGCTGGAGCAGCAAACCGCCACCAGCGAGATTCTCAGTCTGATCGCCAGTTCTCCAAACGACACGCAACCGGTGTTCGACCTGGTCGCACAACGCGCAGGCAAGCTGTGCAGCGCGGAGGTCGCTGTCGTTTCGCGCTTGAACGGTGACATCATCGATATGGCCGCGATGCATGGAGCCGGACCCGATGCCGTGGAGAAGGTGCGTGCCGCGTATCCGATGCGCGCCGACGCGCAAACCATCACCGCGCGCACGGTGCGCAGCGGCAAGATCGTTCACGTGCACGACGTGCTCGCCGAACCCGACTATCCGACCAAGGACTTCGCGCGCGCCGCGAACTTCCGCGCGGGACTGGGCATCCCGATAGTCCGCGATGAGCAGGTGATCGGGACGATTTTTGTCGGACGATCGACGCCGGGGCCGTTTCGCGATTCGCAGGTCGAGCTCCTCCAGACATTCGCCGACCAGGCGGTCATCGCGATCGAGAATGTTCGCTTGTTCAAGGAGCTCGAGGGACGCACCGCCGAGCTTACGCAGTCGGTGGGCGAAATGCGCGCGCTGGGCGAGGTCGGGCAGGCGGTGAGCGCGACGCTCGATCTGGAAACCGTGCTGCGCACCATCGTGTCGCGCGCCAACGAGCTCGCCGCGATGCAGGGGTGCGCAATCTACGAATACGACGGGCAGAGCGCCGAGTTCCATTTGCGCACCGCCGACGGCCTGCCCGACGAGCTCGTGGCCGCGTTGCGCGCCGACCCGATCCGCAAGGGCGAAGGCGCGCTCGGCCAGTTGGCGGTGGTGGGCGAGCCGGTGCAGGTGACCGACATCGTCGACGGCCGCGTATACCAGAGCCGGGTGCGCGAAATCCTGTTGCGCCTGGGTTATCGATCGCTGCTCGCGGTGCCGCTGCAGCGCGAAAATGACCTGCTGGGCGGCCTGGTGGTGAATCGCATGACCGCCGGCGAGTTCGCACCGGAAATCATCGCGCTGCTGCAGACCTTCGCCTCGCAGTCGGCGCTGGCGATCCAGAACGCGCGACTGTTCCGAGAAATCGAGGACAAGAGCCGGCAGCTCGAGGTCGCCAGCGAGCACAAGAGCGAATTCCTCGCCAACATGTCGCACGAGCTGCGCACCCCGCTCAACGCGATCATCGGGTTCTCGGAGGTGCTCGCGGAGAAGATGTTCGGCGAGGTGAACGACAAGCAGGCCGAATACCTCGCCGACATCCTCGATTCGGGACGCCACCTCCTGTCGCTCATCAACGATATTCTCGATCTCTCGAAAATCGAAGCGGGGCGAATGGAGCTCAATCTAAGCGAGTTCAGCTTGCCATCGGCTATCGACAATACGTTGATGCTGCTGCGCGAGCGTGCGCATCGCCGCGATATCGCGCTTGCCTGCACGATCGATGATGGGCTGGGAAGCATCCAGGCCGACGAGCGCAAGGTGAAGCAGGTGGTGCTGAATCTGCTCTCCAACGCGCTCAAATTCACGCCGGAAGGCGGTCGTATCGATGTGCGCGCCGCGCGACGCAATGGCTGCGCCGAAATCGCAGTCACCGACACTGGGGTCGGCATTGCGCCGGACGATCAGGCTGCCGTGTTCGAGGAGTTTCGCCAGGTCGGCACCGCATCGAAAAAAGTCGAGGGAACGGGGCTGGGGCTCGCGATTTCACGAAAATTCATCGAGCTGCATGGGGGCCGTATCTGGGTGGAGAGCACGCTCGGCGAGGGCTCGACGTTCGCCTTTACGCTGCCGCTTTTCCGCGAGATCACGCCGGCGGCCTGACACCCACGGACTGCCGGCGATTACTGGCGGACGAGCGCGTCTACCACCGGCATCCGCTGTTGCCGATCGCGCTCGCCACTAGCGGCACCGCCGCCAGCAATCCCATGCCCGCATAGGCGTCGCGGCAGTCGGGTTTGATCGCCTTTTCGAGCGCGCGGGCTTCCTTCGACGCGCGTTCGGGCGGTGGAGGAACCACCGGGATCAGCCCACGCGAGCCTGCGCCTTCGCGCGCGATCGCGCGCTTTTTCGCGCCCTCCAGGTCGATGCGCGGAGCCGCTCCCGGCTCCGCGGGGACGTCGGTGCGCGGCTTGAACATGTCTTCGTCAGGTGACGGTGCACCGAAACGCAGTCTTGAGGGCTCGCCGGCCGGTGCTTCGGGGCGGGCGGGTACGGTCGCTGCAGGGCCACCCGCGGGCGTGCTGCGCTCGGCGGGGTGCGCTGCCGGCGATGCCTCGCTCGGCACGCTCCTCGGCGCCGTCGGCGCGGCCGGTGCGGCGGGGGCGGGAGCGGATTGTGGAAGCGGTGCCGCGGGAGCGGCCTCGCGCGGCGCGCTGGGTGCCCCCGCTTCCGGACGCGTCGCCGGCTCCGTCGTCACGCGCGGCGGCGCGGCGACCGGCGGCGCCGCAGGAGCAGCGGCAGGCGGCTCGACCGGTGGCGTGATAATGCGCTCCGCCGGCGCGGTAGGCGAAGGTTGTGATGGACGCGGCTTCGCGTCGGGCGCCGGCGGCGCGGGCACGATTTCGGGTTCTGCACGCGGCGAAGGCGCGGTGGGTGGTGCGGTCTCGCGCTCGATCGGCGCTGGCGGACCCCGCGGTGCCGGGGTGATGTCCTGGCGTGGTGCGGGCGCAGGCAGCGGCGGGACCGGGGCCTCGTGCGGCAAGGATTGAACCGACGGCGCGGCTTCGCGCTGCGCGGGTTCAAATGCACGGTCGATGCCCGGCGCGACCGGAACGTCGCGCAAAGGCGCGGGAGCGATAGGCGCAGCCGGTGGCGAAATCGGAGGCGGCGCCACGACCGGCTCACGCGCGACCGGCACGGGCGTCGGGAGCGTGGCTGGCGGCGCGTACGGTTTCGGCACCTCTTCGGGGGCGTCGAGATTCAATCGCGGCACCGATTCCGTAGCGGGCTGCGGTTCGGGTTCCGCGGCGCTGGGTGGCGAGGGTGCAGGTGCCGGGGGCGGCGCGGGTGCGGGAGGTGGCGCACTCGATGACGCTGGTGGAGGATGTGCCCCGGCTCGCGGCGGCGCGGATGACGGCGGCGTTGATTCGCGTCTGGATGCGGCCGGAGGCGTGGCGGCCGGTTCGGGAAGTAGCGCGCTGCCCGGCGGCGCGCTGGGCGCTCCATTCGAAAGCCTGAACGCGTCGCCGCGCTCGCTGCTTAACGCGCGCAGGTCGACGTTGAGCGAATCGCCGAAGTCGCGATCGCGTCGCGCGCCGCTGTAGGTGGCACTCCCGAACAGCACCACGATCCACAGATGCAACAGCATCGACAGCACGATGAATCGAAACAGCTTCGGCTCATCGAAGCGAAGCGTTTGAGGCAAGCGGCGAAGGGGAATGCGCGCGATCACGGGTCTGGTGCGGGTCCGAAGCTTCAATGGGCGCGTGACGCGGCCCTCTCACCGCAGTTCGGATCACGCAAAGTCTACGCGCGGTCGGCTGCATCGCGATTCTGCCACGCCTCGCTTCGGCCCGACGCGGGCATTTGCTCTGCATTCTCATCGTCCGATCAGTGTCCCTCAGTTTCCCTCATTTCACTCAGTTTCCTCAGTTACCTTTACACTTCGCGTTCATCCGTCGCCGCTATTCGAACGGACGTCACGACCTCCGGAGGAATTCATGAAAACCGTTGCTCGCTGCGGCATCGCTCTGGCCGCGCTCACCTTTGCGACGTCGAGTCTTGCCGACGTCGCCGTGCCCGCGCCAGGCACCAGCCCGCGCGTCGATGCGATCAAGAAAGCAGGCGTGCTGCGCGTCGGCGTCCTGGCAAACGCGCCGTGGCTGGTCGAAAACACGACCGGATCCGGCGAGGCGTGGAGCGGGCCGGCGTGGCTGCTGGCCAACGAGTACGCCAGGCGCCTCAACGTCAAGCTCGAAGCGGTGCCGGTGAGTCACGAGACCAAGGTCCCGGTGCTGGCGTCGAACCAAGTCGACATCTCGGTCACTCCGCTCGCCGAGACGCCCGACCGGCTCAAGGTGGTCTACTTCATCATCTACTCGAATACCAGCGTGTGTATGTTCGGCCTCGCGTCCAATCCGAAATTCGCCGCGGCCAAGACCGTGGACGACCTCAACCAGCCCGGGATCACCATCGCGTACTACACGGGCGGCGGCGAGGAAGGGTGGGTCAAGGAGCGCTTTCCCAAGGCGCAATTGCGCGGAGTGCCCGGTTCCGGCACCGCGCCGGTCGAAGAGGTGATGGCCAATCGCGCCGATGCGGTGCCGATCAACCGCGTGCCGTGGGTCGCGATGGGCCGCAAGCTCAAGCAGCTCGCGGTGCTGCCCAAAGACAACAACTGCCAGAACAGCACCGAAAAGGCCGCGCCGGTCGGCATGGCCGTCGACAAGAATCAGACGGCCTTCCTCACCTGGGCGCGCGCGGTCGAGAAGGAGCTCGAAGCGAAGCTCAAGGCCGACGAGGCGAGGGTCGTCGATACGATGAAGTAGCGGCCGCGGCGGCCCGACGGTGGAGGGCGCCATACGCCGGGAGAGCTCGCCGCATGGACTTCGATTTTTCCGTCATCACTGAGCACTGGCGCTTTCTCGCGTCGGGGATCGTCGTCACGCTGGTGTTGTCGGCGGTGTCCGGGGTGACCAGCATTGCCGCTGGCTTTGTCGTCGCGATGCTGCGCCTGTACGGACCGCGCTGGCTGCGTCCGCTGGTGGTGCTCTACATCGACTCTATGCGCGCGATTCCGGTGCTGGTGGTTCTGGTCTGGACTTTTTTCGCGCTGCCGATCGTGAGCGGGCTCACGATGCCGCCATTTTTCGCAGCGTTGATCGGTCTCACCGTGCATCTGGCGGCGTACGTCGCCGAGATCGTGCGCGCCGGCGTCGAATCGGTGCGACCGGGACAGACGCGCGCGTCGCTAGCGCTCGGCATGTCGCGCGCGCAGATCGTGCGCCGGATCGTGCTGCCGCAGGCGATCGTGCGCATGCTGCCCGCGTTCGGCTCGTTGCTGTCGGTCACCATCAAGGACACCGCGATCGCGTCGGTGATCGCGGTGCCGGAGCTGATGCGGCAATCGGAGACCCTCGCCGGACAGAGCTTCCAGCCGATCGAGGTCTATACCTTCGCGATGCTGGTGTATTTCGTGATCCTGTTTCCGGTCACGCGCGGCGTCGATCTGTTCTACCGCCGCGTCGCGCACCTGGGGCGGTCATGAGCGCCAACACCCCACCGCGCCGCCACGAGCGGCTCAATGCCCAATGCGCCGGAGCGCGTAGCGCGAAGGCAGTCCAATGAGCTTCGACTGGAGCGTCGTCTGGTCGCATCGCCAGGAATTGCTGGCGGCAACCGGCACGACCATCGTGCTCACGTTCGCAACCATGGCGATCGCGGTGCCATGCGGATTGCTCGTCGCCGCGCTGCGCCTGTATGCGTGGGGGCCGGTGCGCGCGCTCGCCACCGCGTACGTCGAGCTCTTTCGCAACCTGCCCCTGATCCTGGTCGTGTTCTGGGCGTTCTATGTGCTGCCGATCTCGACCGGGCTCGGCCTCTCCCCACTGGCGACCGGCCTCGCCGCGCTGGCGCTCAACGTCACCGCGTACAACGCCGAGACGTTTCGCGCGGGCATCAATTCACTGCGCCGCGGACAGGTCGAGGCGGCGATGGCGCTGGGCATGAGTCGCACGCAGGCGCTGCGCCGGGTACTCGTGCCGCAGGCGCTGCGTCGCGTCCTGCCGGTGCTCGCGAGCACATGGGTATCGCTGTTCAAGGACACATCGCTGGTGTCGGTGATCGCCGTGAGCGAACTCGCCTACGTGACGATGCAGATTCGGTCGCAAACGTATCGCGTGCTCGAAATGCTGACCGCGATGGCGGCGATCTACTGGCTGCTGGGCTACCCGCAGGCGAAGCTGGTCGACTGGATGCAGCGACGCTTCGCGGTGACCGAATGAG
>DASXBS010000033.1:0-45681 GCA_036491555.1 Casimicrobiaceae bacterium
GATCCCGATGGGTTCACCGTCGGCGGTGTGCAGCGACCTGGTCGCCGGGTCGACGACGGGGACGATTCCGTTGCCCAACGGCAACTTCGAAACGCCAAACGTGGGCGACTACGCGTATGCACCCGCCGGATCGAGCTGGAACTGGGGCGGTGGCAGCGGCATCCAGCGCTACTACAGCTCGTTTGGGGCGTATCCGAGCAACGATCTTTACCAGACAGCCTTCATACAGGGCGCCGGATCGTTCTCGCAGACGATCAGCCTACCCGCGGGCTCGTATCGGGTCTCGTTCCAGGCAGCGCGCCGTCCCTACAGCATCCCGTCGGGTACGTACCAACCCATCCTCGTGAAACTCGACGGTGTGGCGCTGGGCGCCGCGGTCATGCCAACGCCCGATTTCTACTTCAACACGTTCGCGTTCGGATTCAGCATAGCGAGTCCAGGTCCCCACACGCTATCGTTCGAGGGCACCGACGGGAGCGGCGACAAGACCTCGCTCATCGACCAGGTCGCGATCAGCTCGGGCATGAGCCTGCTCGAGGACGCCAACGGCCCCGGTCTGGTCTGTCGGCACAACAACCAGGCGTATGGAATCGTGGCGGCCGATCGCTACAACTATCCGAACGCGCAGTTCAACACGCCGGTGACGGCGGGCACGGGCCCGAATACGTGCACCGCATCGCCTCGCTACACCAGCGTCCCGCGCCACTATTACAAGACGGGGCTCGAGTGGTGCGACAAGCAGATCGCCACCGCCGGCGACAAGTGGCTTGGATACGGCACGCCGACCGGAGGCACCTGCCAGGATTCACAGGACACCACGCACATCTATCCGCGCTTCTACCAGTTCGGCCAGGCGGCGGGCACCGACAACTACGCGACGCCGGCCTTCCAGCGCATCGATCTCGATATAACCAAGCGCGCGACCGCGACCTACACGCACACGTGGACCGATGACAGCGGCGAAGTGCAGACGATCACGCGCGCCTTCGATGGCAGCACGCCGGATGTCTCCGAGATGACCAACTACGCCAACTGGTTCGCGTACTACCGCACGCGTATCCAGGCGGTGAAATCAGTTACGTCGCTGACGTTCAAGGAGCTCGATGCGAAGTATCGCGTCGGCTTCCACAATCTGTTCAAGCTGACCTCTTTCGTCAACATCGCAGACTTCGCAGCGGCGCAGAAAAGCACGTGGTTCGACCAGCTCTTCGGAGTGCAGATTCCGCTCGGGCAGGAAACGCCTTCGCTCGACGCGGTGGTGCGCATCGGCGAGTACTACAAGAACGGAACGCACCCGCAACTCGCAGGCTCGACGGATCCGATCGTGCTCGCCTGCCAGAAGAACTGGCATATGTTCTTCACCGACGGATACACCAACCAGAGCGGGCTGCCGAGCACGGTCTACGGCGACCAGGACGATGTGATTCCTGCTCTGCCGGTACCCGTCGTCGGACTGATCCCGGGCAACCCCTGGCCTGCGCCGTACCGGGAAGATCCTCTCGGGAGCGCGTCGAACAGCTTGTCGGACTACGCCATGTACTACTGGGTGACCGACCTTCGCACTACGGGCGGCATGGCAACCAACAACGTTCCGACTAGCAGCAAGGATCCGGCGAGCTGGCAGCACCAGAACTTCGCCGCGATTGCGCTGGGAACATCGGGCAAGCTCGACGCCAACAACGAGTCGGCCACCGAGGCCGCGCTGCAAGCCGGATCGGTGCAATGGCCGAAGCCCTACCCGACCGTCTTCAAGCCGGACAATTCCGGCGTCGACGATCTGTGGCACGCCGCCACCAATGGACGGGGTCGTTTCGTCAACGCGCAGTCGGCCGACGAGGTGAAGCTGGGTATCGGCCAGATATTGGCCGACATCGTCAACCAAGCCGGGTCCAGAGCCGCGATCGGCTATCAGAGCCTCAACCTGTCGGGCGCGGCCAATTTCGTCTATCGCACGAGGTTCGAGCCGGATTGGGGCGGCAGCCTCGCCAAGCTGCAGATCGATCCGCTGACCGGCCTGGTAGTTACCCAGGCGTGGGATGCGGCCGATCAGCTCAACAATCAGCTGGTGATCGTTCCCGGCGTCAAGGACACGCCGTGGAACACGGAGCGCAAGATCGTTACGCGGAACCAGAGCGGCGCCGCCGTGCCGTTTCTCTGGGCCAACCTTGGCGGCAACCAGCAGGATTCACTTGCACCGGGCAAGCCCGCGGCGAAACAGCAGCAGATCGTCGACTTCCTGCGCGGCAATCGCCTGAGGGAAGGCGCGAAGCTCGGGCAGCTGCGCTCGCGCAACGGCGCGCTCGGCGATATCGTCGATTCGTCGGCGGTCTACGTCGGCGTTCCGCGCGCGCCCTACCGTGATGGGACTGACCCCGGTTATTCGGGGTTCCGATCGACGTTCGCGTCGCGTGCGGCACGCATCTACGTCGGCGCCAACGACGGCATGCTGCATGCGTTCGACGATGCGACTGGCAGCGAGACGTGGGCCTACGTTCCGAGCCAGCTGTTCCGGGGTGGCACCGCGGGCGGCGATCCCAAGACGGGCCTGGGGGCGCTTTCCTACCAGGACGGTGCGCTTCCGCCGTTCAAGCACCACTTCTATGTCGACGCGACGCCTCGGATCATCGACGTCAACTTCGCGGCCCAGACCGCCGGCCTGGATTGGCGAACCATTCTCGTCGGCGGACTCGGCAAGGGCGGCAATTCGTACTACGCCCTGGATGTCACCGATCCTGCTGCCATCACCACCGAGGCAGCGGCGACCAGCAAGGCGCTCTGGGAGTTCACCGATTCCGACATGGGATACAGCTACGGCAAGCCAGTGATCACCAAGACGCACGCCTTCGGTGGGGCGTGGGTGGTCATCCTCGCGTCGGGTTACAACAACCCCAGCGGCGTCGGGAAGATTTACTTCGTGCGCGCAAGTGACGGTTCTCTGCTCAAGACGATGTCGACCGGCGCAGGAACACCTGGAACACCGTCGGGGCTCGCGCATCCTTCCGGCTACACACAGGACTTCCGCAACCAGGTCGCCGAACAGATCTATGCGGGCGACCTGCTCGGAAACTTCTGGCGCTTCGATATCTCGGACCCGAATCCGGGTAACTGGACGGTCGGCCAGCTCGCGAGCTTCGTCGATCCCAGCGGAGTCGCGCAGCCGGTCACCACGCCGCCGCAAATCGAAATCGATTTGAACGGCATCGATCGCTGGGTGTTCGTCGGCACCGGAAAACTGTACGACGACTCCGACCTGGCCAGCACGCAGATCCAGACGATGTATGCGCTGCGCGATGGAACCAACGACGTGCCGCTGCCGCTGCTGGCAACACCGCTGAGCCGCTTCACGGCCGGCCTGCCGCAGGTGACGCACGCCGCAGCCAACGACTTCGGCCTGACCACGACGCCCGACAAGGGATGGTTCGACGACCTGCCGCTGGGTCAGCGCATCGTCGTACCGGTGGCGGCGGAGGTATCGATCGTCGCCTACATCGGCACGTCGGCGCAGACCGACCCGTGCCTCACCGGCATGCAGGCGGCGGTATACGCAAGACAATACGCCAACGGCCAATCGGTACTCGATGATGGCGGCGGCACCACCGTCGAAAGCGTCTCCTATCCCGAAGGCGCCGTGGGCATCGACTTCGTGACCTTGCAGACGTCACCCGGCGCGCCTGCGGAAGTCCGCTTGATGGTCAACGCTGCCACGACCGGTAACCTGTACGCGCCGATCAAGCCGAAGAACGTGCCGCTGCTCGACAAGCACCGGATGTCCTGGCGCCTGCTTGGCGAGTAGACTCGCGCCGACCGGCAGTGCTCGCGGCCGCTCTTGCGCAAGCAGAGCGGCCGCAGTATTTATCGGCAACCACCGCGAATGATCAGGGCATGGCGATGACGATTGCCCCCACCAGCAATCCTGGCCATCAGAGGCTATGGGTTTCGTTCGCGATCTCTGCAGCGCTGCACGCCCTGGCGATCGCCATGCTTGCCGGACTCCTGTTCCCTTTGCACGCGCCAATGTTGGCCCGGGTAGGCCAGCTTTCGGTCGTCGAAGTGCTATTGCGGGATTCCACGCCCGAACCTTCGACGGTTGCGCCTGCCGCCATTGATCCGACGCCGGTGCCAGTCGTCGATCCGCCGGCCGTCGAGCCGGCGCCCGTTCCACCCAAGCTGCCGATTCCGGTCAGCGAAACCCGATCGGCGGTCGCGCGCATCGATCCCGCTCCGGACGCGACCGTCCACAGCGGCTCTCCCACGCCGAACGAATCGATCCCGGAGACCGTGGCCGACGATGCGCCCACGCCGCCCGGCGACGTCGCGGTCGGCGCCGCCGAAAGCGCGGAGCCGATGGGGCGCACCCAGTCGCTGCGACTTGCTCAGCGCTTTCCGCAGCGGATAGCCAAGCCTCCGCGGCTGAAAGCTCCCCTCATCGTCCCTTACCCCGTGCGCGCCGCAAGGTCGTGGCGAGATGCGCGCATCGCAGTCTTGCTGGTTGTCGATGCGAACGGGAAGATTCTCGAGACGACGCTATCGCCGGAGGACCCCTTGTTCGCCCCGACGGTACGCGAGGCACTCGACAAGGCCGAGTTCCTGCCTGCCGAAGCCGACGGCGCCGCCGTGTCCTATTGGGTGATCATGGAATTCGTGTTCACGATGCGCCGAGCGCGACCCGCCAGGGTGCTGCGCTCCGGCTGATTTCGGTAGGCCGCGAAGATCAGCCGAGCGTAGGCATCGTGAACCCGGGCGCCGCGCTCCCGTCGTCCGGCCAGCGCGTGGTGACCGCCTTGGTACGCGTGTAGAAGCGCACGCCATCCATGCCGTGAACGTGCAGGTCGCCGAACAGCGAATTGCGCCACCCGCCAAAGGAATAGAACGCCATCGGCACCGGAATCGGAACGTTCACGCCGATCATGCCGATCTCGGCGTCGTGCTGGAATCGCCTCGCCGCGTAACCCGAGCGCGTAAACACCGCAGCGCCGTTCGCATAGGGGTTGGCATTGATCAGCGCGATCGCGGCGTCCAGCGACTCGACGCGAACGACGATGAGCACTGGTCCGAAGATTTCCTCGCGATAGATCGCCATCTGCGGTTGCGCGTGATCGAACAGGGTGGGGCCGACAAAGAATCCCTCCGAGCCTTCAGCCACCTGCGGCTTGCGCCCGTCGACGACCAGAGTCGCACCCTCCTCCACTCCGCGATCGATCAGGCCCACGATGCGGTCGCGCGCGGCGCAGGTGATCACCGGTCCCATCTCGGAGTCGGCGCTATTGCCCGGTCCCACGCTGACTCGGCGCGCGCGCTGCGCCAGCGCATCGCGCAGCGGATCGCCCGCGTTGCCGACCGCGACCGCCACCGACACCGCCATGCAACGCTCACCCGCGGACCCGTATGCGGCGCCGATGAGCGCGTCGGCGGCGAACTCCAGATCAGCGTCCGGCATCACTACGGCGTGATTCTTGGCGCCACCGAGCGCCTGCACGCGCTTGCCGTGGCGTGTTCCGGTCTCATAGACATGGCGCGCCACGGGGGTCGATCCAACGAACGACACGGCCCGTATGCCCGGGTGCGCGAGGATCGCGTCGACCGCTTCGCGATCGCCGTGTATGACGTTGAAGACGCCTTCCGGAAGGCCTGCCTCGTGCAGCAGCTCGGCCATGCGCAGGCTGGTCGTGGGTACGCGCTCCGAAGGCTTGAGGATGAACGTGTTCCCGCAGGCGAGCGCGACGGGAAACATCCACATGGGCACCATCGCCGGAAAATTGAACGGAGTGATGCCCGCGCAGACGCCGACCGGCTGGCGCATCGAGAAGCTGTCCACGCCGGTGCCCGCGTTGTCGCTGAATTCGCCTTTGATCAGGTGCGGAATGCCGGTGGCGAACTCGATCACTTCGATGCCGCGCGTGATCGAGCCCTCGGCATCGACGAGCGTCTTGCCGTGCTCCTGCGACACCAGCCGCGCCAGATCCTTCTTGTGCGCTTCCATCAGATCGCGAAAGCGCATGAGAATGCGCGCTCGACGCAACGCGGGCGCGACGCGCCAGGTCGCGAACGCGGCGGTTGCGGCCGCGACCGCGTCATCCACGTCGTGCGCATCGGCGAGCGGAACATGGCGAACCACTTCGCCGCTGGCGGGATCGAGAACTTCACCGTAACGCGTCGTATGCGCGGCAACGGCGCGACCGCCGATCCAAAGCGGCAGTCGTTCGAGTGTGGTCAGATCCATGGCGTATCCTCGGTTACTGGTGGGAAGTCTGCGCGAGCCGCGCGACGTAGCGGGCGAGCACGTCGACTTCCAGATTGACCCTGCTGCCCGCCGCGAGGTTTTTAAGCGTCGTGACATCCAGTGTATGCGGGATGAGATTGACCGAAAAGACCCTGCCGTCCACTCGATTCGAAGTCAGGCTGACGCCGCTGACCGCGATCGATCCCTTGGACGCGACCAGCGGCGCAAGCTCGGCCGGCGCCTCGATCGAGAGCATGACGCTGCGCGGGTCGCCGGCCACCGCTTCGCAGCGCACGACCGTGCCCACTCCGTCGACGTGTCCCTGCATCAGATGGCCGTCGAGTCGATCGCCGAAGCGCAGCGCCTTCTCCAGGTTAACCTCGCCAACACGGTCGAGTCCGGTGGTGCTCGACAGCGTCTCGGCGGAAACGTCGAAATGCAGCACGCGGCCAGCGATCGCGACGACCGTAAGGCAGCAGCCATCGACCGCGATGCTGTCTCCCACCGCGACATCGCCGAGATCCAGCGTTCCGGCGTCGATGCCGAGGCTGCAGCCGCCGTCGCGACGCGTGGCGACGTGGATTCGCCCGATCGCTTCGACGATCCCGGTGAACATCAGTCCTCACTCGCCAAGGTCGCGACGATCCGCCAGTCCTCGCCCACTGCGGCAATGTCACGCAGCTTGACGCGGATCCGATCATCCAGACGAGTCAGCGCCGGGCTGAGCTCCAGCATGCCGCGCGAGGGATCGCCGAGCAAGCACGGTGCGAAATAGATGAGCAGCTCGTCGACCAGCGATCCGGCGACCAGCGCGCCGTTGAGCCGAGCGCCGGCTTCGACGTGCAGCTCGTTGATGCCGCGCTTTCCAAGCACTTCGAGCATCGCCGCAAGATCGATGCGTCCGTCGGCATCGGGCAGCGCGCAGTGCTCGACGTTGCGTGGCCATTGGGACTTGGGCGCACTGGCGGTGAAAACCAGCGTCTGCCCGGTCGCGAATACGCGCGCGGTCGCAGGAAGCTCGCCGTGCCGGTCGACCACCACCTTGAGCGGCTGGCGAGCGGTATTCACGCCGCGCACCGTAAGCTGCGGGTCATCCTGCAGCACCGTCCCAGAGCCGGTGAGTATCGCGCACGCCCTGGCGCGCCATCGATGTCCATCGGCGCGCGCTGCCTCGCCGGTGATCCATTGGCTGGTCCCGTCGGCGAGCGCCGTTCGGCCGTCGACGCTCGCGGCGATTTTCAGGCGCACCCACGGGCGCCCGCTGCGCATGCGCTTGATCCAGCCGACGTTGAGCTCGCGCGCCCGCGCCTCGAGCACCCCCAGAGAGACATCGACTCCCGCGGCACGCAATCTTTCGGCCCCGTGCCCAGCTTGCGCGTTGGGATCGCGCATTGCAGCGACCACGCGCGCGATGCCTGCGTCGAGCAGCGCCGTGGTGCACGGAGGCGTGCGTCCGTGGTGATTGCACGGTTCGAGCGTCACGTACACGGTCGCGCCGCGCGAATCATGCCCGCGCGATCTCGCGTCGGCGAGCGCCCGCACTTCCGCGTGCGCTTCGCCCCAGCGCTCGTGCCAGCCCTCGCCGAGCACAACCGCACCGCGTGCGACGACGCAACCCACGCGCGGATTCGGCGTCGTCGTGTACATGCCGCGCTCTGCGAGCACCAGCGCGCGCGCCATCATTTCCTCGTCGATGGGATCGGCAGCGCTCATCGAAATCCGTCGCGCTCGGGGTGGCTCATCGCGCTCATAGGAGTACCTTCGCGCTGCGCGCTGCGGTATTCGCGCTGGGGGCGGCCCATGGCGCTCATGCCGCGCCCATGCGGGGGTCCTTGTTCCACACGAAGTGGCGCTCAGCGCGGCTTGCGGCGCGCCGGCACGGGCTCGACTTCCTTGAGCGCGTCGCGAAAATCGGCGACGTCCTGAAAGCTCCGATAAACGGACGCGAAGCGGATGTACGCGACCTTGTCGAGCTTGTACAGCTCCTGCATCACCATCTCGCCGATCTGGCGCGACGGTATTTCGCGCTCGCCCAGACCGAGCACCGTCTGGACGATGCGCTCGACTGCCTGATCGACGTACTCGGTGGGCACCGGACGCTTGTGGAGCGCGCGCTGGAAGCCATTGCGTATCCGCGCGACATCGAAGTCGGAGCGTGTTCCGTTCTGCTTGACGACCTGCGGCAGGCGCAGTTCCGCGGTCTCGTAGGTGGTGAAGCGCTTCTGGCAGGCATGACAACGGCGGCGGCGGCGGATCGAATCACCAGCCTCGGATACGCGCGAGTCGACAACCTGGGTATCGGGACTCCCGCAAAACGGGCATTTCATCGACGTCGATCCGGAGTCCCGCGGATGCCGGCACTGCTTCGCGCCGGCAACTGCCGTTCGCGACGATCGATCATCCGGCTGGTGAGAGATCGCATCCGGTCAGCGATACACCGGAAACCTGTCCGTCAGCGCGGCGACCTGTTTGGTGACGCGATCGATGGTCGTCGCATCGCCCGGCGCGTCGAGAAGGTCGGCCATCAGGTGCGCCAGCTCCTCGCACTCGATCTCGGTGAAGCCGCGCGTGGTGATCGCAGGACTTCCGACGCGAATCCCGCTGGTGATGAACGGCTTTTCCGGGTCGTTGGGAATGGCGTTCTTGTTGACCGTGATGTGAGCGCGGACTAGCGCGGCCTCGGCGTCCTTGCCGGTGATCTTTTTCGCGCGAAGGTCGACCAGGAACATGTGCGAATCGGTGCCGCCGGAAACGATGCGCAAGCCACGATCCTGCAGCACGACCGCGAGCACGCGCGCATTTTCCAGAACACGCTCCTGGTAAACCTTGAACTCGTGAGTCTGTGCCTCCTTGAAAGCCACTGCCTTGGCCGCGATGATGTGCATGAGCGGGCCGCCCTGCCAGCCGGGAAACACCGCCGAGTTCACCGCCTTTCCAACGTCCGCGTCAGCCAGTATGAAGCCGCCGCGCGGACCGCGCAGCGTCTTGTGCGTCGTGCTCGTGACGTAGTGAGCTACGCCCACCGGAGAGGGATAAACGCCGGCCGCGATTAGGCCGGCGTAGTGCGCCATGTCGACCATGAGCTTGGCGCCCACAGCGTCGGCGATCGCGCGAAAACGCTTCCAGTCGATAACGCGCGAATAGGCGGACGCGCCGGCGACGATCAGCTTCGGCTTGTGCTCGTGGGCGAGTCGCTCGGCCTGGGCGTAATCGATGAGTTCGGTGGACGGATCGAGCCCGTAGGACACCACCTTGAACCACTTGCCGGATAAGTTGACCGGCGAGCCATGCGTGAGATGCCCGCCGTGCGGCAGCGACATGCCCATGATCGTGTCGCCGGGCTGCAGCGCCGCGAAGAACACCGCTTGATTCGCCTGCGCTCCCGAGTGCGGTTGCACGTTGGCGAATGACGCACCGAACAGCTTCCTGACGCGGTCGATCGCGAGCTGCTCGGCGATGTCGACAAACTCACAGCCACCGTAGTAGCGCTTGCCGGGGTAGCCTTCGGCGTACTTGTTGGTCAGCTGCGACCCCTGCGCTGCCATGACTGCAGCGCTGGCATAGTTTTCCGAGGCGATCAGCTCGATGTGGGCCTCCTGGCGCGCATTTTCGCCGCGAATCGCCTCCCACAACTCGGGATCGGCCTGGGTCAGGGTTTGCGCGCTCTTCGGCATGGTCTGGTCATGGCAAAGAATCGCATTTTAGCATTGCGAAAGCGTTCGCGGACCTTGCACTACCCGCCGATTGCCAATGACCGCCTTGCGGGTTAATCTCTGCCGCGGTGCGGCCGCAGCCGCTTCTGCGCGAGGGGCCGGGTGCAGCGAATGCCATCGCAGCACACCGGATCGAGGAGGCTCCGTGTCAGCCTTATTAGCACTTTCACGAGTGATTGATCGTTTCAGCGAACGCATCGGTCTGACGATCTACTGGCTCGTTCTCGTCGCGGTGCTGATCAGCGCCGCCAACGCGGTGGTGCGCAAGCTGTTCAATTTCAGCTCGAACTCATTCCTCGAGATCCAGTGGTATCTGTTCTCGGTGATCTTCCTTTTCTGCGCCGGCTACACGCTTAAGCACAACGAGCACGTGCGCATCGACATAATCAGCGGTCGGCTCTCGGCGCGCGCCCGCAGCTGGATCGATGTTTTCGGAACGGTCTTTTTCCTTTTCCCGATGGCGTTCCTGATCATGTGGCTGTCGTGGCCCCTATTCATCGACGCGTATACGCGCAATGAAGTCTCGACCAACGCCGGAGGGCTGATCATCTGGCCAGCGCGGCTGATGGTGCCGATCGGCTTTTTCCTGCTGATCATGCAAGGGGTCTCGGAGCTCATCAAGCGTATTGCGTTCCTGAGGGGACTGATCCCCGATCCGAATGAAAAGATCGTGGCCAAGACCGCCGAAGAAGAGCTGGCCGAGGAGATCCTGCGCGCCCGCGGCGAGCGCGCCATCGCCGAGGAAATCGAGGGCATCGCCAAAGGCCGGGTGAGCAAGTCATGAGCGCCTTCCTGATCGCCAATATCGCGCCGCTGATGTTCGCGTCGCTGGTGGTTGTGCTGCTTATCGGCTACCCGGTGGCCTTCGCGCTCGCTGCGGTCGGCATTGCCTACGGCCTTCTGGGTATCGAGCTGGGGCTGTTGCAACCCTCGCTTTTGCAGGCGCTGCCCGAACGAATTTTCGGGGTCATGTCGAACGACACGCTGCTGGCGGTGCCGTTCTTCACCTTCATGGGGCTGATCCTGGAGCGAAGCGGCATGGCCGAGGACCTGCTCGACACCATCGGGCAGCTGTTCGGCCCGATACGCGGGGGCCTCGCCTACGCTGTGATTTTCGTCGGCGCGCTGCTGGCAGCGACCACCGGCGTGGTCGCAGCGTCCGTTATCTCGATGGGACTCATCTCGCTTCCGATCATGCTTCGCTACGGCTATGACCGTCGCCTGGCGTCGGGTGTGATCGCTGCATCGGGAACGCTCGCGCAAATCATTCCGCCATCTCTGGTGCTCATCATCATGGCCGACCAGCTCGGGCGCTCGGTCGGGGACCTGTACGCCGGCGCCTTCATCCCGGGCATCGTTCTCGCGGGCTTCTATGCCGTTTATGTTGTGGGCTGTACGGTGGCCAAGCCGGCGTGGGCGCCGGCGCTGCCGACGGAGGCGCGCACGCTGCGCGAGCCCGACGGATCGTCCGGCAATCGCTCGTTGCTCGTGCTCACGTTGATCGCTGTCGCCATCGGCATCGCGTTCTGGAAGATCTATTACGATCGGTACAATCCCGACACGGCCACCGACGAGCGCATCGTGATCACTGCGTCGGTTGCGATCGGCGTTGCCTTTTTCGCCGCCGTGATCAGCAAGCTCCTGAAACTGGGTCTGCTGTCCAAGATCGCGGAGCGCGTGACGTTCGTGCTCATCCCCCCTCTGGCGCTGATTTTCCTGGTACTTGGCACGATTTTCCTTGGCGTGGCGACCCCGACTGAGGGTGGCGCAATGGGGGCCACCGGCGCGCTTGTCATGGCCCTTGCGCGCCGGCGCCTGTCGCTGCCTCTGCTCAAGCAGGCCATGAACACGACGGCAAAACTGTCGACCTTCGTCGTGTTCATCCTCGTCGGGGCACGTGTATTCAGCCTCACCTTCTATGGAGTGAACGGGCACGTGTGGGTCGAGCACCTGCTCACCAGCCTCCCCGGGGGACAGCTCGGCTTCCTCATTGTGGTCAACATCCTCATTTTCGTGCTCGCGTTCTTTTTAGACTTTTTCGAGCTCTCGTTCATCGTCATCCCGCTGATCGGTCCGGTCGCGGAAAAGCTCGGCGTCGACCTAGTCTGGTTCGGCGTGCTGCTTGCCGTAAACATGCAGACTTCGTTCATGCACCCGCCCTTCGGCTTCGCACTGTTCTACCTGCGAAGCGTCGCGCCGGCGAAGGAATTTCTGGACCGGCTCACGGGCCGCAGGACGGCGCCCGTGACGACCGGCCAGATCTACTGGGGCGCGGTGCCTTTCGTGCTGATCCAGGTGCTCATGGTCGGCATCATCATCACCTTCCCGAACATCGTGTCCGGCGGACTTGCGACCAAAGCCAAGGTCGACATCGAGAATATCCGGATTGAGACTCCTGGCGACGGTTCGACGCCAGGCGGGTCTCCGTCCGGAGGAGCAAGCGTCGACCAGGACGAAGCGTCGAAGGCACTGGAGCGGGAGATGGGCGGGGCTACGGAGCAAGCTCCGGAAAAGGCTCCGGAAAACCCGCCGGATACGGCACCTCCGCCCGCGAAGTAGCCCCCCAGGCCGGGATGGCGGTTCCGAGTGTGCGCGCCCGCTCGGCTCGCTGCACGAACGATGGTGCCGAGAAACAAACGGCGCGCCAGCGAACTGGCGCGCCGTGGTTGCGACGCTCGATGTCGTGCCTGCTCAGGTCTTTTTCTGCGACATCCGCTCGGCAGCGATCATGAAGTTGTCGAAGCGGTTTTCCGCCACCGAGAACCATTCGACTTCCTCGCTGAGGAATTTCTTCCAGGGCGTGTAGATCTTGGCGAACTTTTCGTTTTTCGAGGCGATCTCCTCGTAGGTTTCCTTGGTCGCCTTATAGCAAGCGGCCATGATCTCGTTGGAGAAGGGCAGCAGCTTTACGCCGCTGCCAATCAATCGCTTCATTGCGGGTGGGTTGACCGCGTCGTACTTCGCCATCATGTCGACGTTCGCCTCGTAGCATGCGGCCGAGAGAATCGACTGGTATTCCTTCGGAAGGTCGGCATACGCCTTATTGTTCACGAACAGCGCCAGCTCAGGCCCGCCTTCCCACCAGCCCGGGTAGTAGTAGAACTTCGCGACCTTGAAGAAGCCGAGCTTTTCATCGTCGTAGGGACCAACCCATTCAGCGGCGTCGATCGTGCCCTTTTCGAGCGCCGGATAGATGTCGCCACCCGGGATCTGCTGCGGCACCACGCCGAGCTTGGTCAGCGGAAGCCCGCCGGTACCGCCGATGCGCATCTTGATGCCCTTGAGGTCGGCGACCGTCTTGATCTCCTTACGGAACCAGCCACCCATCTGGGTGCCGGTATTGCCCGCAGGGAAGCTCGTCATGTTGTAGTCCTTGAGGAAGTCGTTGTACAGCGCGAGACCTCCGGCGTGATACATCCACGAGTTCTGCTGACGGCAGTTGAGGCCGAACGGCAGCGCGCAGCCGAATGCAAAGGTCGGATCCTTGCCGAAGAAGTAATACGGCGCGGTATGACAGCATTGGACGGTCGCGTTCTGGACCGCGTCGACCACCCCGAACGCCGGGACGATCTCGCCGGCGGCGAACACCTGGATCTGGAATTTGTTGTTGGTGGCCGATGCGACCCGCTCGGCGATGGTGACGGCGCCTCCGTAGATCGTATCCAGGCTCTTGGGGAAACTCGAGGCGAGCCTCCATTTGACTTCGGTGCCGGCCGCTGCTGGCGCCTGCGCAATCGCGGGTGCGGCGAGCGCGCCGGCGGCCAGTCCTGCTCCCGTTTTCTTCAGGAAAGAACGACGTTTCATTGACTTCCTCCGATGGATGTACGACTGCGAATCGCCAGACTAGACCGCGTCTGTCCGGGACGCTGGCCCGCCTGTCACTGGAGCGCCGCGCCTTCGAGTCTGGCGCGATTCTAACGCATTTCCCTTCTGGCAAGCCTGCAGTAAGCCGCAAGCGCGTCGACGTGGGGACCTAGCCGGATAGCTTGCGCACCGCAGTGAACATCGCCCACGCCCATCCTGCCTGGCGTTCGATGGTTTGCGTGAATCGGATAAGGTATCGCGCGTTGCCGGTATCCAGTTCGACCATTGCGCCTGGAGTGAAGCGTTGATCCGGGCCGATAAGGCTGCGCTGCGACGCCTGCCGGTTATCCGCATGACCCGGCAGATACAGTCCGAAAAAAGGTCGGTCCACGCTCGCTCGAGAGGTCTCAAGCGGCGCTGTCCAGTTGCGCAGCAGCACCCTGACCATGCGGCGCGCGACGATCTCGACGCCGCAGATGACCTCGTCGACCTGCTGGCGCTGCATGCGTCGGACGATCGCGAGCGACCAGCCGTCGACATCGCGAAAGGCGATCATCTCGCCGAGCGAAGTTGGTGCATCGGAAGACGGCGCAATGAGGCGGCAACCGGTTTCGCTCTTGTCGACCACGCGCCATTGCGAGCCACGAACGCGCCGTGCCACAGAATCGGGATTAGCCGTCGGGCTCACCATTTGCGTGATCTCGTCGAAGCTGTGGCGCGCGTCGGAGGTCTTGTCTCCGTCGGCAACGCGACCGACCTCGGCGACCGCGCGAGTGAGCGCCTGCAATCCCACCACCACGCGGACCTCGACGTCCGCCGCCTTGCGCGGCGCCCGTGGCGAATAGGCGAGAGCTTCCGGGCCATAAAGGGCGGCCAGGCGCATGAGCAGGAGCTTCTGCTCGCGCGCGGGGAGCTCGCCGGGTTCCAGCGGCTGGTCCTGCTGCTCGGGCAGTACGCGCATGCGCTCGACGACGCGCGCATACACTGGCGCGGTGTCCAGGAACATGAGGCGTCCGCCTGCACGCGGCTTGTCCGCGCGCTTGAGTCCCTGCGTACCGGAAATGTCGACATAGAAATTTGCGCCTGTCCCGGGCGGCGGAGTCAGCGCGAGCGGAGTCACCCACTCGTCGAGGATGCAAGCCACCCATTCCACCTGATCGGGCGTGAAGCTGCCGCTGTCCAGGCGCATGAGCAACAACACCTTGATGTATTCGTGCTCGAGGGTGACTCCCGGCTCGCTCGCACCAGGGAGTGAAAACGCTTCCCGTTGCCAGCCGCGCATGCGCGCGAGTTCGTAGAACTCGTGCAGATCCCGCCATTGCGCCGGAATCCAGTGCCCGTAGCGGAACAGCCGGAACTTGCCATCGATGCACTTGTAGTGCGCAAGCCGGGTCAACAACGCGGGCAATACCGATTTCCAGCGCCTCGGCTCTCCGACCATGCCGGCTTTCAGCGCGGCCTGGTATGCAGCGATGAACGCCTTGACCAGATCGAACACGCCGTGCCAGAGACGCGTCTCCACGCTAGTCGAGCGCTGGTAATTGACCACATATTGCGAAGTCAGCTGCGAGATCATCGGCGCGACGCGCTCGTCGATGCGCAGCAGCGCTTCGGCCTGGCTCGGCCCGATGTTGCGACGCGTCCCCGGGAACGACGCGACGAGCTCGAGCGCCTCGCGCTGCAGTTGTAGCGCGTCGCCCGCGGGCAGGCTCGAGATCCAGCGTGTCGCGGCCGGGGCGTTGCGCAGAGGATCGGACAGCGATCGCTTCCACGCCTGCAGGCGATCGCGAATTCCGCGCTTGGCCATCATCGCCTGGCGCGCGGCTATCAGTTGCCGGCGACCGTCATCGCGCCGATCAGCATCGAGCCGCATTGTCTTGATCCTCGTCGATCGACGTCGCTGCCGATGGCAACGATGTCGCGATACATGCGGGCGAGATTGCCCGCGATGGTGATTTCCTCCACTGGATACGCAACTTGTCCCCCCTCCACCCAGTACCCCGCTGCGCCGCGCGAGTAGTCGCCGGTCACAGGATTGATGCCGTGGCCGAGCAGCTCGGTCACCAGCAGTCCCCTTCCCATCTTCGCCAGCAACGCCCCGAAGTCATCGTCACCGTGGCTCACCACCAGATTGTGGTTTCCCCCGGCATTGGCGGTCGACTTCAGTCCGAGCTTACGCGCTGAATAGCTGCCCAGGAAATACCCTTGCACGACGCCGTCGAGCACCACGTCGCGCGGCTGCGTAGCGACGCCTTCATCGTCGAAGGGTGCCGAAGCCTGTCCACGCAGCAGGTGCGGCTCCTCGCGGATGGTGATGCCGGGACGGAACACCTGCGCGCCCAGGCTGTCGAGCAGGAACGACGACTTGCGATAGAGGCTCCCGCCGCTTACCGCGCTGACAAAATGCCCGACCAGCCCGGTCGCCATCGGCGCCTCGAACAGCACCGGGCATTCCAGCGTAGTCAGCTTGCGCGCAGCGAGCCGGCGAACCGTGCGCTCACCCGCCTTGCGTCCGACATCGACCGCCGATTCGAGATCCTCCGCCGCACGCGCCGACGTGTACCAATCCTCGCGCTGCATCGCATCGTCCTCTTCGGCGATGACCGAGCAATAGATCGAATGGCGCGAGCTCGCGTAGCCTCCGGAGAATCCGTTGCTGTTGCAATAGACGAACTGCGCCTCGTGCAGCGAGACGCTGGCGCCCTCGGAATTGCTGATGCGCGGATCGACCGCGAGCGCCGCAGCTTCGCACTCGCGCCCTAGCTCGATCGCCTGCTCGACGCTCAGCTCCCACGCATGGTGCAGGTCGAGGTCGCGCCATTCGCGCGCGAGCAGTTGCGGGTCGGCGAGGCCGGCGCAGGCATCGTCGCCGGTGAAGCGCGCGATGCTCAGCGCCTTGCCCACGGTGTACTTGATCGCATCGGGCGCGAAATCGGCGGTGCTCGCGTGACCGCGTCGTGCGCCTACATACACGGTCACGCCGATGCCCTTGTCGCGGTTGTAGGCGATGGTTTCCACGTCGGCCTTGCGCACCGTCACGCTTTGCCCGAAAGCCTGCGAGACTTCCGCTTCGGCCGCAGTGGCGCCGCCGGCTTTCGCGTCACGCAATACGCGGTCGGCGACTTCAGACAGCGCGTCGGATGAAAGCGGAAACCGGCTCGCGGATGCTTGTATGGGCACGGGGTTTGAGGGCGGGTCGAGAGCGGTTCAGGGGACGCTGCAGGGGGATCGGTTATGATAGCAAACACCTCTGCGTTCGATATCCTCCGATGCGAAGATCCGACGAAGCACCCCGGCGGCCGGGACAGGAGGCGACGCCGCGAAGCAGCGTGTCCGAGGACCTGGCGCTGCCTGATTCCGAAGTTGTGCTGTCCAAAACACAGCGCAAGCACGCCATGCTCGCACTGCAGGACCTCGGCGAACGCCTGGTCGAACTCATTCCCGCTCGCCTCGCTTCGCTGGCTCTGCCCGAACGGCTGTCCGACGCGATCGTTGCCGCACGAAAGCTCACCGGTCACGAAGCGCGCCGGCGGCAGATGCAATACGTGGGCCGTCTGATGCGTGAAGTCGATCCCGCGCCCATCGAGGCTGAGCTCGCGCGCTGGGCGCACGCGCCAAATGCGGAAAAGGCGCGGCTCAGGATGGTCGAGCGCTGGCGCGAGCGCCTGCTCAGCGAAGCCGGCGCGCTCGACGCGTTTTTCGAGACGCAGCCGCTGGCCGATCGCGCTGCACTGCAAGCGTTGATCGCGCGCGCCGCTGCCGAGCGCGCGCGCGGCTCGCCTCCGCACGCCTACCGTGAGCTCTTCCGCGTACTCAACGCACTGCTCGGAACACGCCGGTGAGCGACTCGTCGCTGCGCATCGGGTTGGTATCGATCAGCGACCGGGCGTCGGCGGGCGTCTACGCCGACCAGGGTGTACCCGGGCTGCGCGAGTGGTTCGAGGCGGCGTTGAAATCCGCCTGGGAGCTCGAGACACGGCTCATTCCCGACCAACAGCGCCTCATCGAAGCTACGCTGGTCGAGCTGGTGGACATCACCGGCTGCCACCTGGTGCTCACCACCGGGGGCACCGGTCCGGCGCCGCGCGATGTCACACCGGAGGCGACGCTCGCCATCGCGCACAAGGTGCTTCCAGGCTTCGGTGAGCAAATGCGGCAGGTGAGCCTCAAGTACGTGCCGACCGCGATCCTGTCGCGCCAGGTCGGCGTGATCCGCGGCAGCGCACTCATACTCAATCTGCCGGGTCAGCCGAAAGCGATCAAGGAGACGCTCGACGGCGTGTTTCCGGCCGTGCCCTATTGCGTCGATCTCATCGGTGGCCCGTACATCGAGACGCACGAGGCGGTGTGCAAGGTCTTTCGTCCCAAGAGCGCAGTGCGGCCGGCCGCGCCCTGAGCCTAACACCCGTGCCGGTGGACGCCAACCAGCCGCCGCCGTTCGAAGGGCGCAATCTCTACGCGACGCATGCGTCGCTGCGCGAAGCGGTCGAACGCGAAGGCGCGGCGTGGGCGCACGCACGTCTCGACGCGTGGGGCGCCACCCTCGGCAGCGTCGAGACGTTCGCGCTCGCTTCGCAATGCAACCATCGCGCGCCGGAACTGAAGACGCATGATCGCTACGGCGAGCGCATCGACCTGGTCGAGTTCGACGCGTCCTGGCATGCGCTGATGGCGCTCGCGATGCGCGAGGGTGAGCATGCGTCGCCGTGGGCGGCACCGCGTGCAGGTGCACAGGTGGCGCGCGCCGCGGCGTACCTGATGCATGCCGAGATCGAGAACGGAACGCAATGCCCGCTCACCATGACTTACGCGGCAGTGCCCCTGCTGCGCCGCCACCTCGCCGCGCTGCCATGGCTGCAGACCACCTGGATGCCGCGGCTGCTGGCGTGCGATTACGATCCTCGCTCGCTGCCGGTCGCCGACAAGGCTTCGGCATTGATCGGCATGGGGATGACCGAACGCCAAGGGGGTTCCGACGTCAGGACCAACACCACGCGGGCGCAGCGCAGCACCGACCGCAGTTATCGCATCGACGGCAGCAAATGGTTTTTTTCGGCGCCGATGTGCGACGCGCACCTCGTGCTCGCGCAAACCGCAGCAGGCTTGTCATGCTTTTTTCTTCCGCGCTACCTTCCGGACGGTAGCCGCAATCACGTGTTCATCCAGCGGCTCAAAGACAAGCTCGGCAACCGCTCGAACGCGTCGAGCGAGGTCGAATTCGAGGAGGCCACTGCGTGGCTGCTCGGCGAGGAAGGACGCGGCGTGCCGGTCATCATCGAGATGGTGCGTCACACGCGCCTGGACTGCGTGATCGGCAGTGCCGGCCTGATCCGCGGTGCGGTCGCGCAGGCACTGCACCATGCGCGCCATCGGCGCGCGTTCGGCAAGCGCCTGATCGAGCAGCCGCTGATGCGAAACGTGCTCGCGGATCTTGCGCTCGAGGACGAGGCCGCAACCGCGCTGGCGATGCGGCTGGCGCGGGCCTTCGACGCCGAGGAGGCGAGCCCGGACGCGGCGTTCGCGCGCCTGGCGACGCCCGCGCTCAAGTACTGGGTGTGCAAGCGCGCGCCGCCGACGCTCGCCGAGGCGCTCGAAGTGCTCGGAGGCAATGGCTACGTCGAGGAGTCGGTTCTGCCGCGCATGTATCGCGAGGCCCCGCTCAATTCGATCTGGGAAGGCTCGGGCAACGTCATGTGCCTCGACGTGTTGCGCGCGGCCGAACGCGAAGCGGCGGCAGTCGAAGCGCTGCTCGCCGAGCTCGCGCTGGCACGCGGTGGGCACCGCGCGCTGGACCGCCGGATCGACGCGCTGGCGGCGACGCTGCAGGGAAAATCCGACCCACGTGACGCGCGCAGGATCGCCGGGACGATCGCGACGTGCCTCGCCGCGTCGCTGCTGATCCGTCATGCGGACAGCGCGACCGGCGAAGCCTACTGTGCGTCGCGCCTCGACGAACCGGCGCACGGCGCCTTCGGCGCGCTCCCGCCGACCGCGGCGCTCGATGCGATCCTCGATCGCGCGCAGCGTAGCTGACGAACCGCCGATTCAATCGTCGAGCAGAAGCTGCGTGCGGCTCGCCGGATCCTGCCGGTAGAACCAGGCGAAGAGCTCGTAGATTTTCGGATACTCGTGCAGCAGCAGCGTTGGGTCGACGAAAAACACTTCCGAGAGCACGGCGAAGAATTCGGCGGGGTCGTCCGCCGCATAGGGATCGATCGCGGTGTCCTCGCCCTGCTCCACCCTGGCGCGAAAATGCTCGAACGCCGCGTTCATCGCTTTTTGCCACGAGCGCGGCGGCATCTCGGCGGGCAGCGGCGGACATCCATTGGCCTCGCCGCTGCGCATGTCCAGCTTGTGCGCGAATTCATGGATGGCGAGGTTCATTCCGGTGGTCTGCCAATCCGCGCTCGCCTCGACGTCCTGCCACGACAGGATGACCGGACCGTGCGGCATCGCTTCACCGGCGAGCGGCTCGTGTCGACGGTGCACCACGCCTACCTCGTCCTGGTATTCGAGCTCGGACATGAATTCGTCGGGGTAGACGATCACGCCTTCCCAGCCGTCGTAGTAGCGCGGATCCAGGTTGAGTATCAGCATGCACGCCTGCATCGCGATCACCACGCGCATCAGCGGCGTCACCTCGAAGTCGCGCGCGGCGACGATGCTTTTATCGGAGAGGAACAGCACCACGAGCTCGCGCAGGCGTGCGAGCTCGGCATCGGTATAGATCGCCAGGAACGGCAGCGACTCGAGCGACTCGCGCCACAGCGGCTCGGGAATGGCGGCCTGCGCGAGGACGCGTCGGCGTTGCCAGTTACGCAGCGTGTCGAGCATGCCTCAGCTCCTGATGCCGGGACGGCGGCACTCAGCTTCCCTCGCGGCTGCGCGGCGCATCGTCGCCCGGCTCGACATCGAGATCGAGCTGCTCCACGGCGTCCGCCTTGGCGTCGGCGTCGTACACCAGGCGCGGCTCGACAACGAGAAGTCGATCGGCGTCCACCTCCGGCAGCGCCTCGACGTCGCGCAGCTGACGCTCGATGGCGCGCGTTCTCGCTTCGGCCTTGCCGATCGAATTGCTCGCTTCATCGAGTTTCTTCTTGGTGGCCGCGAGCACTTCGCCGAACTTCGCGAATTCAGTTTTCACCATGCCCAGGCGCGTCCATACCTCGCTGGATCTGCGCTCGATGGCCAGGGTGCGAAATCCCATTTGCAGGCTGTTGAGCATGGCCGCAAGCGTCGTCGGACCGGTAACCGTGATGCGGTAATCGCGCTGCAGTGCATCGACCAGCCCAGGCCGCCGCAAGACTTCGCCGTACAGACTTTCCACCGGAAGATAAAGCAGCGCGAAGTCGGTCGTGTGCGGCGGCGCGACATACTTGCGCTGGATGTCGGCGGCCTGCTCGCGAAGGCGGCGGTCGAGCGCCTTCGAGAACAGCTCGACCGCGACCACGTCGCCGCGCTCCTGCGCGTCGACCACCTCCTGGTAGTCGGCCAGCGGAAACTTGGCGTCGATGGGAAGCATGCAAGGAGCACCGTCGGCGTCGCGACCGGGGAGCTTGATCGCGAACTCGACGCGCTCGCTGCTTCCCGGGCGGGTCGCGACATTTTTCTCGTATTGCGCGGGAACGAGAATCTGCTCGAGCAGGTTCTCCAGCTGCATCTCCCCCCAGGTGCCGCGCGTCTTGACGTTGGTGAGCACCTTCTTGAGGTCACCTACCCCCAATGCCAGCGACTGCATCTCGCCCAGTCCGCGATGCACCTGCTCCAGACGGTCGGACACGAGCTTGAACGATTCGCCCAGGCGCTGCTCGAGCGTCGCGTGCAACTTTTCGTCGACGGTCGCGCGCATTTGCTCGAGCTTCTGCGCGTTGTCGCTGCGCAGTAGATCGAGGCGCTGCTCGAGTGTGCTGCGCACGGCGTCCAGTCGTTGCTCGTTGCTCTGGGTGAGCGTCGACAGGCGCTCGTGCTGTACGTGCGCCATGTTGCCAAGCTGGTTTTGCAGCGTCTGCGCGAACTGTCCGAGCGTGGCACCCAACTCGCCGCGCGCCGCCTGCGCATGCTGACTGCCTTCGGTGCGCGACTGCACGAGCTCGGCGCGCAGCTCGCGCTCAAGGCGCTCGTTCTGCGTTCCGAGCAGCGCGAGCTGCGCCTTCAGATGCACCAGCTCGCGCGAATCACGCGCAATGCCCGCGAGGCGCACGAGCATCACGCCAAGCAGCAGCCCGACCACGGTGATGCCGAGGGCGAGCGCGATGATCAATGTGAACGATTCCATGCTGCGCAGTTTACGTCGTCGGCTCATGCATCGCAAAATGCGCTCGCGCGCGCTCGTTCCTGCGCCGCCGACACGGCCGAAGCCGCGCTACGCGGCTTCGCGGCTCGCTTTTTTGCGCTCGTGCTCGAGCAGATAGCGCTTGCGGATGCGAATCGATTTCGGCGTGATCTCGACGAGCTCGTCGTCGGCGATGAATTCGACCGCGTACTCGAGCGTCAGCTGGATCGGTGGCGTCAGCGCGATCGCTTCGTCCTTGCCCGAGGCGCGCACGTTGGTCAGCTGCTTGCCCTTGATCGGGTTGACCACGAGGTCGTTATCGCGACTGTGAATGCCGATGACCATGCCTTCATACAGTTTGTCGCCAGGCGACACGAACATGCGCCCGCGCTCCTGCAGCTTCCACAGCGCATAGGCGACGGCCTCCCCGGCTTCCGCCGAGATCAGGACGCCGTTGCGCCTCTCGGGAATTTCGCCCTTGACGACCGCGTAGCCATCGAACACGTGGCTCATGAGCCCTGTTCCGCGGGTGAGATTGAGAAACTCGCCCTGGAAGCCGATGAGCCCGCGCGCCGGAATGCGGTAGTCGACGCGGGTTCGTCCGCGAGCGTCGGATTCCATGTGCACGAGCTCGCCGCGCCGCGCGCCGAGCGCTTCCATCACGGCTCCCTGGTGTGCGTCCTCGACGTCGACCGAGAGCTGCTCGAAGGGCTCGCGCTGTTCGCCATCGACTTCGCGCAGGACGACGCGCGGGCGCGATACCGCCAGCTCGTAGCCTTCGCGGCGCATGTTCTCGAGCAGGATCGTCAGATGCAGCTCGCCGCGGCCGAACACGGTGAACACGTCGGTGTCGGTCGTATCGTCGACACGCAGCGCAACGTTGGTAAGCAACTCCTTGGCGAGTCTTTCGCGAAGGTTGCGACTGGTCACGTACTTGCCCTCCTTGCCGGCAAGCGGTGAGGTGTTGACCTGGAACTGCATCGAGAGCGTCGGTTCGTCCACCGCGATCATCGGCAGCGCTTCCGGCGTCTCGACCGATGCAATGGTCGTACCGATTGAAAGCGCGTCGACGCCGGTAATGAGCACGATGTCGCCAGCGCTCGCCTCGTCGACCGGACGCCGGTCCAGTCCGGCAAACCCCAGCACCTGTCCGATCTTGGCGCGGCTCCCCGGCGCATCGCCGTTGAGGACCATGACTTCCTGCGCGGGCTTGAGACGTCCTCGGCGAATACGACCGATTCCCAGCCGTCCGACGTAGCTCGAATAGTCGAGGGCGCTGATCTGTAGCTGCAGCGGCCCGTCGGGATCGCCGACCGGTACGGGAACGTTCGCCAGAATGGTCTCGAAAAGCGGGCGCATGTCCGTCCCCGGTACCTTGGAATCGAGCGACGCGTACCCATGCAGCGCCGATGCATACACCACCGGAAAATCGAGCTGCGCCTCGGTGGCGCCAAGCTTGTCGAACAGTTCGAAGGTCTGGTTGACGACCCATTGCGCGCGCGCACCCGGACGATCGATCTTGTTGACCACGACGATAGGCTGCAATCCGAGCGCCAGCGCCTTGCGGGTCACGAAGCGCGTCTGCGGCATGGGACCCTCCACCGCATCGACGAGCAACAGAACGCCATCGACCATCGACAGCACGCGCTCGACCTCGCCGCCGAAATCCGCGTGGCCGGGCGTATCGACGATATTGATGTGGGTATCGCCGTATTCGATCGCGCAATTCTTGGCGACGATGGTGATGCCGCGTTCGCGCTCGAGGTCGTTACTGTCCATGACGCGCTCGGCGATGTGCTGGTGAGCCGCGAAGGTCCCGGACTGGGCCAGCAACTTGTCGACCAGCGTGGTCTTGCCGTGATCGACGTGGGCGATGATTGCGATGTTGCGGAGCTGCCTGGCGGTGGTCATGGTGCGTTGCGCAATGATTAACCGGTGATTGTACCAAGCCAGGCGCGGGCTCGACAGTTTTATTTGCAAAATCCGACGTTTAGGTCTACACTACGGGTCACTCGGCGGGCCATCCGGTCACCGCCGATCCCCGGATGGGGCGTTCGCCTGCCATCGCTGTCGATCGCGCGACCAGCCCCGTCACCTACGTTTGATTCGCTGCCTGGACCGGAACTCGCAAAAGCGAGTAGGCCGCGCCAGGAGATTCCATTGATGAGCAGTACCCCGAGCTTTGACGAGCTCGGCTTGGCCCCGGAGATTCTGCGGGCCGTGGCCGAAGCCGGTTACACCACGCCTACACCTATTCAATCGCAGGCAATTCCCATCATCCTGTCCGGCAAGGACGTCATGGGCGGCGCCCAGACCGGCACCGGCAAGACGGCAGGCTTTACGCTGCCGATCCTGCAAAAGCTCCTGCCGATGGCCAATATGAGTCCCTCGCCGGCGCGCCATCCGGTGCGCGCGCTGATCCTCACACCGACGCGCGAGCTTGCGATTCAAGTCGAAGAATCGGTCAAGACCTACGCCAAGCACACCGGCATCCGCTCAACCGTGGTGTTCGGCGGCGTCGACATCAAGCAGCAGATCCCGATTGTGCGCAGCGGCATCGAGATCCTGGTCGCAACCCCGGGACGCCTGCTGGACCACATCGAGCAGAAGACGCTCAATCTCAGCCAGGTCGAGATCTTCGTGCTCGATGAAGCCGATCGCATGCTCGACATGGGTTTCATCCCGGACATCAAGCGCATCATGGCACTCATGCCGGTGACTGCGAAGCGCCAGAATCTGCTGTTCTCGGCGACGTTCTCCAACGAGATCAAGAAGCTCGCCGACCAGCTGCTCAATGCGCCGCAGCTCATCGAGGTCGCGAAGCGCAACACCACCGCCGACACGGTCACGCAGACCGTGTACAAGGTCTCGCCCGATCAGAAGCGCGCGTTGCTCGCCGACATCGTCACCTCGCGCGACCTGTGGCAGGTGCTCTGTTTCGTGCGCACCAAGCACGGCGCTTCCAGGCTCGCGCGCCAGCTCGAGAAGGACGGCCTGAAGACGACCGCCATTCACGGCGACAAAAGTCAGGCGGCCCGCCTCGAGGCACTGGACGCCTTCAAGGCGGCCAAGGTGCAGATCATGGTGGCCACCGACGTCGCCGCGCGCGGTCTGGATATCGACGACCTGCCGCTGGTCGTGAACTACGAGCTGCCGTACGTCCCCGAGGACTACATCCATCGCATCGGACGCACCGGCCGCGCCGGCGCCAGTGGCGAGGCGATTTCGTTTTGCGCGCCAGAAGAGGACAAGCTGCTGGTGGAGATCGAACGGCTGCTCAAGCGCTCGATCACGGTGGCGCAGCCGGTCGGATCGATGCGATCCAGCGATCCTCAGTCTCAGTCGCGCCGCGAACCCGCTCGCGAGCGCAGTCCGCGCCCGGCGGGGAGAACGGCAGCGAGGCCCGCGAGGCCCGCGGAAGAGCAGCCGCCGCGCCGCCAGCGCGATGACAGCGTTTTCGATCGCAATCCGGACCAGCCGCTCGTGATGCGTCCTTTCCCGCCCGCGGACGCGTCCTCAGCGCTGACCAACGCGCAGGCCGCCTCGCGGCGCGCCGGTCAGGTGAAGCCCGTCGCCGCGCTGCTGATGAAGCGCTCAGCGCCGATTCCCGAAAAAGTTTGAGTTCGACGCCCGAGGCCGCGGGCGCAGTTTACGACTGGTCCGTCGGCCGATAGGTGCGATGGACCGGCCCACTCGCGGACTCCTTTAGCGGCCGAGTTGCGCCAGCTGCTGCTCGAGCCGTCCCCGCGTAACCTGCAGCCCCTCGAGCCGCCCGCGTTCCTGTGCGACGACGTGCTCCGGCGCACGCGCGACGAAACTCTGGTTGGCCAGCTTGAGCGCAAGCTTGGCGATTTCGCCGTCCACGCGATCGTATTCCTTGGACAGCCGGCTCTTTTCGGCGGCGACATCGACCTCGATGTGCAGCATGAGCCTGAATTCGCCGACGATTTGCACCGGCGCATCGGTGCGTGGCAGCTCGTCGACGATCTTGACCTCGGAGAGCCTCGCGAGCGCCGCGACATAAGGCGCGAACGCCTCCAGACGGCGCGCGTCGCCTGACGCGATCAGCGGCACCTTCTGCGCCGGAGAGAGCTTCATTTCGCTGCGCAGCGTGCGGCAGGCGTTGACCACGTTCTTGAGCAGCGCCATGTCGGTGTCGGCGTCCTCGTCGATGCGGCTCGTGTCCGCCCGCGGAAACGGCTGGATCGAGATCGATAGACCGCTTTTGCCCGCGTGCGCGGCCACACCCTGCCAAAGTTCCTCAGTGATGAAGGGGATGAAGGGGTGCGCGAGCCGCAGCACCGCCTCGAGCTCGCGGACCAAGGTGCGCCGTGTCCCCCGCGCCGCGGCATCGTCGCCGGCAGCCTCCGCGCGCTGCAGCTGCACCTTGGCAAGCTCGACGTACCAGTCACAGAACTCGTCCCACGCGAATTCGTACAGCGCCTTGGCGGCGAGGTCGAACCGGTACTGCTCGAGGTTTTCGGCAATGTCGCGCTTGGCTCGCTGCAACCGACCCAGCAGCCAGCGGTCGACAAAGCTCGTCGTCGCCGGGAGCGAAGGATCGAGGCCGGTGTCCTTGCCTTCGACGTTCATCGACACGAAACGCGTCGCGTTCCATAGCTTGTTGCAGAAGTTGCGATAGCCATCGCAGCGATCCAGGTCGAAATTGAGCGTGCGACCGAAGGTCGCCAGGCTCGCGAAGGTGAAGCGCACCGCGTCGGCGCCGAAGGCCGGAATGCCATTGGGAAATTGCCGGCGCGTGCGCTTCTCGATCGACTCGCGCTGCTTTTCCAGGATCAGCCCCGAGGTGAGCTTGGTGACCAGCGACTCGACGTCGGTACCATCGATCAGGTCGATGGGATCGAGCACGTTCCCCTTGGACTTGGACATTTTCTGTCCGGCCTCGTCGCGCACGATAGAATTGATGTAGACGTCTCGAAACGGAATCTTGCCGGTGAAGTACGTGGTCGTCATGACCATGCGCACGACCCAGAAGAAAATGATGTCGAAGCCGGTGATCAGCACCGAGCTAGGCAGGAACGCGCGCAGCTCGGGCGTGTCCTCCGGCCACCCCAGCGTCGAGTGGCACCACAGCGCCGATGAGAACCACGTATCGAGGACGTCTTCGTCCTGGCGCAGCGCGGCTTCGGGCTTGCCCGACTGTTGCGCCGCGTCGGCCGCGTTGCGAGCGACAAAAACGTTGCCTTCGGCGTCGTACCACGCCGGGATGCGATGTCCCCACCACAGTTGCCGCGAGATGCACCAGTCGTAGACCTTGCCCAGCCAGTTGTCGTACCACGTGGTCCAATGCTCGGGCACGAAGCGGATGGTCTGGCGCTCGGCGCTCGCACCGATGATGCCGCCGTTGACGGCGTGCAGGCAGATATCCTTGAACGACATTCCGGGAAAGTGCGGATGTGTCGACGGTGCTGGCTTGGTCATCGCGACGAACCACTGGTCGGTGAGCATCGGCTCGATGATCTCGCCGGTGCGCTCGCAGCGCGGAACGACCATCTTGTGCGACTTTTGCGCCTGGATCAGTCCCGCCGTCTCGAGATCGGCGAGCACCGCCTTGCGCGCGACATAGCGGTCCATCCCGCGATATTTCGCGGGTGCGTTGTCGTTGATGCGTGCGTCGAGGGTGAAGATGGTGATGGGCACCAGCCCGTGACGCTCACCGATGTCCCAGTCGTTGAAATCGTGCGCCGGCGTGATCTTGACGCAGCCCGTCCCAAAATCCTTGTCGACGTAGGCGTCTGCGATGATGGGAATGCGCCGCCCGCTCAACGGCAGATCCACCTCCTTGCCCACCAGATGCGCATAACGTGCGTCGTCAGGATTCACCGCCACCGCGACGTCGCCGAGCATCGTTTCCGGTCGCGTCGTCGCCACCGCGAGAAAGCCGCTGCTGTCGGCGAGCGGGTAGCGGATCTCCCACAGCGTCCCGTTCTCCTCCTCGCTTTCTACCTCGAGATCGGAAACGGCGCTGCCGAGTTTCGGGTCCCAGTTGACCAGCCGTTTGCCGCGATAAATGAGTCCGTCCTCGTGCAGCTTCACGAACGTCTCGACAACCGCGGCGGACAATCCAGGATCCATGGTGAATCGCTCGCGCGTCCAGTCGCACGACGCCCCCAGACGGCGCATTTGCGCGGTGATGGTCGATCCGGATTGCGCCTTCCATTCCCACACGCGCGCGAGGAACGCCTCACGTCCGATGTCGCGCCGCGAGGTGCCGGCAGAAACCAGCTGGTTCTCGACGACGATCTGCGTCGCAATGCCGGCGTGATCGGTCCCGACCTGCCAGAGCGTGTTGTCGCCGAGCATGCGGTGATAGCGGATGAGAATGTCCATCAGCGTCTGCTGGAATGCGTGCCCCATGTGCAGCGTGCCGGTGACGTTGGGTGGCGGCAGCTGGATGCAGAACGCCGGCGCACTCGAAGTCATCGACGGCTTGAACAGCCCGGTGGATTCCCAGAACGGGTACCAGCGTGCCTCGATCGCGCGCGGCTCGAATGACTTGGCGAATTCCATGGGCGGTGGGCGCATGCGACGAATCGAAAGGCCGAAATTATAGCGGACCGGCGACTCGAGCCGCCGATGGAACGGGCTTGATCAAAGCGCGCGACCCACGGCCGCCGCGACCGCGCGCAAGGTCGTCATGAGCCTTGCAAACTCGTCGGGCGTGAGCGCCTGGTCGGCGTCGCACCACGCATCGCACGGATTCGGGTGGACCTCGATGAGCAGACCGTCGGCGCCGGCGGCGACGGCGGCGCACGACAGCGCGGGTACCATCCACGCCTTGCCGCCCGCGTGCGACGGATCGACGATCACCGGCAGGTGCGTTTCGCGCTTGAGCACCGCCACCGCGGTGACGTCGAGCACGTTGCGATACGCCGTCTCGAAGGTGCGTATGCCTCGCTCGCAGAAAATGATGTCATGGTTGCCGCCGGCGGCGATGTACTCCGCGGCCATCAGCCATTCACTTATCGTCGCCGACATGCCGCGCTTGAGTATCACCGGCTTCTTGACGCGGCCCACTTCCTTGAGCAGATCGAAGTTCTGCATGTTGCGCGTGCCGATCTGGATGCAATCGACGTCATGGCGAAGAAACGTCTCGAGCATGCGCGCATCCATGAGCTCGGTGACGATGGGAAGGCGCTGGGAATCGGCGGCAGCTCGCAGCAGCTCCAGACCTTCGACGCCCTTGCCCTGGAAGGTGTACGGGCTGGTGCGCGGTTTGAACGCGCCGCCGCGCATCAGGCGCGCACCGCCCGCCTTCACGCCCTGCGCGGCGGCGCTCATTTGCGGCTCGGTCTCCACCGAGCACGGCCCTGCGATGACCTGGACCACGTTCCCGCCGATCGGCACTCCTGAAACGTCGATAACCGTGTTCGCCTTGTGCCACTCGCGGGCGACGATCTTGTACTGCTTGACGATGTGCATCGACTTTTCGACGCCGGGCATCGGGTCGAACATTTCAGGATCGAGCTTGCGCTCGTCGCCGACCGCGCCGATAAGCGTTCGCTCGGTGCCCTTGGAGACATGCACGTCGAGTCCATGGGCGCGGATCTTCGCGGTGACGGCCCCAATCTCGGCGTCGCCTGCGTCGGGCTGCATTACGATGATCATGACTAAGGTCCCGTTGCGGTGGTCGAAAAAAAATCGGGCGGCCTCTTGGCCGCCCGATCGTTGGTTAATTCGTCCTGAATTACCCTCGTGCGCGGCCCTCGGCGCGTGCGCCGAAATAGAAGACGTAGACGTACGCATCGCGGCGCATCGCGCGCGTTGCTTCGCTGGGTTTACTCAAGGTGCAGGTCTGGTGCATGCGATGCAGTCTAGCATGGACGGACCGCAAGGGTCAGCCGTGCTCGCGCCGCCATTGCGCGATTTCGCGTTCGATCGCTTCGGCGATGTAGCTTCGCACCAGCTTGCCGACCTGCTCGTTGATCGCGCTCACCAGCTCGGCGCCCGCGCGATCGACGATGGGCTGCAGATGACGCGCGAGTTGATCCTTGAGTCCCGTATCGGTGAAAAGGTCCAGGCGCTGCAGCACCTGCAAGGAGATCTGTTCGGCGAGCGCGGCCCAGCGCTCTTCGGAATCCAGGCGCGCACCTGCGAGGGGTTGGGGCTCCGGGGGTGGCGCCTCGTGCGGGGGCGCCGCCAAGGCGTCCGATAGCGGCTGCACTGGCAGCGCGGGGAGGACTCGTGCCTGCTCCAAAAGCGCCGTGCTCGACGACATGGTCGACCCCGTCGGCGGCGGGGTCGGTTCGGAGCCCGCGGCCTTGAGCGTGAAACGGGTCGGCGTCTCGATCACCTCGTCAGGCGGCCTCACGGATTCGGTCTTCAGCGTGACCGGGGGTACGACGGCAAGCGTGTCGGGGGCCTTGCCGGTCACGCTGTGCGATGATGGATCGATGGTGTCCATCACCAGCCAGTCCGAAGGGTCGCCTTCCAGCATCGCGACCGCCGCGCGGGTCGGCTGCTGAGCCGGCGGAGGCATGTCCATCACGTCGGCCGCTGGCGCCTCCGCGGGCTGAATGCGTTGCGTCAGGATCGGAATGGCGGCTTCCGCGATCGCGGCCACCGGCTCATCGATGGCGTCGGTCAGGATGGGAAAATCCGCGTCGCCGCGCCCGCGATTCTTGCGCATCAGCGCATCGGCCTGTTCGAGGAGCTCGCGCGCGGTGGCCGTCATGCGACCTCGCCAAGCCGGTGGGAACGCAATTCGTAGCCGCGCTCGCGATAGTAGCGGTAACGCGTGCGCGCGCTCTCGGCATCGTCGATTCCTACGATTTCGGCAAGCCGCTCGAAACGCGCAAAGAACGGCGGCGGCGCCGCGTGCAGGTTGATGAGCACGCGCGCGGGGCCGGGGTGCTCGAGCACGTGATCGACCCAGATGGGCGTTTCTCCGGCGAGCCGGTCGCCCACGCGGCAATGCGGCAGGAAGCTAAGCGCCGGCTGCGTCCAGAGCAGCCGCTCCAGCGCCTCCGTGGCCGCGGCGTTGTCGGTGAGCACGCGCACATGGCCATGCTGCGTGAACGCTTTCGCGACGAGCTTGGTCACGACCTGGTGACGATCGGACACATGAGTGTAGAAATCGATCGCGGTCATGGTAGGCGCTGAAAGCCGCTAGGAGGGCGCACCCTCCTGCGAAAGCAGCCAGGTAGTGAGCAGCGCGACCGGTCTTCCGGTAGCGCCCTTTTCCTTGCCTTCCTTCCATGCGACCCCGGCGATATCGAGGTGCGCCCAGTCGAATTTCTTGGCAAAACGCGATAGAAAACACGCTGCGGTAACGCTGCCTCCGGCGCGGCTGCCAATATTCGCGAAATCCGCGAAGTTGCTGTTGAGGCCATCCTGGTAGTCATCCCACAACGGCATCTGCCATCCGCGATCGAAAGACTCCTCGCCCGCGTTGAGCAGCGCGCGCGCAAGGCTGTCGCTATTGCTGAAAACGCCGCAGGGAATATGGCCGAGCGCGACAACGATGGCTCCGGTCAGCGTCGCGATGTCGACCACCGCCGAGGGCTCGTAGCGTTCCGCGTAGGTCAGTGCGTCGCACAGGATGAGCCGTCCCTCGGCATCGGTGTTGAGCACTTCAATGGTTTGCCCGGACATGCTGGTAACGATGTCGCCAGGCTTGGTCGCCCGGCCGCTCGGCATGTTCTCGCACGCAGGGATGAGACCGATCAGGTTGATCTTGGCCTTGAGCTCGGCGACCGCCCGAAACGCGCCAAACACGCTCCCGGCGCCGCACATGTCGTATTTCATGTAATCCATGTCCAGCGACGGCTTGATCGAGATCCCGCCAGTGTCGAAGGTGATTCCCTTGCCCACCAGCACGACCGGCTGCTTCTTGCCGGCGCCGTTGTATTCCATGACGATGAATCGGGGAGCCTGGTCGCTGCCGTTGGTCACCGACAGGAACGAGCCCATTTTCAGCGCTTCGATCTGGGCGCGGTCGAGGACTTCGCACTTGAAGCCGAGCTCCTGCGCGAGCGCCTGGGCGCGCTCCCCGAGGTACGCCGGCGTGCAAAGGTTCCCCGGCAGATTGCCCAGGTCGCGCGCAAGGTCCATGCCGTGCGCGATGGCCAGTCCACGCGCCGCGGCGCTCTCGCCGGCGGTCAGATCGCTACGCTGCGGCACCGACAGCGTGAGCTTGCGCAGGGGTCGACGCACCTCGGCGGGCTGGCTTTTCATCTGGTCGAAGCGATAAACAGCCTCCATCGCGACGACAACCGCGTGCTCGACGCGCCACGCGACCTCGCGGCGCTTGACCTTTTCCTCGGTCAGGTAGACGACCGCTTCATAGGAACCCGTTTCATTGAGAAGCCTCACCGCGGCGCGCATCGCGCTGCGGAATTCGCGCTCGCGGAAATCGCGTTCCTTGCCCAGTCCGACCAGCAGCACGCGATCGGCGAGCGTACCCTTGACGTTGTGCAACAGGAGCGTGCTGCCCAGCTTCCCCTCCATGTCGCCGCGCCGGATGATCTCGCTGATATATCCGCCCGAGGCACGATCCACGAGGTCGGCGGAAAGGCTCGGCTTGCGGTTGTCGAAGACGCCGACGACCACGCAGGCGCTGCGCTGCTTCTCGGGGCTGCCGCTTTTTATGGTAAATTCCATCGACGTTCCTCGAACGAAAATTGCCTTTACGCGGTACGATCCGCATTATCGGCAAATCCTCCCTAAAAAGTCAAAATATTTCCGCCGTCATGGTCTTCAGGCGCAGCTTGGTGCGAGAACTCACGGCCACGGCCGTGGGACTATTTCTGGTTCTCCTGGGAATCCTGTTCACCAACCTCGTTTTGCGCCTGCTGGCGCGCGCCGCCGGAGGAACCGTGGCTCCCGAGGGTATTCTCGCGCTTCTCGGTTTCAACGCGTTGTTTTATTTCAATATTCTTTTGTCGGTGGCCTTGTTTTTCACCGTGCTGCTGACCTTGTCCAGATGGTATCGCGATAGCGAAATGATCGTATGGTTCACCTCGGGCCTCGGATTGACCTCGTGGCTCAAACCCATCTTCTGGTTCGCCAGTCCGTTCCTGCTCGCGATCGTCGTGTTATCACTTTGGCTGTCACCCTGGGCCGAACAGCGCCGTCTCGAATACGAACGGCAGCTGGAGTCGCGTGAAGAGCTGTCATTGCTCGCGCCGGGCTTATTCAAGGAGTTCCGACAGGCTCGACTTGTCGTCTTCATAGAGAGCATCAACAGTTTCGACGGTACAATCCGCAACGTTTTCCTGCATTCGATCGAAGGCGACAAGGACGTCACTACTGTCGCCAGCTTGGGGCGTCTGGAGGACGCGCCCAACGGCGACCGTTTCATCGTCCTGGAGAACGGCCGCCGATACGAAGGCCAGCCGGGAAGCGCAGAGTTTCGCTCGGCGGAGTTCGAGAAGCTGGGGCGCCGAATCGAGCCCGCCGAAGTCCGCGCACTACCCCTTTCGCTGAAGGCCATCCCACTCGTGCAGCTGGCCGCGGTCGACGGGGCACCCGAGCGCGCCGAGCTGTTCTGGCGTATCTCGGTACCAATCAGCGCGTTACTGCTGATGCTGCTCGCCGTTCCCCTGTCGTACGTCAACCCTCGTATGGGCCGCTCGTTCAACCTCTTCGCAGCGGTGTTCGTCTACATGCTGTACAGCAATTGCATCAACATCGTGCAGAGCTTCATTGCGCAGGGACGCATCTCGATCCTCACCGGGCTGCTCCTGATCCACTCGGTCGCCGCGGTGACGGTCATCCTTCTGTTCCGACGGCGCCTCTCGGTGCTGGGCTGGTTCGCGAGGCGCCGGACCGCGTGAAAACGCTCACCCGCTATGTTGGGCGCGAAGTGCTCTACGCGACGCTGCTGATCTTCGTCGCGCTGCTCAGCCTGTTCGCGTTCTTCGACCTGATCCACGAGCTCGGCAACGTCAGCAAGGACGGCTACCCGCTGAGCCGCGCGCTCCTCTTCGTAGGCCTCAGCCTGCCAGGACATGTCTACGAGTTGATGCCCACGGCGGCGCTGATCGGTACGCTGTTCGCGATCGCTCAACTGGTGAGTAACTCGGAGTACACCGTGATGCGCGCATCCGGGGCATCGCTCACCCAGATCACCTGGGCGATCATCCGCATCGGCATCCCGCTGGCGATCGCCACCTTCCTCGCAGGCGAATTCCTGGCGCCACCCGCGGAACGCCTGGCGCAGCGCGTCCGCGCGCAGGTACAGGGGCAGGCAAGCCGCGTGTTCGCGCAGCAGTTCCAGTCGGGATTCTGGTTCAAGCAAGGCCGCCAGGACACCGAGGACGGCGCGGGTGACCATGAGCAGACCTTCGCCAACATCAAGAACCTGCTCGGCGACAATTCACTGCTCGGGGTGCGCATCTACGAATTCGACGCCAACCTGCGGTTGCACGCGCTGCGTGTCGCCGACTCGGGAACATTCGTGACCGATGGACAGTGGCGGCTCAAGAACGTGCGTACGACCGAACTGTCCGCCGAAGGCGCGCACGTCACGCGCGTCGACGAGTGGATCTGGAAGACCGTGCTCAAGCCGTCGATCCTGACCGTGTATCAGGTCGCGCCGGAAAAACTGGAGATGACTTCGCTCTACGACAACATCACCGTGCTCGGAAGCAACCAGCAGAAGACGTCGCGATTCGAAATCGCACTTTGGAACAAGATCTTCTATCCGGCCGCGGTTCTGGTGATGATGGTGTTGGCGTTGCCGTTCGCGTATTTTCAGCGGCGCGCCGGAGGGGTCGGATTCCGCATTTTCGCCGGGACCATCCTGGGACTGGTCTTTTTCCTGCTTGGGCGATTGTTCTCTTATCTCGGCGTTATCAACGATTGGCCGCCGCTGTTTTCCGCCGCGTTCCCGGTCGCCGCCTTCGTCATGGTCGCCGCCACCATGCTCTGGTGGCTGGAACGGCGCTAGCGCCGCGATCGCCCAGCGCAAAGGCAAAAAATCCCCGCGTGGCGGGGATTTGTGGATTTCTGCGCGGCAGCGCGGCGAAAGGCGTCAGGCTGAGGGAAGAACGTTGACGAAGGTGCGCCCCGCGGATCCCTTGGTCGCGAACTGAACCTTCCCGTCGACCAGTGCGAACAATGTATGGTCCTTGCCGATGCCTACGTTGACGCCGGGATGAACCTGCGTACCGCGCTGGCGAACGATGATGCTGCCCGCCGAGATCCCTTCGCCGCCGTAGGCTTTCACACCGAGGCGCTTGGAATGCGAATCGCGGCCGTTGCGGGAGCTGCCGCCTGCTTTCTTGTGTGCCATTGCCGTAAGTCCTGTATGAGGAGCTTCAGTGAACAGCCTCAGCCGACGATGCCGTCGATCTGGAGCTCGGTATAGCCCTGGCGGTGGCCCTGATGCTTCTGGTAGTGCTTGCGCCGCCGCATCTTGAAAATTCGGAGCTTTTCACCGCGACCGTGCGCGAGCACTGTCGCGTTGACGGTCGCGCCCGCGACCGTGGGCTGGCCCACGCGGACGCTTTCGCCTTCGCCGACCATGAGCACCTGATCGAGAACGACCGCCGCGCCTACATCGGCCGGCAGCTGCTCGACCTTGAGTTTTTCACCGGGGGCGACACGATACTGCTTGCCACCGGTTTTTATGACCGCGTACATAGGTAACTCCACACGGGTTGCGAGTTGCAAAAAGTTTGCTAGTTTATGGGCTTACGGTCGTTTTGTCAAAGCGCCCAGGACTCACGGGAGGGCAACGCCGCATCGGATAATATGCGGCTCCCAAGCTACCTACATCCGCGTCGAAGCGTCCAAGTGAACATTCCCCTGCTGCATCCTCTGCTCCGCGAGGACCTGGCCGCGGTCGACCGCGTCCTGCGCGAGGCGCTGGATTCGGATGTCGTCCTTATTCGCCAAGTCGCCGAATACATCATCGGCGGCGGAGGAAAGCGGCTGAGGCCGGCGCTCGTGCTGCTTTCTGCCCGCGCTTTCGGATACCGTGGGGCGCACCATCACACGCTGGCGGCGATCGTCGAAATGATCCACACGGCAACTCTGCTTCACGACGATGTCGTCGACGAATCAGACCTGCGGCGCGGCCACGCAACTGCCAATGCGAGCTTCGGCAACGCAGCCAGCGTGCTGGTCGGCGACTTCCTGTATTCGCGCGCCTTTCAGCTCATGGTCGCGGTCAACGACATGCGCGTGCTGGAAATTCTGTCCGAGGCGACCAACGTCATCGCCGAGGGTGAAGTGATGCAACTGGTCAATTCGGGCGACGCCGACGTCGGCGAACAGCGCTACCTCGAGGTGATCCGGCGCAAGACCGCAAAGCTTTTCGAAGCGGCGACGCGGTTGGGGTCGGTGCTCGGTGGCGCATCTCGCGCGACCGAGGACGCCCTGGCGAGCTATGGGATGCACCTGGGGACCGCGTTCCAGCTCATCGACGACGTGCTCGACTATTCCGGCGATGAAGACGCCATCGGCAAGCACCTGGGTGACGATCTCGCCGAAGGCAAGCCCACGCTCCCTCTTATCCGTGCCCTCGCTGTCGGCGACGATGCGCAGCGCGCGCTGATCCGCGAAGCGATCAGCGGCGCGCGACGCAGCGATTTCGCGCAGGTGCTCGCGGTCTTGCAGGACACCGGCGCGCTCGATTTTGCACGCGCCAGCGCCGTGCGCGAATCGACCGTTGCCGCCCGTTGTCTGGACACGCTGCCCCCGTCGACATACCGCGAAACTCTGCTAGAATTGACGGTTTTCGCAGTCACGCGAACCGCCTGAGTTCGCGTCGGTTTTGCATCGTCACGTCCGACATGCCATCGACGGCCGCGGCACTGCAACAGTCGGGGTGTAGCTTAGCCTGGTAGAGCGCTACGTTCGGGACGTAGAGGCCGGAGGTTCAAATCCTCTCACCCCGACCAGTTTCCAACACAGGTTCCGTTCGTTTCGCATCGTCTTCCCATCGCGGGCGTAAGCAGATGTTGCGGGCGTTTCACGACGCCCTGCCAGGCCGTATAATTTGCGACCGTTCGGAACTACAGCAACGCGGCGCGTGCGCCGCATCGGAGAACCCCCATGTGGCTGCCACGCCCTCTCATCGTCTGCATATGTCTGATCGCCTTGTCCGTGGTCGGATGCAGCAAGGGCGGCAGCAACAACGGCGGCAACGCCCAGATCCGCGTCGTCAATGCATTCTTCGAGGCCCCCGCGATGAACGTCGTGGCGGCGGGCACCACGCTGGCGACCGCGCTTCCCTTCCAGGGTCTCACGCAGTACACGGGCGTGAGCAACGGAACGCAGACATTCACCGTCACGGTAACTGGCGCAAGCACGCCGCTGGTCAACCAGAGCGTTGGCATCAACGGCGGCGCCAACTATACCTACGTCATCTATGGACCACTGACGGCGCCCGGAACGATTCTCGCGGCCGATAGTTTCAGCGATCCAGGCAGCGGATTCTTTACGCTGCGGGTGATGAACACCGCGGCTGGTATCGGACCGATCGACGTCTACCTGACGCCACAGGGGGCTGACCTCACCGTCGCCGCGCCGACTGTCGGGAACGTGGCGTATGGCGCTTTCACCCCCTTCACTTCAGTGAACATTGGCCTGCCCTTTGAGATCCGCATTACCCCGAGCGGCACCAAGACAGTCATTTTCGATTCCGCTCCCAAGGCGTTCCTCGAGCATCAGGGGTATACCATCCTCGCCTACAGCAAGGGCAGCGGGACGCTGGTCAATGCGGCCATTCTTCCGAGCGACAGCGCTGGGACCGGCACGATCGTCGACAACCTGGTCGCGCAGTACAAAGTCATCAACGCGTCGCTCGTCGGCTCGCCGCTGAACGTATTCATCGACAACAACCTGCAGTTGTCCAACATCCCGTACACAGGGGTCTCGAGCTACCAGCAGACTTCCGCCGGCGCGCATGCGATCACCATCCAATCGCAAGCCACCCCCGGCGCGACGCTGCTGACGCTCAACCCGAACCTCTCCTCCGCGACCGACACCTCGATCGCGCTGGTCGGTCCGGCTGGCGCAATGGCTGGCCTCGTGCTGCTCGACGACAACCAGCCGCCCGCCACGGGAAGCGCCGGCGTGCGCTTCGTCAACACCTCGGCGAGCGTCGCGTCCACCGACGTGTTCGTGAACTTCAGCAAGACGATCAGCGGCCTCGCGATCAATACCGCGTCGGGCTACGTGAACTTGACCGCTGCGGCGTTGACCGGCACTCCCTACGAATTCGATTTCAACGTGTCGGGCACAACGACGTCACTGCTCAAGCTTCCCAGTGTGACGCTGCTTCCGGGTCACAAGTACACGGTGTATCTGGCGGGACCGACGAGTACGCTGCAAGGCATCGTCACGCAGGATGAGTGATTTCCCGCGGGGACTTTCCGACGCGCCGGAATCCGGGCGAGCACGCCGCACACCGCGCCCGATGCGCGCTCCCCGCCAGCCTTCCGTCGGAGATTCAATGCGTTCGTTCCTTATCAGTGCCGCCGCGCTTGCGTTCGGTGTACTGCTCGCGGGCTGCAATACCGGCAACGGCGTGGTCACCGTGGCCAGCACGCAATCGAACCTGCGCGTGGTGAATCTGATTCCCAATGCCAGCGGCCCGATCGTAACTACACTCGACGACAACTCTTTTCTCACCCCCCCGATACCTTTCCAGTCACTTTCGCCGTATCAGATCATCAAGGCGGGCACGCACACGCTCGAGGCGTTTGTCACAGGAGCGCCGTCGAACCTCATCGCGACAACGGTGGTGGCAATCGGTGAGGCGAACTACACCTACATCTTGTTCGGGCCGATCACCAACCCCGTCGCGCGGATCGTCGACGACACATTCCTCGACTCGGGTGCCGGCAGCTTCAATCTTCGAGTCATCAACGCCGCCGCCGGGATCGGAGCGGTGGACATCTATCTCACCGCCCCGGGAGCCAGCCTCGACCTCGTCTCTCCGAGTGCTGCCGGCATCGACTACAACAACCTGAGCGGCTTCGCCAGCCTTCCCATCGGGAACCTTCAATTGCGCATCACGCCAGCGGGATCGAAGAGCGTGATCTACGATTCCGTGCCGTTCAATTACCAGGAGCGGGCTGCCTACGAGATCGTTGTCTACTCTCGCGGCAGCGGCTCGCTGCCGAACGTGATGCTGCTTGCCATCGACAGCGCCGGCAGCGGCACCGTCGTCGACAGCCTGCTGGCGCAGTTCAAGGTCATCAACGCATCGCTGGTCACATCCCCGCTCAATGTTTTCTTCGACGGCGTCCTCAGGCTTTCGAACATTCCGGTCGCCGGCGCAACCGGATACCAGCGGACGACCAAAGGCGCGCACACGCTGACCGTCGAAGCGACCGCAACGCCGGGAGCCACGCTGCTCACGTACACCCCGACGCTGACGGCGGCGACGGACAGCTCGGTCGTGCTCGAGGGTACGGCAGGCGCGATGCAAGCGCTTCTGCTACAGGACAACAACCTTCCACCCGGACCCGGCAATGCGCGCGTGCGTGTCGTCAATACGTCCCCGGACCTGCCGGCTATCGACGTCTTCGTCAATTTCAGCAAGCAGATCTCCGGGCTGCCACAGAATTCGGGCGCCTTCTCGCTCGAGCTGACCGCAGATGCGGTCACCGGCACGACCTACCAGTTTTCATTCAATGTCGCCGGCACGTCGCAGACGCTGCTGACGGTACCGGCACTCTCGCTCGTCGGTGGAAAGACCTATACGCTCTATGTGGTCGGACCGTCGAACGCACTCCAGGCGGGGCTGACGCAGGACAACTGACCGCCGCGTCGCGAGCAGCGCGACGCGTAAATGGCGAGCGCGCAGCCTAGTGCCGCCCCCGTCCGCAGTCCCGTCGCGGACAAGGTTGCATTCTGCGGATGGCGCCGGCCCTCGCCTATAATCCGCCGGTGAACACGCGCGCCTCTCCCGCCGACGCTCCGCTCTCGGCGCACACGCCGATGATGCAGCAATACCTGCGCATCAAAGCCGAGCATCCCGACAAGTTCGTCTTCTACCGCATGGGCGATTTCTACGAGCTGTTCTTCGACGACGCGGAGCGGGCGGCGCGGATACTCGACATCACGCTAACCTCGCGTGGCGCGACGGCGGGCATGCCGATTCCGATGGCGGGTGTTCCCTACCACGCCGCCGAAAGCTATCTGGCGAAACTCGTGCGCCAGGGCGAATCGGTCGCGATCTGCGAGCAGATCGGCGACGCCGCCACAGCGAAGGGGCCCGTCGACCGCAAGGTGACCCGCATCGTGACCCCCGGCACGGTCACCGATGCGGGATTGCTCGAAGCCAAACGCGAAAGCCTGCTCGCCTGCGTGCATCCGATCGCCAAGCGCGCTGGTGCGGCATGGCTCGATCTTGCCGCGGGCACGCTATGCATCGCCGAGTTCCCTGCAGACGACCTGTCGTCACTGCTCGATCGCGTCGCACCGAGCGAGCTGCTGCACGCCGAAGGCACAGCGTTGACGCTGCATGCGGGCACGCCGGCGCGCGCGCTCCCACCGTGGCAATTCGACGCCGAAGCGGCGACGCGCCGTTTGTGTGAGCAATTTGGCACACGCGATCTCACCGGCTTCGGCGCCGACGAAGCGCCGCTCGGCGTCGCGGCTGCTGGCGCGTTGCTGCAGTACGCGCGCTCGACGCAGCAGGCGGCGCTGTCTCACGTGCGCACGCTGCGGGTCGAGCAGACCGGGTCGCAGCTGTTGCTCGACAGCGCCACCCGGCGCAACCTCGAGATCACTGCGACGCTGCGCGGCGAGCCTGCGCCGACGCTGCTGTCGCTGCTCGACACGTGCACGACCGCGGCGGGTAGCCGCCTGCTTCGGCAGTGGCTGACGCAGCCACTGCGCGCGCAGGGTGCCGCTTCCGCGCGCCACGCGTCCGTCGCCGAGATCGGCGACGATGCACCGTGCGCGCCGCGCATCGCGGCGGAGCTGCGCCATAGCGTCGACGTCGAGCGCATCGCCTCGCGCATCGCGCTCGGCAGCGCGCGCCCTCGCGACCTGTCGGGACTGCGCGCGACGCTCGATCGGTTGCCGGTGCTGGCGAAGATAGCCGATACCTTCACGACGGCGCTGCTGGTTCACGCCGGCGCGTGCCTGCGCTTCGAATCACGCTGGACTCGACTGCTGCACGCCTCGATTGCCGTCGAACCCGGCGCGACGTTGCGCGACGGTAACGTCATCGCCACCGGCTACGATGCGGAGCTCGACGAGCTGCGCGCGATCGGCGACAACTGCGGCGCGTATCTGGTCGAGCTCGAGGCGCGCGAGCGAGCGCGCACCGGGATCGCCAACCTCAAGGTCGAGTACAACCGAGTTCACGGCTTCTACATCGAGGTGACCAACGCGCACGCGCAGAAGATTCCCGACGACTACCGGCGACGACAGACGCTGAAGAGCGCGGAGCGCTACATAACGCCGGAACTCAAGAGCTTCGAGGACAAGGCGCTATCGGCGGGTGAACGCGCGCTGGCGCGCGAGAAAAAGCTCTACGAGGCGCTGCTAGCCGAACTCGCGCAGGCGGTCCCCACACTGCAAGAAGTGGCGCGGGCGATGGCGACGATCGACCTGCTCGCGTCGCACTCGGTGGCGGCTGCCGAGCGCGGCTGGACGCGGCCCACGATGACCCTGGATCCCGGCATCGAGATCCGCGCTGGCCGGCACCCGATGGTGGAGCTGCAGGTCGAGCATTTCATCGCCAACGACCTCACGCTCACGCCGGCGCAGCGCCTGCTCATCGTCACCGGGCCCAACATGGGCGGCAAGTCGACGTACATGCGACAAGCGGCGGTCATCGTGCTGCTCGCCTATTGCGGGCTTTACGTCCCAGCCACGTCTGCGCGGCTGGGACCCGTCGACGCGCTGTTCACGCGCATCGGCGCCGCGGACGACCTCGCCGGAGGACGGTCCACCTTCATGGTCGAAATGACCGAGGCCGCCGCAATCCTTCATCGCGCCACACCGCAAAGCCTGGTGCTGATCGACGAGATCGGCCGCGGCACATCAACTTTCGACGGATTGGCGCTCGCCTGGGCGATCGCGCGCGAGCTCGCGCTCAGAAACCGCAGTCTCACCCTGTTCGCGACGCATTATTTCGAGTTGACCGCGCTGCCATCGGAACTCGAAGGCTGCGCCAACGTGCATTTCGACGCGCTGCTCCACAAGGATGGCATCGTTTTCCTGCACGCGGTCGCCGACGGTCCTGCCAATCAGAGCTACGGACTGCAGGTCGCGAAGCTCGCGGGCGTGCCCGCCGAAGCAGTGCGCCAGGCACGCGCCTTCCTGGCCAGGCTCGATCAGTTCAGCGCACGGCGCGATTCGCAGGCCGACCTGTTTGGTGCCACCGCTCCGCATGAGGAGTCTGCGCGTCCCGACACACCGATCGCCGATCGTCTGGCCGCGCTCGATCCCGATGCGCTCTCGCCGCGGGAGGCGCACGCGGCGCTCTACGAGCTCAAGCGATTGGCGGACCGCTCGCGCTGAGTCTTAGCCGCGCGCGTCGACGCTCAGTGGTGGTGTCCGTGCTCGCCGTGGACGTGCCCGTGCGCGAGCTCTTCGCTCGACGCCGCGCGTACCTCAAGCACGGTGCAGTCGAAGCGAAGGCGCTGGCCGGCGAGAGGATGGTTCCCATCGACCACGACCTTGCCGTCGGCGATGTCGGTCACGGTGTAGACGCGCTGCTCTTCATCGTCGTCGTCCTGCCCCGCATGGCCCTCGAACTGCATGCCCACCTTGACATCGGTCGGAAAGCGGTCCTGCGCCTCGACACGCACGAGCTCGGCGTCGTACTCGCCGAAGGCGTCTTCCGGCTCGAGCGTGACCGAGCACGTGTCACCCACGGTCTTCTGCGCGAGCTCGTCCTCGACCTTCGGGAAAATGCCGTGGTGACCGTGCAGGTAGGTGATCGGTTGCGGCGACTCCTCGATAAGCTCGCCCTTGGCGGAGTACAACTTGTATGAAAGCGTGACGACCGAGTCCGAAACGATGTTCATGCGCGGGCTGTAGTTTTTGCAGTGAGTACGCGCGCGCTGGGTTCACGGCGTCGTGGCCGGCATTCTAGCAAAAGTTGCGCACGGCCTCGCTATAATCGTGCCATGCCCGCCTCCGCTCCGGATCGCCTGCTCGGCGGGCTGACGTCATCGGCGTTCCTGCGCCGCTATTGGCAAAAGCGGGCGCTGCTGGTGCGCGCCGCGATGCCCGGGTTCCTGGGTTGCGTGTCGAAGCAAAGCCTGTTCGAGTGGGCTGGCCACGACGATGTCGACTCGCGCATTGTCGTGCACGAGCGCGGTGTTTGGTCGACGCGGTCCGGACCGTTCCGCCGATCGGACTTGCGGGACTTGCCGAGCCGCGACTGGACGCTGCTCGTGCATGGCGTCAACCTGAAGAGTGCCGCAGGAGACGCTTTGCTGCGACGATTTTCGTTCGTTCCCTACGCGCGCCTGGACGATCTCATGGTGAGCTACGCGGCGCCGGGTGGTGGCGTCGGCGCCCATTTCGATTCCTACGACGTGTTTCTGCTCCAGGGTCAAGGTCGTCGCCGCTGGCGCGTCAGCGCTCAGCACGATCTGGCGCTGCGGCCTCGCCTTCCGCTCAAGATCCTGGCGCGCTTCAAGCCAACCGCGGAATGCACGCTCGACGCGGGCGACATGCTGTATCTGCCTCCCGACCACGCGCATGAAGGCGTTGCCCTCGATGCGTGCATCACGTATTCGGTCGGGTTTCGCGCGCCGTCGGCGCAGGAACTGGGAACGGCGTTTCTGGATTGCCTGCGCGATTCGATCGAACTCGCGGGCACCTATGCGGACCCAGATCTCGCCCCGGTGCATGAGCCCGCTCGCATCGGCGCGTCGATGCTCGCTCGCTGCGCCTCCATGCTCGACTCGATACGTTGGGACCGCGCGATGGTCGCTCGCTTTCTCGGCTGTCACCTCACCGAGCCAAAGCCGACGGTCGTGTTCGACGCGCCCATCCGAACGCTGCCACTGGCACGCTTCGCCGCGCTGGCATCGCGCCGCGGCGTGCGCTTGGACCCGCGCAGTCAATTCCTATACGATCACGATGCGCTCTACGTCAATGGCGAAGCGATTCGATGGCCGCGCGGCGATGCCGCGCCGCTGAAGCGGCTCGCCAACGCGCGATGTCTCGCCGGCAGCGACGTTCATGGCGCGCAGCTGCTGCGATTGCTGCATCTCTGGTACCACGATGGATACGTCGACTTCGACAACCCCTGAATCACCGCTTGCACCGCGCGTCATCGCGCTTGCCACCGTCGCGGCGCAGGCCGCCGCCATCGACGAGCTCATCGCGATGGCGCGTCACCACATCCAAGTTTTCGACCAGGACCTTTCGCAGACGGGATGGAGCTCTGCCGCGCGCACCGATCGACTGGCCGCTTTCCTGCGCGACGTGCGCGGGCGAAGACTCGACATCATCGTCCACGATACGCGCTACCTTCAGATCTCCTGCCCGCGGCTGGTTCGTCTGCTGCAGAACTACGGTCACGTGATGTCGATCCTGCGCACCGGCGACGACGCGCACGTCGCCACCGATCCACTGGTCATCGTCGACAACGCGCACTATTTGCACCGGTTCCATTTCGATCAGCCGCGGGCAACGCTGGGGATCGCTCAAGCCGAACAGACGCGACTGCTGACGAGCCGCTTCGAAGAGATCTGGGCGACGGGACAATCCGGCGTCAGCGGGACCGTTCTCGGCCTTTGAGTGCGCAATGATTGAACGCTCTGCGCAAGCTTGGCGCGAACCAGGCGAAGACGATCTATTTGATAACATTGCCCTTTGTAGTAGACTTCAGGATGTCGGTGCGTGCTTTGCCGTCATGAGATGGCAGTAGGCGGCCAGCGCGCGATCCGATTTACGCGCGAACACCATCTCATTCACATCCGCAGGGGAACCCCATGAAGAAGTCCATTTTCTTGGTCGCTGCATTGGCGCTCGCACTGAGCGCCTGCGGCGACAACAGCAACAAGGCTGCCGCTGACGCGAAGGCCGCTGCAGACAAGGCTGCTGCCGCGTCGAAGGATGCCGCTGACAAGGCTGCTGCCGCTGCCAAGGATGCGTCGACCGCCACGATGCAAGCGGGCGCAGCCGCAGGCGACGCAGCCAAGGCAGGCGCCACGGCCGCGATGGATTCGGCCAAGGACAGCGCGGGCAAGGCTGCCGACGCAGCCAAGGATGCGGCGATGAAGGCAACGACGCCGGCACCCGCAACGCCTGCGCCCGCTCCGGCCGAAGCGCCCAAGAAATAAGTCAGCGCAGCGGCAAAGAAAGCCGGCCCTCGGGCCGACTTTTCTTTTCTTGCGCCAGGTGGCTGCAGCCAATCCAACGCAGCGGGATTGCGCTGCGGGGGCGCCTCATTCGCTCACAGCGGCGCGCCGATGCGCTCCGCCACTTCGCGGTACTTGCCTATGACGTTGCCCAGGTTGCGCCGGAAGCGGTCCTTGTCGAGCTTCTCCTGTGTTCCCTGGTCCCACAGGCGGCATCCGTCGGGCGTGAATTCGTCGCCGAGCAGCAGCGGACCGCTCGGATCGTCGACCACGTGGCCGAACTCGAGCTTGTAGTCGACGAGATCCATGCCTCCCTTGGCGAACAGCGGCTTGAGCACGTCGTTTACCTTGTGCGTCAGCGCCTTCATCTGCGCGATGTCTTCGCGGCTTGCCCAGCCCAGCACGCGAATGTGA
>DASXBS010000034.1:0-15752 GCA_036491555.1 Casimicrobiaceae bacterium
GCGGAAAACCAGGAAGGATTCCGTCTGATTCGGCAGCACACCGTGACGCCGATCGCTGTCGGCGAGATTTTCAACACGATCTACGACTGCCAGACGCTGATCGTCGAGCAACTCATCGACTACATTCGCGCGACGGTCGTCCACGCGGGAGGCATCACGCACCTGCGCCGCATCGCACAGCTGGCCGAGCTGTATCAGGTGCGTACCGGTTCGCACGGCGCGACCGACCTCTCCCCTGTGTGCATGGGCGCGGCGCTGAACTTCGACCTCTGGGTGCATAATTTCGGCATCCAGGAATACATGCGCCACACCGACGAGACCGACGCGGTGTTCCCGCACGCGTACTACTTCAAGGAAGGCTACCTGCATCCGGGCGACGCCCCTGGGCACGGCGTGACCATCGATGAAAACCTGGCGGCGAAATATCCCTACAAACCCAGCGCGCTGCCAGTCAATCGCCTGGAAGACGGCTCGATGTGGAACTGGTAGCGACGCGAGCCTCCGGTCGAGGGACCCCACGCAGTGGGGATCGACCGGGAATTGCGAGTCGGCGCTTGCGGGCGACGAGATAACGCTGAAATTTCGCGCGATGATTCGGAGCCCGCGGCGCAGCGCCCGGTGAGGGGCCCGCGCAACGCGCGGGGATCGACCGGGATTGCGAGTCGGCTTGCGGGCCACAAAGTAGCACTACAATTTCGGCGGATCGTTGCGGAACCCGGCGCGGGCGAGTTATTCCTGCCGAAAATGTCCGGACTTGCCGCCCGACTTCTCCAGCAATCGCACGCCCTCGATACGCATGCCGCGATCGGCCGACTTGCACATGTCGTAGACCGTCAGCAAACCGACCGCGACTGCGGTAAGCGCTTCCATCTCGACGCCGGTGCGTCCCAGCGTCTCGGCGACCACCTCGATCGAAAGCGCATCGCGTCCCACCTGGAATTCGACCGCGATGCGCGTCAATGGCAGCGGATGCGCGAGGGGAATGAGCTCCGAGGTGCGCTTGGCCGCCTGGATCGCGGCAATCCGCGCCACGCCCAGCACATCACCCTTGTGCGCGGTCCCCGCCCGGATAGCGGCGAGCGTCTCGGGAGTCATGCGAATGCTGCCTGCCGCCCTCGCCACCCGGTGCGTGACCTCCTTGGCGCCGATGTCGACCATGTGCGCCGCACCTGTCGAATCAAAATGGGTAAAATGAGGATCGGCGCCCGACATGGTGCAACTCCCTGAAACTTTGCAACGTTTTCGGCAATCATAGCACCATGATTCCCCGTGCTCATTCACGCGGTCGCCGCGTGATGACCGCGCTCCTCGGCGTCACGCTCGCGATTTCTCCGCTGGCGGTTCCGCAGACGCTGCCGGAGTTGGGTGACCCTTCCGGCGCGGTGATGTCGCTCGCCCAGGAGCGGCGGCTGGGCGAATCGGTGGTCCGCGACATCCGCATGTCGGGCGCCTACCTGGAAGATCCCGAGGTCAACGGGTACCTGAACGAGCTCGGCAACCGCCTCGTGACCGCCATTCCCGGGGCGCCGTTCGATTTCGAGTTCTTCGCGGTGAATGATCCGACGATCAACGCCTTTGCGCTGCCGGGCGGATACGTCGGCGTGAACACCGGCCTCATTCTTCTTACGCAGACCGAATCCGAACTCGCCTCAGTACTCGCGCACGAAATCTCGCACGTCACCCAGCACCACATCGCGCGCAGCATCTCGAACCAGAAGGACGCCATGCTGACCACTCTGGCGTCGCTGGCGGCGGCGATCCTGGCCTCGCGCGCCGGCGGTTCCAGCGGCGGGCAGCTCGCGCAAGCCGCGATCGCGGGAGCGCAGGGCCTGTCGATCCAGATGCAGATCGACTTCACCCGGCAGAACGAGCAGGAGGCCGACCGGCTCGGCTTCCAGCGCCTCGACGCCGCGGGCTTCGACGTCACCGCGATGGCCACGTTCATGGAACGCCTGCAGCGCGCGTCGCGCTTCGCCGAAGGCACTGCGCCATCGTACCTGCGCGACCACCCGGTAACCTACGAGCGCATCGCCGAGGGCCAGGCGCGAGCGGCGGGCAAGCCTTTCCGGCAGGTCAAGGACTCGCTCGAATTCAACATGGTGCGCGCGCTGCTCAGAAGCTATGAAGGGACGCCGCGCGAAGCGATCGCTTTCTTCGAGAATGCGCTCAGCGAAAAGCGCTACAACGATCCCACCGCCGCGCGCTACGGCCTGGTCGCATCGTTGCTGCGCGCACAGGACCTGAAGCGTGCGCAAAGCGAGCTGACGATACTCGAGAAGACTGCGCCTCCCAATCCCATGATCGAGGCGATCGCCGGACAGGTGCTGATGCAATCGGGAGAGTTGAGCGCGGCCATCGCACGCTACCAGGCGGCGCTGGTTAGATATCCAAACAAGCAGCAGCTCATCTACGATTACCCCGAGGCGCTGATCAAGGACAAGCAGGCGGCGAAGGCTGCCGCTTTTCTGGCCGGGCAGCTGCAACGCTATCCCAACGACGGCCCGTTGCAACAGCTCGCGGCGAAGGCGTACGCCGATCTTGGCAAACCGCTCTTGGCGCACCGCTATCAGGGGGAATACTACGCGTGGCAGGGCAACCTGCCGGCGGCGGTGGTTCAGTTCGAGCTGGCGCTCAAGGCCGGCGACCCCGATTTCTATCAGTCGTCGGTGGCGGAGGCGCGTTTACGCGCGGTGCGCGAGGAACTGGCCGACCAGAAAAAGAAAGTTGCGGACGGACGCTCGGGCTAGCGAACGCCGACCGGCTTCCAAGCAGCGCTCAGGCCTTCGCCGCCGCAATGAAGCGCAGCGACACGCCGTTGTTGCACCAGCGCTGGCGAGTCGGGGGCGGACCGTCGTCGAATACATGGCCCTGATGTCCGCCACAGCGCACGCAGTGGTATTCGGTGCGCTCGACGATCATCAGGAAATCTCTCTTGGTGGCGAGATTCCCGGGAATGCTCGTGAAAAAACTCGGCCACCCGGTGCCGCTGTCGTATTTCATCTGCGAGCTGAAGAGCGGAAGCGCACATCCTGCGCACACGAATAACCCCGCGCGCTTCTCGTCGTTGAGCGGGCTGCTGAACGGACGCTCGGTGCCCTCCTTGCGCAGCACGAAGAAGCTCGAATCCGGAAGCGCCTGCTTCCATTCGGCTTCGCTACGCACGACGGGCGCCGTCGACAAGTCGAGCTTCGCGTCCGCCGGAAGCAGCGACTCCCACGACTTCTGGATCTCGGCGATGGACTTGTCCGCCTGGGGTGAGGTCGCGGCCGCCACCATCGCGGGGAATGCGCTGCCCGCGGCGCTCGCGGCCAACAGATTGAGAAAATGACGTCGCTTCATGCCAGTCCCTCGAGGGGTTGCAGAACGGATAACGTGCCCAAGGTTGACAGCCCAGTGGCGGCCGCGTTCCACGGATGCGCATATGAGTCGCTGCGCCGCGCTCCGCCTTACACGGGATCCCGTCCATCGGCGCCTGCGCGATTTCCGATAAACTACCACGCGAATGCGGCCAACGGCGCCGCCCACCCGGGGTTTGCGTGCACAACTGCTGGCTCCACCTGGTTTTTGCGGTCGTAGCGAGCGTCTGCGCGGTGGCCAATGCTGCCGAAATCACGCTGTTCGAATTCCCGGATTTTGGCGACCGCCGCATTACCCTGCTTGGTTCGGTTCCGAACTTCGATCCGGGCGGCTTCAATGACCGCGCGGAGTCCATGCTAGTTCGTGCAGGCTACTGGGAGCTCTGCTCGGATGCCTATTTCCGCGACCGTTGGGCGACCTTTGGGCCAGGCGAATACCGCGGACTGCAGCCTTCGCTGGTCGATGCGATTTCGTCGGCGCGCGAGGTCGCCGGATCGTGCCGGCGACACCTCCGGTACGTCCACCGCCCATCGTGAGCGAGGCAGCGCCACGGGTGGAGGTCTGGCAGCGACACGACTTCGGCGGCCGCTCGATCACCTTGACCGGTGGCGTTCTCGGACGCAGCTTCAGCTTCGAAGGCACCGTTATGACCAATCTCGACCGCACCGGCTCCAACGATCGCGCGTCGTCGATCCGGATCGAGGGCGGTTACTGGATGTTCTGCACCGATGCCGGCTTCGAAGGGACGTGCCGCACGTTCGGACCCGGAGATTACGCCTCTCTGCCGTGGGATATCAACGCCCGGATATCGTCCGGACGCGGCATTCACGACCAGTATCCGTACAAAGCGCCGCCGGCCTGGGTCGCTCAGCGCTGACGGGCATATGGCGACCATCGACGACACCTCGGGATTGCGCCGCATCCTTCGCGAGAGCCATACGATCGCGGTCGTCGGCGTCTCCGCCAACTGGTACCGGCCCAGCTATTTCGCCGCCAAGTACATGAAGGACCACGGCTATCGCATGATCCCTGTGAACCCGAACTACCGCGAAGTGCTCGGAGAAAAATGCTACGCGAATCTGCTCGACATCCCCGAGCACGTCGATATCGTCGACTGCTTTCGAAAGTCCGAGGAGATCGTTCCGCTGGCGCGCGATGCGGTGCGGATCGGCGCGCACGTGCTGTGGATGCAGCTCGGCATCCGTAACGACGAGGCGGCACGCATCGCCAGCGACGCGGGACTCGACGTCGTGATGGATCGCTGCGTGAAAATCGAGCATGCGCGCATTCTCGGCGGCCTGCACTGGGCCGGCGTGAACACACGCGTGATCTCGGCACGTCGGCCGGTCTGACCAGCATGGCCGACCGCACTTTCGGTTTCGATACGCTGTGTCTGCACGCCGGCCAGATCCCCGACGCCGCCACCGGTGCACGCGCGCTGCCGATCTATCAGACGACGTCGTTCGTGTTCGACAGCGCCGATCACGCGGCGAGTCTGTTCAATCTGCAGACCTTCGGCAACGTCTACTCGCGCATTTCCAACCCCACCGTGGCCGCGCTCGAGGAACGCGTAGCCGCGCTCGAGGGCGGTCGCGCAGCCATTGCGGCGTCCACCGGCATGGCGGCGCAGATGATCGCGCTGCTCACGCTTGCGCAGCACGGCGATCATCTGGTCGCGGCGCGTACGCTCTATGGTGGAACGTATTCGCAATTCGCGGTCACCTTTACCCAGTTCGGAATCGAGACGACCTTCGTCGATTCTGACGATCCCGAGAATTTCCGCCGTGCCCTGCGACCGAACACCAAGGCGATCTATGCGGAGACGCTGGGCAACCCGCAGCTCAACGTGCTCGACATCGCCGCCGTGGCTGCGATCGCGCGCGAGGCCAGCATCCCGCTGGTGATCGACAACACGCTCGCCTCGCCGTACCTGTGCCGGCCGATCGAGCACGGCGCCGACATAGTTATCCATTCGGTGACCAAGTATCTCGGAGGCCACGGCACCACGATGGGAGGTGTCGTCGTCGAGTCAGGCAAGTTCGACTGGGCCAGCGGCAAGTTTCCGCAAATGACCACGCCTTCGCGCGGCTACCACGGCGTGATCTTCCACGAAACCTTCGGCGACTTCGGCTTCACCATGAAGGCGCGCATGGAAACCATGCGAACGCTGGGGGCGACGCTGTCGCCGTTTTCGGCATTCATGCTATTGCAAGGCATCGAGACGCTACACCTTCGCATGCCGCGACATTGCGAATCGGCGCTCGCCGTCGCGCAGCACCTGGCCGCGCATCCGCGCGTCGACTGGGTTAACTATCCGCTGCTGCCCGGATCGCGCGACCTTCCACTGGCGCAGCGCTATTTGCCGCGCGGCGCCGGCGGCATCCTGACCTTCGGCGTAAAGGGCGGCGCGCGCGCCGGCGAACGTCTGATCGAGTCGGTGCAGTTTCTCTCGCACTTGGCCAACGTCGGCGACGCCAAGACCCTGATCATCCACCCGGCGTCGACCACGCATCGGCAGCTCGACGACGCCGAGCAGCGCGCCGCCGGCGTGCTTCCGGAGATGATCCGGCTCTCGGTCGGCCTCGAGTCGCTCGATGATATCCTCTGGGACCTCGATCAGGCGCTGGAACAAAGCCAGTCATGATGAACAACGCACGTTATCCCGCCCTCGCATGGCCGTGGGTCGGGCTGGTGCTTTGCCTCGCATTGCTCGGGCAGGAGTACATGCTGCAGGCCGCGGGCATGAACGCGCCACTTACCGTGTACCGTGTCGTGCTCATGGCGGTCGCGCTGACATCGCTTGCGCTGATCATGCTGCCGCCCAGACGCATCGCTTATTTTCTGGGGTTCGCGGTGTGCGCGGGCCTCATGGCGTGCGCGTTCTATCTGCAGTATGTCGAGGGACTCGAGCCGTGCCCACTTTGCCAGTTCCAGCGCGCATGCGTGATCGCGATGGGCGTGGTGTTCCTGATCGCGGCATTCCACAATCCGGGACGCGGCGCCGCGACGATGTACGCGCTGCTGCAGCTCTTGCTCGGTGGCGCCGGCATCGCGTTCGCGACACGCCAGGTGTGGCTGCAATCGCTGCCCAAGGACCAGGTGCCGTCGTGCGGCATGGGCCTCAACTACATGCTCGAGACGCTGCCTTTCACCGACGTCCTGCGTCGGGTGTTCGAGGGCAGCGGCGAGTGCGCCGAAAAGGGATGGGAGTTCCTGCATCTGTCCATCGCCGGTTGGAGCCTCGTATTCTTCGTCGCGATGATCATCACCGCCTTCGCCGTCATCCGGCGTGACTGACCGCGGCGCTGCCGCCGACACACGCGGGACCGGGAGACGACCGTTGAAAATCACGCTGGTGGGTTCGCGCTATTTTGGCGCCGCCGCCTTCGACGTTCTGCGCGCGCGGGGCGTCGACATCGTACGCGTGGTGGTTCCCCAGGCGGACGACCGCCTTGCGGCCGCGGCGACGGCCGCCGGGATCGAGGTCGTCGTGCCCGCCAACCCGATGCTCGTTCCGGCGGACGCCATCGCCGAAGCGACGGACTTGATCGTCACCGCGCACAGCCACGCACGGGTGAGCAACGAAGCGCTCGCGCGATCGCGACTCGGCGGCATCGGCTTTCATCCGTCGCTGCTACCGCGGCATCGCGGGATGGCGGCGATCGAATGGACGATTCGCGAGGGCGACCCGATTGCCGGGGGGACGATCTATCATCTCGCGGAGCGAATGGACGCAGGCGCCATTGCCGCGCAGGACTGGTGCTTCGTGAAAAAGGGCGAGACCGCACGCGAGTTGTGGGAGCGCGCGATCGCCCCGATGGGGCTGCGCCTCCTCGCCGAGGTCGTCTCCTACGCGGCGAACAACGGCTCGCTCCCAGCGCGCGCGCAGGACGAGCAATTCGCCACGCGCGCTCCTATGATCAAGGAATAGCGACGCGTCCGCGCACTCCTCAGCGATAATGCCGGTTCAGCACCTCGCATCGGTGCGTGCGCCGACTCGCCTTGCCGTCGATCCCCGCTTACGCGGGGCCCCTCGCCGGGTGGCTCGCGTCGCTATTTAGGCGCAAGCCGGATCGCGCCATCGAGGCGGATGGTCTCGCCGTTGAGCATCTCGTTGCGGATGATCTCGGCGACCAGCGAAGCATATTCCGGCGGGCGGCCGAGGCGCGGTGGAAAGGGCACCATCTTGCCCAGTGATTCCTGCACTTCCGCGCTCATTCCGGCCATCATCGGCGTCTCGAACAGTCCCGGCGCGATGGTGACGACGCGAATACCAATGCGCGCGAGCTCGCGGGCGATAGGCAGTGTCATGCCGACCAACCCCGCCTTCGACGCGCTGTAGGCCGCCTGGCCTATCTGTCCGTCGAAAGCTGCCACCGACGCGGTATATACGATCACGCCGCGCTCTCCTGCTGCGTTCGGTGCATTGCGCGCCATCACTTCGGCGGCGAGGCGCGTCATGTTGAACGAGCCGATCAAGTTGATGTTGATCGTGCGCACGAAACTGGAGAGCGCATGCGGCGCCTCCTTGCCGACAACGCGCTCACCGATGGCGATGCCCGCGCAGTTGATAAGGCCGGTCAGCCCCGAGAACGCGCTCTGCGCGGCGGCGACGCACGCTTTGGCGCTCGCTTCGTCGGTCACGTCGGTATGCACGAAGCGCGTGCTCGAGCCGAGCTCCGCGGCGAGCGCGTTGCCCTGCGCGTCGTTGACGTCGGCGAGCAACACATTGGCCCCGTCGCGCACCAGCATCCGCGCGGTGGCTGCGCCCAGGCCGGACGCACCTCCGGTCACGATGAACGTACTGCCTTTGGTTTGCATGCTGACCTGTCGATTTTATGAAATTTGGAAAAGAGCCACCGGCGCGATGCTGACCTCGTCGTGGCGCGTTGCCTTCGGACGACTACTTCAGCATCAATTCCTGGATCACTTCTCCGCCCAGCACCTCGCGCAGGAAAGCGAGGTGATACGGCGGTCCGTGCACGGCAAAGCCACTAGTACGATATCGTACCTTCAACTGAATACTGCCCGACGCCCGCGGTCGGTGACGTGAATTCGGCAGTTCCCGGCAGCGCGGCGCTGCCGGTTGCGTCGGCAAAGCGGCCCGTGCCGCCATCATAGGTTTCGGTGCCCGAGAACGACACGCCGGTTGCCGACGTGAAAACGCCGGCCCCAACGAAATTACTGAACAACATATCGCCGTTCGCCGCCGTGTAAACCGTCGTGTTAACAATGAGCTCGCTCGCATTCACGACGGGCAAGAGGATGCCGCACGTGCCTAACGACATCAGTTACCACTCCTTTACGGCTGCCACTGATACATTGGGCTGCGATGCTGCGAATGCGCAGGGCGATACGACCACAGATTGAATTGGAAATCATGAATATCTCCCCTTCCGCGTTGGTGTCACTGGGCTGTCACTCCACTCGCCCCGGAAATTCGCATTTGGTCATGCCACACGAATCGAAACGTCGGGGGATGGATACTGCTGGCCGCAGTCGGCTCTCCGCACGAATCGAGCGAACGCCGCATGACCACCCTACAACTTTTCGTCGTCCGCCACTAGGGACTCGTAGCGGGCGCGGTGTTTGCCGCCGCGTCTATCCTTGTCAACCCTAACGCCTGCTCCCACACAGTCCCTAAAGCTGTTCAGGTCGATAGCGGAGATGCATTCGTGTGGCGGCAGCTGCTGCGGCGAGACCGTCGCTGCTTTCATGCACCGAAGGCGATTGGGCGAGAAACGGATGGGTGCACCAACGCCGTCGGGGCGGAAGGTGAGAATGTAGAAGTTTCCTACATGTTTTTCGTTCAAGTCATTGATTCAAAAACACCGACAATCCGGTATAATGGTGGGTTAGGGATCGATCACTTATTTTCGGCGGCGCCGCATGCCTATTTATGAATATCGCTGCAACGAGTGCGGGCACAAGCTCGAGTCGCTACAGAAACTCGCCGATGCGCCGCTGGTGACGTGCCCGGCATGCGGCAGGAACGCGCTTTCCAAGCTGGTTTCCGCCGCCGGGTTTCAGCTCAAGGGCAGCGGCTGGTACGCCACCGACTTCAAGGGATCGGGAAGCAAGCCTGCCGAAAAGCCTGCTGCCGAGTCCGGAAGCGAATCGAAAGCCTCGGATGCGGCGGCCACAGCGTCGCCAGCCAAGACCGAAACATCCAGCGAAACCAAGGCGGCGCCAGCCGCGCTTGCGACGACGCCAGCGACCAGCTCGGGCAGCAGCTCCGCGTAATGGCGCTTTCCTCGTGACATCGCGCGGTCGCTGAGCCATGCGTCGCTATTTCATCGCGGGCCTCCTGGTCTGGGTACCCTTGGGCATCACGCTCTGGGTCCTGCATTTCCTGTTCACCACGCTCGACCAGACGCTGTTGCTGCTGCCCGACCGCATGCGCCCGGAGGCGGTGTTCGGTTTCCGCATTCCAGGATTCGGCGTCGTGCTGTTTTTCGCGCTGCTGCTCGGGACCGGCGCGGTCGCAGCCAATTTCTTCGGTGCCCGCCTGATCCTGATGTGGGAAGCGCTCGTCGGTCGCATCCCATTCGTCAAGTCGATCTATTCCAGCGTCAAGCAGGTGAGCGACACGCTGCTTTCGGACAGCAGCAATGCTTTCCGCAAGGCGCTGCTCGTGGAGTGGCCGTATCCGGGCTGCTGGACGATCGCGTTCCAGACGGGGCTGCCGGCGGCCGCCGTCACAGCGCATTTGCTGAACGATCACGTCAGCGTCTACGTTCCGACGACGCCAAACCCGACCGGAGGCTACTTCGTCGTGGTTCCGGTCTCGCGCGTGCACGAGCTCGACATGACCGTCGACGAGGCACTCAAGTACATCATCTCGATGGGTGTTGTCGCTCCCCGGCCGCACACCGCGCCGCCGCGGCCCGTGCGCGAGACCGCGGTTCTCGATCACCGAAATTGACCGGGCGGGTGCATTCGCGACCCGCGCGCGGCGCGGGTGGCTGACGCGTCTGCCCGTCACGCGTTCCCGAACAAGCGCCGACACGGTACCGGGCGCGCATGCGCCAGCAACTTCTGCCGGAGAAAGCAGTGAAACGCACCGATTATTGCGGCCAGGTCAGCCGCGAACAACTGGGCAAGATCGTGACCGTATGCGGGTGGGTCCACCGCCGTCGAGACCACGGGGGGGTGATCTTCATCGATCTGCGCGACCGTGAGGGGCTGGTCCAGATCGTGTGCGATCCCGACCGCGCGGCCACCTTTGCCGCGGCCGAAAAGCTGCGCAACGAATTCGTCATCGCGGTGAAAGGGCTGGTGCGCCCGAGGCCCGAAGGCACCGTCAATCCGAACCTGGTCAGCGGCGCGATCGAAATCCTTGCGCATGACCTGACCATCCTGAACGCCTCGTTGACTCCTCCGTTCATGATGGACGACGAGTCGATCTCGGAGACGGTGCGCCTCGAGCATCGCGTGCTCGACCTGCGCCGCCCGGCGATGCAGCGCAATCTCATGCTTCGCCACAAGGCCACGATCGCGGCGCGCCGCTACCTCGACGCGAACGGCTTCGTCGACATCGAGACTCCGATACTCTACAAGTCGACGCCGGAGGGTGCGCGCGAGTTCCTGGTCCCATCGCGCATTAACGCGGGCGAGTTCTACGCGCTTCCCCAGTCTCCGCAGCTTTTCAAGCAGATGCTGATGATGGCCGGGTTCGACCGCTACTATCAGATCGTCAAATGCTTCCGCGACGAGGACCTGCGCGCCGACCGTCAGCTCGAGTTCACGCAGATCGACGTCGAGACGTCATTTCTAGACGAGCTCGAGATTCGCGATCTGATGGAAGAGCTGGTGCGCACGATCTTCCGCGAGTCGCTGGGCGTCGAATTCCCCGAGCCTTTCCCGGTGATGACGTATGCCGACGCGATGCGCGACTACGGCTCGGACAAGCCAGACCTGCGCATCGATCTGAAGCTGACCGAGCTCACCGAGCTCATGGGCGGCGTCGAATTCAAGGTCTTTCGCGCCGCGGCGGAGCTTCGCGACGGGCGCGTCGCCGCACTTTGCGTTCCCGGCGGCGGCACGCTATCGCGCAAAGAGATCGACGACTATACCGAGTACGTCGCGATCTACGGCGCGCGCGGCCTGGCCTACATCAAGGTCAACGACGCGTCACAGATCGACGAGCGCGGGCTCCAGTCGCCAATCGTCAAGTTCCTATCGCAGGACGTGCTTGCGCGGATTCTCGCGCTCACCGGCGCGAAAAACGGCGACCTCGTCTTTTTCGCTGCCGACCGCGAGAAGATCGTGAACGATTCGCTCGGCGCGCTGCGCACGCGCGTGGGACACGATCGCGGCCTCGCCGTCGAAGGCTGGCGGCCACTATGGGTGGTCGATTTTCCGATGTTTGAATACAACGACGAAACCAAGGCGTGGGCGGCGCGCCACCATCCCTTCACCGCTCCCAAGGATGGCCATGAGGACCTGTTCGAGTCCGACCCCGGGCGCGCAATCGCCAAGGCCTACGACGTCGTGCTCAATGGCTGGGAGCTCGGAGGAGGGTCGGTGCGAATCCATCGCGAAGATGTACAGGCGAAGGTTTTTCGCGCGGTCAACATGAGCAGCGAAGACGCGCAGCGCAAATTCGGATTCCTGCTCAATGCATTGCAGTACGGCGCGCCACCGCATGGCGGGATCGCCTTCGGGCTGGACCGGATGGTCGCGTTGATGGCTGGCGTCGATCAGATCCGCGACGTGATCGCCTTTCCCAAGACACAGCGCGGACAGGACCTGCTGGTCCACGCGCCCTCGCCCGTGACCGAGCAGCAGCTGCGCGAGCTCCATATTCGTGTGCGGACTTCGGAAAAGGCGAAGACGCTGTAGACCGGGGACTGCAAGCCTGCGCTAGACTTGATGGCATGATGCGGGCTACCTGGCCATCTTTCGTGTTTCGCTCTGCCCACTTCGGGATCGCACTGGCCGCGATCTGGCTGGCCGGTACGGCTGCGGTCGGTCCTGCCCGCGCCCGCAGCGCGCCCGAGCCGGCGACGATTGCGTTCGAGCAATTGCCGGCCGAGGGAAAATTGCTGCTCGCGAGCATCGCCGAAGGCGGCCCTTTCCCCTATCAGCGCGACGGCATCGTGTTCGGCAACCGCGAGGGATTGCTGCCCGCGCACTCGCACGGCTATTATCACGAGTACACCGTGCCCACGCCGGGCATCCACACGCGCGGCGCGCGGCGCATTATCTGCGGCGGTGCGAAACGCAGCGTCGCCGAGTGCTATTATTCCGACGATCACTACCAGTCCTTCCGCAGGATCCTGCGATGAATGTCCCCGATCTCTCGCAAGCCGCGAACGCCGGTGTTCGCGACTGGGCCGGTGCGCCGGAGTCGCTCAAGTCAGCCGCCTCCGCGGCCTCGATGCGCTATCGACAGGTGGATCTGCACGGCGTGACCAGCAAGGCGGAGCTCATGAATGCGCTCGGCAAGGGTCTCGACCTCCCGAAGCATTTCGGCGCCAACTGGGACGCGCTCGCCGACGCGATCGAAGACAGCGACTGGCTCGGTGCGCACGGCCACGTCGTTCTGCTGCGCCACACCGCGCCGTATCGCAAAGCGCACGCTGCGGATTGGGAGACGCTGTCGGACATTCTCGGCGAAGCCGCCGAGTATTGGCGCGATCTGCACAAGCCTTTCTGGATATTCGTCGCGTAGCATGGCTTCTCCCGGCGCCGCGTCGAGCGTCGGTCCCCCATGCTGGCGTACGTTCCCGATCGCAGCGTCCGCACGGCGCGATGCCCGCATCCCGGCGTGAAGCTGCCAGTGTCCGTGCTGGTGATCGTGCACACAGCGCAGCTTCGCGTGCTCCTACTCGAGCGCGCCGACTTTCCTGGGCACTGGCAATCGGTGACGGGTAGCCAGGAGCCGGGCGAGACGTTGAAGCAGACAGCCGAGCGTGAACTCAAGGAGGAAACCGGGATCGATGCGCACGCTTACGGCGGCGTCGTCGATTGGCAGTGGTCGAACGTTTACGAGATCTTCCCGCGCTGGCGGCACCGTTACGCAGCCGGAACGACGCACAACACCGAGCATGCGTTTTCGCTTGAAGTGCCGGACGAGATCCCGGTAACGCTCAACCCGCGCGAGCATCTAACGCATGCGTGGCTGCCGTGGCAGGATGCGGCAGCCCGGTGCTTTTCGTGGTCCAACCGCGCGGCGATCGAGGCATTGCCGGATCGAGTCGCGACTGCAAGGAGTCGGGGATGAACCGCCATCGCAATGTCTGCTGGATCGCCTCTGCAGCACTGACTTGCTTCGCCGCATGTGCGTGGGCGCAGGTAGCCGCAATCCCTGCCCCGCCCAGCGTGACCGTGAGCGCATCGGCGAGCGCAACCGTCACCAACGATCGCCTGCAGGCGTGGCTGCGCACCGAGGCCGAGAACGTCAGCCCGGCGGCAGCCGCGTCACAGGTCAACGCGGCAAGCGCCAAGGCGCTCGCCGACGCGAAGGCATTTCCGTCGATCAAGGTCGCGACGACGGGGTATTCGACTCAGCAGATCGCCGAGCGCGGCAAGCCGACGCGTTGGCGCATCTCGCAGACCATCACGGTCGATGCGAGCGATTTCACGGCGGCGGCGACGCTCCTCTCCAAGCTCCAGGACGACAATGGGCTGTTGCTTTCGAACATGAGCTTCTCGATCACCGAAAAGACGCGCCACGACGCCGAGGACAAGGTCACGCAGCAGGCGATCCAGGCATGGCAGGCGCGCGCGCAACAGGCAGCGCAGGCGCTGGGCTTCGCGAAGTGGCGTGTCGGACACGTGAACGTGCAGGCGAGCAGTGGACAGCCGTACCCGGTGATGCGCGCGCAGGCGATGGCCGCCACTGCAGCGCCCCCGGTGGCGCTCGAAGCGGGTACCACTGACGTCACGGTATCGGTGTCGGGAGAGGCGCTGCTCGAAGGTCAGCGCTGACGACGTTCGATCGGCAGCGCACCGGCGCGTCGCTGGCCGAACTTCTAGCGCCCGGTCATTTTCTCGGGCCTCACCCAGGCATCGAAGTCCGCGGCACTTACGTAGCCCAGCGCAAGCGCGGCGTCCTTGAGCGTGGTCCCTTCGCGGTGGGCTTTCTTCGCGATCTCGGCGGACTTGTCGTAACCGATGTGCGGGTTCAGCGCGGTGACCAGCATCAGGGACCGGCGGAGGAGTTCGTCGATGCGCGCGATGTTCGGCTCGATACCGCGGGCGCAGTGCTCGTTGAAGCTCTTCATCCCGTCGGCGAGCAGGCGAATGCTCTGCAGCACGTCGTGCGCGATCAGCGGGCGGAAGACGTTGAGCTCGAAATTGCCCAATGCGCCGCCTATATTGACCGCGACGTCATTGCCGAACACCTGCGCGCAAAGCATGGTCAGCGCCTCGCACTGGGTCGGATTGACCTTGCCCGGCATGATCGAGCTTCCAGGCTCGTTCTCCGGGATCGTGATCTCCCCCAACCCTGAGCGCGGACCGCTCGCCATCCAGCGCACGTCGTTGGCGATCTTGAACAGGATGGCGGCCAGCGTCTTCAGCGCACCATGAAGATTGATTTGCGCATCGGCAGCGGCCATCGCCTCGAATTTGTTGGGTGCGCTGACGAAAGGAAGCCCCGTCGCGGCGGCGAGTTCAGCGGCGACGCGCGCGCCGAACTCCGGATGCGCGTTTAGTCCGGTGCCTACCGCAGTGCCACCCTGCGCGAGCTCGAGCACGTGCGGCAACGCCGCCTCGATGTGAAGCTCGGCGTGCGCGAGCTGCGCGACATAGCCGGAGAATTCCTGCCCCAGAGTCAGCGGCGTCGCGTCCTGCAGATGCGTCCGGCCGATCTTCACGATATCGGCGAACTCGCTGGACTTCTTCGACAGCGTCTGTCCCAACGCGCGCAGCGCGGGCAGCAGTGCGCCCACGGTCGTTTCGGCGGCGGCGACGTTCATCGCGGTGGGAAACACGTCGTTGGACGACTGCCCGCGGTTGACGTCGTCGTTCGGGTGCACGCGTCGAGCTTCGCCGCGTTCGCCGCCGAGGAGCTCCGAGGCGCGATTGGCGAGCACCTCGTTGACGTTCATGTTGGTCTGCGTGCCCGAACCGGTCTGCCACACCGACAGCGGAAACTCGGCGCCGTGCTTTCCGGCCAGCGCCTCGTCCGCAGCGGTGACGATCGCATCGGCGGTCGCTTTCGGCAGCGCGCCCAGTTCCACGTTGACCCGCGCCGCGGCGCGCTTGATCAGCAGCAGCGCGCGCAGCAGCTCGGGGGCCATCTTCTCACTGGAAATGCGGAAATGCTCGAGGGAGCGCTGCGTCTGCGCGCCCCAGAGCCTGTCTGCGGGCACCTCGATCGGGCCGAAGGTGTCGCGCTCGATGCGGTGATTCGGCTGGGTCATGTTGATCGCGATCCTTATGGG
>DASXBS010000035.1:0-21703 GCA_036491555.1 Casimicrobiaceae bacterium
AGGGACCGGGCGGACTGATTGATGAGCGCGCGCGCGGCCGGCGCGAGTTCGGAAGCCATCAGACCGACCGGTCCCTCGCCGCTCTCCACGAGGACGTCGGCTGCGGCTCCGTGCAGGCAAACGGCGAACTTGAGTGCATCGCGCGCGGCGATGCGTTGCGCCAGCAGCGCGCCGATCATCCCGGCAAGTACGTCGCCGGTTCCCCCACTGGCGAGGCCGACGTTTCCGCTTACGTTGATCGCCCACGTTCGGTCGACGAACGCAAGCACGCTCCCCGAACCCTTGAGCACCGCGCTCGCATTGAAGCGTTTGGCCAGATCGAGTGCGGACGCAAGACGGTCGCGCTGGACCGATGCCGTGTCGCGCTGCAGCAGGCGCGCCGCTTCGCCCGGATGTGGTGTGATAATCGACTCGGCCGTCCGTCCCGCGAGCGCGCTCGCGAGCTTGGGATCCGCGGCGACAAGATTGAGCGCGTCGGCATCGATCACCAGCGGCAAAGCGGTCGCCAGCGCGGATAGGAGAAAGGCGCGCGCCTGCGGCAGCGAGCCGAGTCCCGGACCAATGACCAGTGCGTCACACGGCATGTCCAGCGCGCGCTGCGCGCTGTCGAGCATCAACTCGGGTGCCAGCGCGTCGACCAGCATCCTGTCGCTCGACGCGAGGCCGATGTGCACTTTGCCCGCGCCGACGTGCACAGCGGCGCGCCCCGCCAGCAGCGCCGCGCCGACAAGGCCGTCGCCGCCGCCGATGATCGCGAGCGTTCCAAAGCTTCCCTTGTGATCGTTGCGGCGTGCGCGTCGCAGTGGCGCGGGCAGGGCATCGCGCAGCGATTCCCAGCGCAGCCGCTCGCCGCGCGAGGGCAGGGCCGTCTCGACGTCGAGTCCGAGCGCATGCACGCTGATCGTGCCGCAATGGTCGGCGCCATCACCGGTCAGAAGGCCGGGCTTGAGTGCGATGAAGGTCGCGGTGGCGGCTGCGCGGATCGTGCTCGGCCGCGCGATACCGGTGTCGGCGTCGAGTCCGCTGGGAATGTCGAGCGCGAGCACCGGCGCGCGGCTTTCGTTGGCTCGCGCAATCCAATCGTCATACGGCGCGCCGATGTCGCGCGTGAGTCCGATTCCGAACATTCCATCGATGATGAGCCCTGGCTCGCGGCACCGCCATTCGGGGTAGGATTGGCCGCCCGCGGCCTGCCATGCGCGCAATGCCGAGGCGGCATCGGGACCCAGCCTCGATGTCTCACCCGCGAACGCGACGTCGACGTCGAAATACCATGATTTGAGCCAGCGCGCGACCACGAAAGCATCGCCCCCGTTGTTGCCCGGGCCGGCGAGTATTTGCACGCGCGGAACGCCGCCCGCGAGCATGTCGCGCGCGATCTGCGCCGCCGCCAGGCCGGCACGCTCCATAAGGGGGAATCCGACTGCACTCTTCTCGAGCGAGCGCACCTCGCTGACGCGATAAACGGGTTCCGCCGCCATGGGCCGATTATAGGGTGGCGCGACCCGCGCCGCAGGGCGTTCCCGGGCTTTGTACGTTGTTGGACTTTCCCCGGGCCAGTCGATACACTTGCGCCACAAGACTGGCACCCCCAAGCCAGCGGCATGGTGGTTTCCGCGGACGCGCCGCGACGCGAATCGCCGTTCGGCCGTTCAAGCGTTTCTCATTGTCGGAGGTCTGCATGAAGTTGCTCGCCAAACTGGTTCTGGGTGTGGTCGCGCTGGTCCTTGCCGCCGGGGTATCGGCACAGACCGGCACGCTCAAGAAGATCAAGGATTCGGGCACGATCACCATCGGGCACCGCGATTCTTCGATCCCGTTCTCGTACTACGACGACAAGCAACAGGTCGTGGGTTACGCGATGGATATCTGCATGAAGGCCGTCGAAGCGGTCAAGGCCGAGCTGAAAATGCCCAATCTCAAGGTCGTCTTGAACCCGGTGACGTCCGCGACGCGGATCCCACTGATCGCCAACGGTACGATCGACCTCGAATGCGGCTCGACGACCAACAATCTCGACCGGGAAAAACAGGTTGCCTTCACGAACACGTATTTCGTGACGGCTAACCGCTATGTTGCGAAGAAGTCGTCGAACATCAAGACGCTCGCCGACCTCAAGGGCAAGACGGTGGTGTCGACGTCGGGCACGACCAACATCAAGTGGCTCACCGAGGAAAACGGCAAGCAGAACCTGGGCATGAACATCATCCCCGCCAAGGATCACGCCGAAGCGTTCCTGATGGTCGAGACCGACCGCGCGGTCGCGTTCTTCATGGACGACATCCTGCTCTCCAGCCTCGTCGCCAGCGCGAAGACGCCGACTGACTATGTGATCGGCAGCGAAGCCTACAGCATCGAGCCGTATGGCGCGATGATGCCCAAGGACGATCCCGAGTTCGCGAAGGTGGTCAACACGGCGACCGCGAACCTCTACAAGAGCGGCCAGATCAACGCGCTCTACGATAAGTGGTTCATGAAGCCGATTCCCCCGAAGGGTATCAATCTGAATCTGCCGGAAAGCCCCCAGCTCAAGGCAGCATTCGCGAATCCGACCAATAGCGGCGACCCCGCTGCGTACAAGTAGGCGCATTGGAATCGTAGAGAAACGGTAAGGCGGGGAGCTTCGGCTCCCCGTTTCGTTCGTCGTAGCAGTCTATCGCCGCGCAAGCGGGAGATCGGCGATCAAATGAACTACCACTGGAACTGGGGCATCTTCTGGGAGATGTCCGCGGACGGCCGCCACACCTGGGCCATGACGCTGGTCATGGGGCTGGGATGGACGCTGGTCACCGCGCTTTGCGCAGGAATCATTGCGCTGATTCTCGGCACCTCGCTGGGGGTGATTCGCACCACGCAAAGCAAATGGGCGGTGCGCCTCGGCAACGGCTACGTCGAGATCTTCCGCAACATCCCGCTGCTGGTGCAGTTGTTCCTGTGGTTCTTCGTGTTCCCGGAACTGCTGCCCAAGTCCATCGGTGGCGCGATCAAGTCGATGAATCCGCCCTGGGCGTCGTTCGTGCCGGCGGTGATCGGCCTGGGCCTTTTTACTGCGGCACGTGTCTCCGAGCAGGTGCGCGCCGGGATCCAGGCCCTGTCGCGTGGACAGGGAATGGCCGGCACCGCGATGGGGCTCACCTCCGCGCAGACTTATCGCTACGTCCTGCTGCCGATGGCGTTTCGCATCATCCTGCCTCCGCTCACCTCCGAGACGATGAACCTGATCAAGAACACGTCGGTGGCGCTCACCATCGGACTGATCGAGCTCACGGCAGCGGCGCGCTCGATGCAGGAGTTCACGTTCCAGGTGTTCGAAGCGTTCACTGCTGCCACCGTAATCTACATCCTGGTGAATCTCATCGTCGTCAACCTCATGCGATGGCTGGAGAAAAGCGTCGCCATTCCCGGCTTCGTTGGGCCACAGGTCGCAGAGGGAGCGCACTAGGATGAAACGACCCCCGCGCTCGCTTTGCTCGCTGCCCCCCACGGGGGCGGGTCAGTTCCTCGGGGCGGCCCTTCGGAACTGACATGGGCGAGTTCGACTTCGGCGTCATCGAGCGCTCGCTCGGCTACTTGTTCCGGGAGGGCATGACCTTCACGCTGACCCTGACCGCGATGGCGGCGCTGGGTGGTGTGTTTTTCGGGACGCTGCTGGCGATGATGCGGCTGTCGTCGCACAAATGGCTGTCGCTCCCGGCGACGGGCTACGTGAACCTGATGCGCTCGATCCCGCTGCTGCTGGTCATCTTCTGGTTCTACTTCCTCGTTCCCTATATCGGCGCATGGATCGTCGGATCGCCGCGCCCGATCCAGGTCGGCGCGTTCGCCTCGTCGGTGATCACATTCATGATGTTCGAGGCAGCGTACTACTCCGAAATCATGCGCGCCGGGATCCAGTCGATCCCACGGGGGCAGGTATGGGCGGGCTACGCGCTCGGCCTCAATTACTGGCAGTCGATGAAGGAGGTCGTCCTCCCGCAGGCGTTTCGCAACATGCTTCCCATCCTGCTCACACAGACCATCATCCTGTTCCAGGACACGTCGCTCGTGTACGTGCTGTCGATCACCGACTTCCTAGGCGCCGCATCCAAAATCGCGCAGCGCGACGGACGACTGGTCGAGATGTACCTGTTCGCCGCACTGGTCTACTTCGTTTGCAGCTTCGGCCTGTCTTACCTGGTCAAGCTGCTGCAGCAACGCATCGCAATCATTCGCTAGGAGCGGCATACCATGCCGATGATCGAACTCAAGGACGTATCCAAGTGGTACGGTAGTTTTCGTGTGCTGACCGACTGCACGACGAGCGTGCAGCGCGGCGAGGTGATCGTCGTGTGCGGCCCGTCGGGATCCGGCAAGTCGACGCTGATCAAGGTCGTCAATGCGCTCGAGCCGTTCCAGAAAGGCGACATCGTCGTCGATGGCATCAAGGTCAACGACCCGAAGACCAATCTTCCCAAGCTTCGCGCCCGCGTCGGCATGGTGTTCCAGAACTTCGAGCTGTTTCCCCACCTTTCGATCACGCAGAATCTCACGCTGGCGCAGATCAAGGTGCTCGGCCGCAGGAAGGAGGAGGCTGTCGAGCGCGGTCTCAAGCTGCTCGATCGCGTGGGATTGATTGCGCAGAAAGACAAGTTTCCCGGCCAGCTTTCCGGCGGCCAGCAGCAGCGCGTGGCGATCGCCCGTGCGCTGTCGATGGATCCGATCTGCATGCTTTTCGACGAGCCCACCTCGGCGCTCGATCCCGAAATGGTCAACGAGGTGCTCGATGTCATGGTGGCGCTCGCCAAGGAAGGCATGACAATGATGTGCGTGACGCACGAAATGGGTTTCGCGCGCAAAGTCGCGCATCGTGTGATCTTCATGGACCAGGGCCTGATCGTCGAAGATGCCACCAAGGAAGATTTTTTCGGCAAGCCGCGCTCGGAGCGCGCGCAACTTTTCCTGTCAAAGATTCTGCAGCACTGAGCGCAAGCGCCGGCGCGCGCCGCGGCGCTGTGTACCGCTCGCCGGAGGCGCCTAAGCGGCGTACAATTCCGCTTTACGCACCGTCCTGATCGATGGCCGAGTTTCTTACGCTTCGCGGACGCGCCGCGCTCTCGGCGTTTCGCGTCAACAAGCTGCTGTCGGACCTCGCCGGAACCCGCATCGCCGGGATCGCCGCGGACTACTTCCATTTCGTCGCCGCATCGCGCACGCTTTCCGGAGATGAACGCGCGACGCTCGAGCGTTTGCTGGCCTACGGCCCGCGAGGCGCCGTGCACGGCGACGCCGGCGAGCTGTTCCTGACCATTCCGAGGCCCGGCACGATCTCGCCGTGGGCGTCCAAGGCGACCGATATCGCGCACAGCTGCGGCCTCGATGCGATCACGCGCATCGAGCGCGGCATCGCCTTCCGGGTCGTGACGCGCGATGGCGCACTCAACGACACCGATCGGGGCGCGCTGCTGCCGCGCATTCACGATCGCATGACTGAGTCGGTCGTGCGTGAGTTAGACGACGCGAGCCACCTGTTCACGCATGTCGACCCGCGGCCGATGATCTCGATCGATGTGCTGGCCGGTGGACGCAACGCGCTGTCGTTTGCCAACCGCGAGCTCGGTCTTGCGCTGTCGGACGATGAGATCGACTACCTCGCGGACAACTTCGCCCGCATCGGGCGCAACCCAACCGATGTCGAGCTCATGATGTTCGCGCAAGCGAATTCGGAGCATTGCCGGCACAAGATCTTCAACGCCGACTGGATCGTCGATGGTGTTCGCCAGCCGAAGTCGCTGTTCGCGATGATCCGCCACACCCACGCCGCCAACCCGCGAGGAACCATCGTCGCGTACGAGGATAATGCCGCAATCATGGAGGGCGGCCGCGCGCGCCGCTTTCATCCCGATTGCGAGCGCCGATACCGTGCGCACGAGGGGACGTCGCATATCCTGATGAAGGTCGAGACGCACAATCATCCGACTGCGATCGCGCCGTTCCCGGGTGCCGCCACCGGCTCGGGCGGCGAGATTCGCGACGAGGGCGCGACCGGCATCGGCGCCAGGCCCAAGGCTGGCCTCACCGGGTTCACGACCTCGCACCTGCGCATCCCCGGCATGCGGCAACCCTGGGAATCGCCGGACGTCTCGGCAGGCTCGACGGGCGGCGCTTCAGACGAAGTATGGATCGGCAAGCCGGAACGCATTGCGTCAGCGATGTCGATCATGCTCGATGGTCCGATCGGTGCAGCGTCGTTCAACAACGAGTTCGGCAGGCCCGCGCTGCTCGGCTACTTTCGCACTTTCGAGCAAAGCGTTGCCGGCGAAGTGCGCGGCTACCACAAGCCGATCATGATTGCCGGCGGGGTCGGCAACGTTTGCGCACGCGACGCGCACAAGCGTGCGCTCCCCGAAGGCGCTGCCATCGTGCAGCTCGGCGGGCCTGGAATGCTCATCGGGGTCGGTGGGGGTGCCGCGTCGTCGATGAGCACCGGCGAGAACACCGCTGAGCTCGATTTCGATTCGGTGCAGCGCGGCAACGCGGAAATGCAGCGCCGCGCCCAGGAGGTGATCGACCGCTGCTGGCAGTTGGGCGATGCGAATCCGATCCTTTCCATCCACGACGTGGGTGCCGGCGGGCTATCCAATGCATTGCCGGAGCTGGTCAACGGCGCGCATCGCGGCGCGCGCTTCGATCTGCGCAGTGTCCCCAGCGAGGAGCACGGAATGTCGCCGCGCGAGATCTGGTGCAACGAGGCACAGGAGCGTTATGTGCTCGCGCTTTCACCGGATGCGCTCGAGCACTTTGCAGCGATTTGCGAACGCGAGCGTTGTCCTTGGTCAGTGGTCGGCACTGCGACCAGCGAGCGTCGCCTGGTGGTCGTCGATCCCGCCTTCGGCAACGCGCCGGTCGATATGGATCTGTCGCTCCTTTTCGGAAAGCCGCCGAAAATGACCCGCGACGTTGCACGCGTGCAACGAACCGGCAAGGCATTTGACGCTGCAAGTCTCGATCTCCCGCAAGCGTGTCTGCGTGTGCTGCAATTTCCCGCGGTCGCTGACAAGACGTTCCTGATCACGATTGGCGATCGCACCGTCGGCGGACTGTGCGCACGCGATCCGATGATCGGACCGTGGCAGGTTCCGGTTGCCGATGTCGCTGTCACGCTTGCCGACTTCGATGGCTACGCCGGCGAGGCGATGGCGATGGGCGAGCGCTCGCCGGTCGCGCTCATCGATCCCGCGGCGGCGGGGCGCCTGGCGGTGGGTGAGGCGCTCACCAATCTCGCTGCCGCAGCGATTGGCTCGTTGAGCGAGGTCAAGCTCTCCGCTAACTGGATGGCGGCTGCAGGCCACCCCGGCGAGGATGCCGCGCTGTTCGACACCGTGCGCGCCGTCGCCATGGAGCTTTGCCCCGCGCTCGGCGTGAGCATCCCCGTCGGCAAGGATTCGCTGTCGATGCGGATGACTTGGCGCGATGGCGGTGCCGAGAAGTCGGTGACTGCGCCGGTGTCGTTGGTGGTCACGGCGTTCGCACGCATCGACGATGCGCGCCGGGTGCTGACGCCGCAATTGCTGCTCGATCGCGGCGACACCGTGCTCCTGCTCGTCGATCTGGGCAACGGCATGAACCGGCTTGGGGGCTCCGTGCTCGCGCAGGTCTACGGGCAGCTCGGAGCGACCGCGCCGGACCTGGACGACGCATCGGTGCTGGCCGGATTCTTCGATGCCCTGCAACGCCTGCACACGCAGGGGAAGCTGCTGGCCTACCACGATCGCTCCGATGGCGGATTGTTTGTGACGCTCGCCGAGATGGCTTTCGCGGCGCGCTGCGGACTGACGATCGATCTCGATGAGCTCGCTGGTGATGCGATGAGCGCGTTGTTCGCCGAGGAGCTGGGCGCCGTCGTGCAGGTCGCCGCGATCGATCGCGCGTCCGTGGTTGCGACGTTCGAAGCCGCGGGTGTGCGCTGCATCGCCGTGGGCCGTCCCGAGCGAGGCGCGCAGATTCGCATTTCACGCGACGGAGCCCTCCTGCTCGACGTCGCGCGCGTCGACCTGCATCGCGCATGGTCGGCCACGACGCACGCGATGCAGCGTGTGCGCGACAACCCCGAGGCGGCAGATCAGGAATACGCGCGCGTGCTCGATGCTGCCGAGCCCGGACTCTCGCCGTATCTGACTTTCGATCCCGACCACGACATCGCCGCGCCCTACATCGCGACCGGCGCGGCGCCGAAGGTGGCGATCCTGCGCGAGCAGGGCGTGAATGGTCACGTCGAGATGGCGGCGGCATTCGATCGCGCCGGGTTCGCGGCCTACGACGTGCATATGACCGACATCATCGAGGCGCGCACGCGCTTCGATGGCTTCGCGGGCATCGTCGCTGGCGGTGGTTTTTCCTACGGCGACGTGCTCGGCGCGGGCGAGGGGTGGGCGAAGTCGATCTTGTTCAATCCGCGCGCGCGCGAAGAATTCGCGGCGTTTTTCGCGCGCACTGATACCTTCGCGCTCGGCGTGTGCAACGGATGCCAGATGATGAGCAATCTGCACGAGCTTATACCTGGGACCTCGCACTGGCCGCATTTCGTGCGCAACCGCAGCGAGCAGTTCGAGGCGCGGCTGGTGATGCTCGAGATCCGGCCATCGGCGTCGCTTTTTTTCCGCGGGATGGAGGGCAGCCGCATTCCTGTCGCGCTCGCGCACGGTGAGGGTTTCGCGGAATTTCGCGATGCCGCGCAGCTGACGAGCGCTCAACCGCTGGCGATGCTTCGCTTCATCGATCACGGCGGGGCGGTCACCGGGCGTTATCCCTTCAATCCCAACGGATCGCCGGACGGCATCGCTGGTCTCACCACGGCGGATGGGCGATTTTCGATCCTGATGCCGCATCCCGAGCGCGTGTTCCGTACGGTGCAGATGTCGTGGCATCCGCCGCAGTGGGGCGAGGATTCGCCATGGATGCGGATGTTCCGTAATGCACGCGCATGGCTCGCCTAGTCGACACCAGCAGGACGCGATCGAAAGGAACTTCGATGCCGGTCAAGGTGTGGTCGATCAACGGAATTACCCCGGTCGTGGACGCGAGCGCGTTTGTGCATCCCAGCGCCGTCCTGATCGGCGACGTCATCGTTGGACCCGGTTGCTATATCGGGCCACTGGCTTCGTTGCGCGGCGATTTTGGCCGGCTGGAGGTGCGCGCCGGAGCGAACATCCAGGACAGCTGCGTCATGCACGGGTTTCCGGGCACCGATACAGTGGTCGAGGAGGACGGTCATATCGGGCACGCTGCGATCCTGCATGGCTGCATCGTGAAGCGCAACGCTTTGGTAGGCATGAACGCGGTGGTCAACGACAACGCGGTGATCGGCGAAAGCGCCATCGTCGCCGCGATGGCCTTCGTCAAGGCCGGCATGGTCGTTCCCGAGCGCACGCTGGTCGCGGGAACGCCGGCCAAGGTCATACGCGAGCTGTCCGAGGTCGAGCTCGCCTGGAAAATCGAAGGGACGCGAAGCTACCAGCAGCTTACGCGCCGAAGCCTTGAGACAATGCGCGAAACCGTGGCGTTGACGGCGGTCGACGCCGATCGAAAGCGCATCGAGGTCGACGAACTGCTTCCGTTGTCGACGCTCAAGCAGCGCGGTTGACGGTCACCGTCCGGGAAATGGTCAGTACCCGGCCGCCTGTCCGTCGCGTCGCGGATCGGAGCCTGCGACGTAGCCGTCGTCGTCGCGCACGACGAACTGTCCGGCGCCGAAGTCCATGTACGAATCGGGAACAGAAGCGAACTGGTGACCGAGCGCCGCGAGACCTTCACGCAATACGGAAGAGGCTTCCGCCTCGAGGTCGAGCGAGATGCCGCCGTTGACCTTCCAGCGTGGAGCGTCCAGCAACGCCTGGGGATTGGCGTGGTAGTCGATCAGCCGGACCAGCGTCTGCAGATGCGCCTGGGGCTGGATTGGCCCGCCCATGACGCCGAAGGCCGCTACCGGCGCACCAGCGCGGGTGAGGAAGCCCGGAATGATCGTGTGATAGGGACGCTTGCCGCCACCGACAAGATTGGGATGTTCAGCCCGTAAGGAGAACCCGGTGCCGCGATTCTGCAGGCTGATCCCGGTTCCCGGGACGACGATGCCCGAGCCGAAGCCCATATAGTTGGATTGGATCAGCGATACCATCATGCCGCCTTCGTCAGCCGCGGCGAGATACACGGTGCCGGCGTTGGGCGGTGTGCCGTGACGGAAATCCTGCGCGCGCGCTGGATCGATGCGCTTCGCGCGCTGCGCGAGATACCCGGGGTCGAGTAGCTGCGCCGGCGTGACGGTCATGGTGGCGGGATCGCTCACATAGCGGTAGGCGTCGGCGAAGGCGAGCTTCATCGCCTCGATCTCGAGGTGCTGCACCTCGACGGAATCGGCGGCATGGTTGCCGAAATCGAAATGCTCGACGATGCCCAGCGCCATCAGCGCGGCGATGCCCTGGCCGTTCGGTGGAATCTCGTGGACCGTGTAGCCGCGATAGTTCTGTGCAATCGGTGCCACCCAGTCGCAGGTGTGCGACGAGAAGTCCTCGAGCGCGTGCGCGCCGGCGAGCGATCGCGAATGTGCCACCATTTTCTCGGCCAGCTCACCGCGGTAGAACGATTCGCCGCGCGTCGCCGCGATGCTCTCCAGCGATCGGGCGAGGCCTTCCGATGCGAAGCGCTCGCCGGTGACCGGGGCGCGGCCCTTCGGAAGAAAGTGCGCTGCGAATCCAGGAACGTCGCCGAGGATGGGGACTGCATTGGCCCACTTTTCGGCGACGATCGGTGTGACCGCGTAACCGTCGCGCGCGTAGCGGATCGCTGGCGTGAACAAATCGGCGAAGGGCAGCTTTCCGAAGCGCGCGGAAAGCGCGACCCATCCCGAGACCGCGCCGGGGATGGTCACCGTGTCCCAGCCTGCGCGCGGCATCGCCTTCATGCCGGCGAAGCGCTGCGGCGTCCACGCTGCCGGCGCACGCCCCGAGGCGTTGAGTCCCTGCAACTGGCTGCCGTCCCACACGATCGCAAACAGGTCGCTGCCGAGCCCATTGCTGCACGGCTCGAGCATGGTCAGCGCGATGGCGGTGGCGAGCGCGGCGTCGATCGCATTGCCGCCGCGCTGTAGCATCGCGATGCCCGCCTGCGTGGCCAGCGGCTGCGATGTCGCGACGACGTTCCTTGCGAAAATCGGCGAGCGGCGTGACGGGTAGGGCGAACTCCAGTCGAAATTCATCGCCGTATCAGCTCTCGCCTTCCTCGAAAACTTCCTCGCGCTTCTTGCGCAGGTTGGGAAGGACGATGAGGATCAGCAGCAAGGCGGCGGCGGCCAGCATCGCGGCGGAAAGCGGTCGCGTAAGGAACGTCATGGGGTCCCCGCGCGAGAGCAGCATGGCTCGTCGCAGGTTCTCTTCCATCATCGGCCCGAGAACGAAGCCAAGCAGCAGCGGCGCGGGCTCGCATTCGAGCTTGACGAACAGCACGCCGAGGAAGCCGAATACGGCGGTCTGCGATACGTCGAAGCTCGTGTTATTGATCGAGTACACGCCGATGGCGCAGAACAAAAGGATGGCGGGGTATAACACCCGGTAGGGCACTTTGAGCAGCCTGATCCAAATACCGATCAAGGGCAGATTGAGCACGACCAGCATCAGGTTGCCGATCCACATCGATGTGACGAGCCCCCAGAACAGACCCGGGTTGGACGTCATCACCTGGGGACCTGGCTGGATGTTGTGAATGGTCATCGCGCCGACCATGAGCGCCATCACGGCGTTCTCGGGAATGCCGAGCGTCAGCAGCGGAATGAACGAAGTCTGCGCGCCCGCATTGTTCGCCGATTCCGGTCCGGCGACGCCCTGAATAGCGCCCTTGCCGAACTCGCCGGGATTCTTCGAGACCTTCTTTTCCAGCGCGTACGACGCGAACGAAGCGAGCATAGCGCCGCCGCCAGGCAGCAAACCGAGGATCGAGCCGATGCCGGTGCCGCGCAACACCGCTGGCCACGCTTTCTTGAACTGCTTCTTGGTGATCCAGAGGCCGCCGACCTTGCCTTTGATGATTTCACGCTTCTCGGTGCTCTCGAGGTTGGTGATGATCTCGGCGAATCCGAAAAGCCCCATCGCCACGCTGACGATACCCAGGCCGTCGATCAGTTCGGGTACGCCGAACGCGAAGCGTGCGGTCCCCGAATTGACGTCGGTGCCGACGAGTCCCAGCAGCAGGCCGAGCACGACCATCGCGATCGCTTTGAGGAGCGAGCCATGTGCCAGCACGACCGCGCCGATCAGACCCAGGATCATCAGAGAGCAATACTCGGCCGGCCCGAACTTGAGCGCGAGTTCCGAGAGTGGAATCGCGACGGTTGCGACGAACACCGTGGAGACGCATCCTGCAAAAAAGGATCCCAGCGCCGCGGTCGCGAGCGCCGCGCCCGCCTGTCCTTTCAGCGCCATCTGGTGACCGTCGAGACAGGTGACCGCCGAGGAGGTCTCGCCCGGCATGTTGAGCAGGATCGACGTCGTCGAGCCGCCGTACTGAGCGCCATAGTAGATGCCTGCCAGCATGATCAATGCCGACACCGGCTGTAGCGCATAGGTGGTCGGCAGCAGCATGGCGATGGTCGCGACGGGTCCGATACCGGGAAGCACACCGATCAGCGTGCCGACCAGCGATCCGACCAGCGCATAGACGAGGTTGATCGGCGTCAGGGCGACACCAAAACCGAGTGCGAGATGGTTGAACAGATCCATGTGCTCAGCCCGATCCTGGCCAGATCGGCAGCTGAAGCTTGAGACCGATCACGAACACGGCAACTGCGAGGGTAGCCAGCAGCACGCCGCTCACCAGCGCCTCCTTGTAGCGAAACTCGTGACTCGCCGCACTCGACAGCACAATCAGAATGATGGTCGAGAGGACGAGCCCGACAGTATTCACGATGACGCCGAAAAGGATGACGCTGCCGAGCACGATCAGCGTCGGCCGCCACTTCCATGCGGGAACGGGGCTCCCCTGCAGCCGCAGCGCGCGCAACGATAGCGCTGCGCCGAGAACGATGAGCAGGACGCCGAGAATGCGCGGGAAGTAGCCGGGGCCCATGCGCGCTGCGGTGCCCAGTGCGTAGTTGCTGCCGATGACGATAGCGGCGACGCCGAAGCCGATGAAGATCAACCCCGAATAGAAATCCTTGGGGTGGCGAATTATGGACATCGCGGGGTCCTCGTTCTGCGCTGGGTCGCGGCTATTTTCAGGCCGCGTAAGAATAACATCGAAGCCCGACGGTCAAGCACCCGCCGCGCAAGGCGACCCGCCAAAAAAAAGCAGGCGGCCCGCGCCGCCTGCTTTCACTCGAGTGCTGGTTGCTGTCAGAGGCCGTTTTTGGCGCGCAGATCCTTCAGATACGCGTCGACTACCTGGCCCTGCATGCGCTGCGCGAGCTGCGGCTTGACGTCATCGAACGGGGGCACCTTCGCGTCGCGGATGTCGTCGACTTCGATGACGTGCCATCCGAACTGCGTCTGTACCGGGGTGGTCGTGAACTTGCCCTTGGGCAACGCCACCATCGCGTCGCTGAAGGGCTTCACGAAGTTCGCGGGCGCGTTCCAGTCGAGATCGCCGCCGTTGACCTTGGAGCCGGTATCCTTGGAACGTTCCGCGAGTTTCTCGAACTTCTCGCCCTTTTGCAGTGCGGCGATGATCTCCTTCGCGTCGGCCTCGTTCTCGACCAGGATGTGGCGGACCTTGTATTCCTTGTCGCCTATTTGCGCCTTGATCTGATCGTATTCCTTGTGCAGCGCCTCGTCGGAAACCGGGTGCGCCTTCAGATACTCGGCCATGTAGCTGCGCACGATCACGGTCTGCCCGGCGAGATCGACTTCGGTCTTCACCGCGGGATTCTTGTCGATGCCCTGTTTCTTGGCTTCGCGTACGAGCAGTTCGCGAGTATTGAGCTCATCGCGCACCGCCGCGCGCAGCTCGGGCGAATCGGGCTGCCCTTGGGCGAGGCGCTGCTTGATCATGAAATCGTAGAAGCCTGGAGGGTACAAATCCTTCCCCTTGGGCGCATCGGCCTTGGCGGGGGCTGCTGGAGCAGGTGCCTTGGACTTTGCGGCCTCCTGGGCGAACGCGATCGGGACCGCCAGCAATGCCGCGGAGGCAGATATCGCAGCGGCAATTCGGAGGGTCTTATGCATGAATGTGGTTCCTTTGACGTTTGAAATGGCTTAAGAAAGTTCGTCGGGCGCGAGCGCCTTTATTTGTAGTGCATGAATCGGGTGGGGAAGCAGGTCCTTGACCCGGCCGAGGACCTGCTGGTGGCGTTGCAGGCGGGAAATTCCGGAAAAAGCCTTCGACACGATGTACACCGAAAAGTGCCCCCCACCGCCTGCCGCACCCGCGTGGCCCACGTGGTCGGCGCTGTCATCGCGGATTTCGCAGGCGATCGGGGACAAATCCGCCAGCCGCTGTTCCAGCGTGGTCGCGATGTCGTTCATGATTTCTCCGGCAGGTAGCGCGCAACCGATGCCACCGTGCCGACGGCAGCGAGCATGAACATGCCTATGCCTCCCCAGATCTTGAAATTGACCCAGACGTCGGTGGTGTAGTGCGCCGCGATGTACAGGTTTGCAGAGCCCATCGCCGCCAGAAAGGCCACCCATGCCCATGTGACCCTGCCCCACACTGGTTCGGGCAGGACCAGGTCGGGGAGCAGCGCCGAGATGAGGTTGCGTCCAAAAAATGCTCGCCCGACCAGCAGCACCATGGCGAAGAGCCAGTAGAGCACGGTGGGCTTCCATTTGATGAAGGTCTCGTCGTGCAGCAGCAGCGTTGCCCCGCCGAAGATCACGATGATCGCAAGGCTCAGCCAGTGCATGGGTGCCACCCTGCCGCGGCGCCTGTGAAAATAGACGATCTGCGCGACCGACGCAGCGATCGCGACCGCGGTGGCGACGTAAATGTCCGCCAGCTTGAACGCCACGAAGAACAGGATAAGGGGGAAATACTCGGCCAGAAAGTGCATAACCTGTTATTTTACCTCGAAAAGCCGGCCCGATTCAAGAAGCGTCAGGCTGGACTCCGGGCCGGACGCGCAGCGAGTCGCGGCGCCACGACTGGCGTGCGAACGTCGTCAGCAAGCGGCCGCGATGCGTCGCCGCCGCGGCGCGCTGAGACGTCGAAACAGCTTCCAGTCGAAGGAGGCGCCAGGGTCGGTCTTGCGTCCCGGAGCGATATCGCAATGACCGACGACGTCGCGGATGGGGTACCGGCGCTTTAGTGCGCGCGTCAGGGCGGCCAGCGCGGCGTATTGCAGGTCCGTGTAGGGGATGTCGTCGGTGCCTTCGAGTTCGATCCCCACCGAATAGTCGTTGCATTGATCGCGCCCGCGCCATGACGACAGACCAGCGTGCCACGCACGCAACGCGCAAGATACGAACTGCGCGATCGATCCTTCACGACGGATGAGGAAGTGCGCCGACAGCTTCTGGCCCTCCAGCAATGCAAAGTAAGGATGCGCCGCGGTGTTGAGGCGATTGGTGAACAGCTCCACGATCCATGGACCCCCGAACTCGCCCGGTGGCAGTGAGATGGCGTGCACGACCAGAAGCGTGATGCGCGTTCCCGGCGGCCGCTCGTCGAAGTTCGGAGAAGGGATCTGCGGGGCGGCGCGTACGATGCCGGAGCGATCGACGTGCAGCTTGGGCGCGGGAGCGGCCATGACCGCCCTATTAGGTCTTTATCCAGCGCAGACACGCACCCGACTGGGCGAGGAGCATCACAACCCCCTGTGGAGAAGCCCCCGCGCTGGCTCGAGGGCGGCGCGGTGGACTCGCAGCATGGATAAGTATGTCCCAATATCAGGCGCGGGGTAAACCTTGGCTGCCAAGGCTTGCTGAGCGTCGGAGTGCGTCCGACGGAAAAAGAGCATTCAGCTGATTTTTCCGGCGGGCGGCGGCGCGCATAGTCTGGCTGTCCAGCGGGGCCGCAACGCCTCGCGATCATTCGAGGAGCGAGCGATGGATATATCGATCAAGGCCAGGCGGCGCGGGCGCTGCGGCTTGCGCAGCACGAGTGTTGCGCTTTGGGCGGTCGCCGCAGCGGCGAGCGCGCAAACGGCGCCCATCGGGACCACCCGTCCCGCGGAATACGATTGCAGCGGGCTGGCCGGTGTGGCGCTGACCAGTTGCCGCCAGCTCAACGCCGATGCCGTCAAGGGGGCGACGTTGCACAACGACGCGTCCGTTAACACGACCCATGACTGTGCCGGAATGACGGGAGGTGCGCTCGCGACCTGCCGCGATCTCAACGGCGCTCCGAATGCGGTCGCCCCTGGAGTCGCAGGCGCGGGCGGGGCCTATGGCGGAGTGCCTTCGCTTCCGACGGGCTCGCAGCTCGTGCCATCGCAGCCCGCGGACGGCACGACAGCCAACACCGCGACGCAAACCACGACGCCGATCCCGCAACAGACCACCGGCGGTACCAACCCGATCACGCCAAGCGGTACTGGAGCGATGGCGACGACTGGCGGAGCCAATCCGATCACGCCGAGCGGTACTGGAGCAATGGCGACGACCGGCGGCACGAATCCGATCGTTCCCAGCGGAACCGCGGCGACGGCAGGCTCAGGAGGAACCAACCCGACCGCGCCGAGCGGCACCGGGAGGACGGCGCCCACTGCAGGCACCAGCCCCGTCCCGCCAAGCGGGACCGGAACGATCACCTTTTCCGATGGCACGACCGTTGTCATCCCGAGCGGAACAGGAGCGTCGACGAGCACGACCGTGCCGTCCGCCACCATGCGTGACTCAGCTCCGGTAAAGGGCGGGCGGGTGACGACTGCACCAGGTCAAGTGTCGCCGCCGAGCGATGTCGTGGTGCCCATGAGCGGCGCATCAGGTACGAGTGCTCCAGCGGGAGCTGCACCAGCCCCGGGCGGCGCTAGGTCGGGCAAGTAAACTGACGCGCGAGACCGCGTGACGTCGCTCGCCCCCTTTCTTCATTCAGAACGCGCCGGTAATCCCGGCGCGTTCTATTTGATGCCCAGCCGCTCCATTCTGTAACGCATGGCGCGAAAGGTAATGCCCAGCAGCTTCGCGGCGGCGGTGCGGTTGTAGCGCGTTTTTTCCAGCGCTTCGTTGATCGCTGAGCGCTCCACCCGGTCGAGATAGTCCTGCAGCGGCCATTTATCGCCCGCGGGCATCGCCGCATCGCTTTCGTCGGGCGGCGGCGTGAGATGCAAGTCGGCGGCAGTGATTTTCTGGGCGTCCGCCGCAAGCGACAGACCGCGCTCGAGAATATTTTCGAGTTCACGGACGTTACCGGGGAACGGATACGCTTCGAGCGCCTTCACCGCTTCCGCATCGAGGCGTGCGGCGGGACCGCGCGCGAGCTTTTTAAGGATCGCATCGGCGATGGTAGGAATATCCTCGCGCATCTCGCGCAGGCTCGGCATGCCCAGCTCGATGACGTGCAGCCGGTAGAACAGATCCTGGCGGAATTCGCCCGCATCGACCAGCGCCGGAAGCTTCTTGTGCGTCGCGCTGATGATGCGAACGTCAACAGGCTCCTCGGTGGTCGCGCCGACCTTGCGCACCTTCTTTTCCTGAATCGCGCGCAACAGCTTCACCTGCATGGGCAGCGGCAAATCGGCGACTTCGTCGAGGAACAGCGTGCCCCCGGTCGCCGCCTGGAAAAACCCGTCGCGGTCGGCCTCGGCGCCGGTGAACGCGCCTTTCTTGTAGCCGAAGAACTCGGACTCCATCAGGTTCTCGGGAATCGCGCCGCAATTGACCGGCACGAAGGGAAGATCGGTACGCGAACCGCCTGAATGGATCATGCGCGCGGCGAGCTCCTTGCCGCTGCCTGATTCGCCGGTGATGAACACCGGCGCCTGGCTTTTGGAGAGCCGCTCGATCATTCCCCGCACCTGCATCACTGCGGGCGATTCGCCGAGCAATTGATAGGATGACGTAGACGAAGGCTTTTCCGGAACCTTCAGCGCCTGCTTGACCAGTGCGCGCAGCTGCTCGAGCGCCACCGGCTTGGCGAGGTAATCGAACGCACCGGCCTTGAGCGCGGCGACCGCATTCTCGGCGCTGCCGAACGCGGTGATCACCGCGACAGGTACGTCGAGATTCTTCTCGGTAATATGCTCGACCACCGCGAGCCCCTGACCATCGGGCAGACGCATGTCGGTCAGGCACAGGTCGAACCCCTGCGTGTCGAGAAGCTTGACCGCCTCGGCGACGGTCTGCGCGCGCGTCGTATCGAGCCCCATGCGCGAGAGCGTGAGCTCGAGCAGCTCGAGCAGATCCGGCTCATCGTCGACGACGAGCACCTTGGGCTGTCCGCGATCGCGGATTCGGCGGGTCATGTTCGTATCGCTCCCTTAACTGCGTGCTTGTGCTATGGTGCCGGCGGCGCGCTTGAGCGTGAGCCGGAAATGCGCACCCGGTGACTTGGGCAACAATTCCATGGCAGCGCCATTGGCGTCCGCGAGCTCGCGGGCGATGTACAGCCCGAGGCCCGTGCCTCCCGGTCGCGTCGTAAAAAACGGCTCGAATATCTGCGCGCGAAGCTCCGCTGGAATGCCGGGGCCATCGTCGGACAGCTCGCATATTACGGCATCGCCCATGTATCCGGGTCGCGCCGCCACGTGGATGCTGCCGTCCTTCTTCTGACAGTGTTGCCACGCATTGCGAACCAGGTTCCAGAGGATCTGGTTCAGATGGCCGCGATCGAAGATCACCAGCAGGTCGCTGGCGCATTGGATCACGACTCCGCCTGGCGGCATCTGCTCGGCCTGGACGATTTCCTCGATCAGCGACTCGATGAATTCCTTGAGCGCAACGACCTCGGGTTGCTGCCGATCACGGCGGTTGAGCTGAAGCACTTCGCCCACAATGCGGTCGATGCGTTTGGCGTTATTTTGAATCATCGAGAGCAGACGTTGGCCTTCGGGTGCGACCGACCCATCTTCCTCGAGCAGCTGGGCCGCCTGATTGATCGCGGACAGCGGATTGCGCACTTCGTGCGCGATGCTCGCGGTCAGCCGTCCCATCGCAGCGAGCTTGATCTGCTGCGCCTCCCCCTGAGCGCGTCCAAGATCTTCGAGGTAGATTAGCGTGCCTCCGTTCAATCCGGATCCGATGCGCACCAGGCGCACGCGCAACAAACGTTGGGTCGCCTCGACCTTGAACGGCGGCAGCGGTTCGGCGAAGTCTTCCTGCCAGCGACGCCAGTAGTCGTGCAGGATGGAGCTGAACTCGGACAGGCGCATTCCGCCACGCATGCGACCAAAGCCGCCGAGCAGACGCGTGACCTGTGCGTTGTGACCGCGCACGACGCCGTTCAGGTCGACGACCAGGACACCGTCCTGCATATCCTGGATGATCAGACGATTGACCTGTTCGAGGTTCGCGACGTCGATGCCGCGCTGCGCGGCGAGATCCTCGCTCGCCTTGGTATAGCGCCCCAACGCGAGCGCAGCGCCGACGGTCGCGAAGTAGCCGAATCCGATCAGCCCCGTCTGCAGGATCTGCGGAGCGGGAATGAGCCCGTCGATCAAGCGCCAGCTGTCGACGGCGATCAGCACCGAGCTCGCCAGCGCCGCGTGGAAAAAAGCGATCCGTGTGCGCATCAGCCAGCCGCTGGCCGCGAGCTGTGGGAAGAGCAGGATCGGCAGCGGTCCGCTGGCGCCGCCTCCGGAATACATCAGCAGGGCGATGAAGAACACGTCGCCGACGAGGAGCGCCAGCAACAGAGCGGGCAGCGGAATGACCAGCGACTCGCGCTGCACCCAGAGAAACGACGCGATACCGAACAGAAAGTACAGACCACTCGCGGTGACGAAAGCATTGGGAAGTCCTACGCCGGCCATCCGCAGGTCGATGAACAGCGCCGCGCCCAGCAGCAGCGTCGCGCAGACCGAACGGTAGATGCCCACGATCCAAAGGATGCGGCGACCCGATTCGTTGATCATCGTTCGCAGCGGCGGTGGCTCGAACGGCGGAATCGCGGGATGTGGATGCGTATCCATGCTCAATGCTTGGCGCACTCGCCCTCGGCGCAGGCAAAGCCATCGGTGAGCGCGACGGCATCGCTGCGGGGAAGGTAGACGCCGCATTTCGCGCAGCGGACCATCGGCGCTCCCGCGCTCACCTTGCCGCTCTTCGCATTCGCATTGCGGCGGGCACGCGCATTGCGCGCATTGACCAGGCGCAGGGCGAACAGCACCAAGAACACGACGATGATCCAGGCGATGATCTTCGCCATCAGACGACCTTGCCCGGATTGAGCACGCCGTTGGGATCGAGCGCGCGCTTTACGCGACGCATGAGCTCTACCTCGAGCGGCGACTTGTAGCGAATGAGCTCCTCGCGCTTCATCTGACCGATGCCGTGCTCCGCACTGAAGCTACCTCCAAATTCGGCGACCAGGTCGTACACGATACGATTGGCCGGGGCCATGAGATCCATGAACCGCGTTGCGTCGCCGCCGCGCGGCGGCGAGAGATTGTAGTGCAGGTTGCCATCGCCGAGGTGGCCGAAGACAACGTAGCGCACGCCCGGGAGGGCGGCGTCCAAAGCGATGCGCGCACGCTCGAGGAATGCGGGAATACTCGACACCGGAACGCTGATGTCGTGCTTGATATTGGGTCCTTCGAGCCGCTGCGCTTCCGGGATGTGTTCGCGCAGATTCCAAAGCGCGGCCGCCTGCGCATCGGATTGCGCGAGGCTCGCATCCGCAGCGACATGATCGTCGATGGCAGCCGCGAGCGCTGCTTCGACCTGATCGCGCAACGGCGAATGCTCGGCGGGGTCGTCGGCCTGCACCAGCACGTACCACGGGTGCCCGGGCAGCGCGTCGGGGAGGGCGGGAAAGCGCTCGCGGGCGAGCGCGACGCACTCGGCGGAGATGAGTTCGAAGCCAGTAACACGATCGCCCAACGCGTCGCGCAGCGCGCGCAGCAGGGCAACGGCTGCCGTCACGCCGGTCACGCCCACCCACGCGGTCGCCGAGGTGCGCGGGCGCGGAAAAAGCCTGAGCACTGCGGCAGTCACGATGCCGAGCGTACCCTCGCTGCCGAGAAACAGCTGCTTGAGGTCGTAACCGGTATTGTCCTTGCGCAGTCCCCTGAGGCCGTCCCAGATCCTGCCGTCCGCGAGAACGACTTCAACGCCGAGCACCAGCTCGCGCGCGTTGCCGTAGCGGATCACCGCCGTCCCGCCGGCATTGGTCGCGAGGTTGCCGCCGATCGTGCAGCTGCCTTCCGCGGCAAGCGACAGAGGAAACAGCATGCCGGCGCCGGCGGCGGCTTCCTGGACGGCGGCCAGCGGCACGCCGGCATCGACGACGATCGTCGCGTTGTCGGTGTCGATCGCGCGGACCTGGTTGAGCCGCGACAGCGAGATCACGACCTCGTCGCCCGACACGTGCGGCGTCGCTCCTCCGCAGAGCCCGGTGTTGCCGCCCTGCGGCACGACGGCAACGCCATTGTCCGCGCAGCAGCGCACGACGGCGGCGACTTCCTCGGTGTCACCGGGACGCACCACCGCGCGCGCATGGCCGTGGTAGCGATCGCGCCAATCGGTCACGAAGGCTGCGGTGTCCGCGGCGGCGGTGAGCACATTCGCGTCGCCGACAATGGCTTTGAGTGCAGGTAGAAGGAGTGCTGCCGATTCTCCCATGTGGGGCATAATAGCGGAAAAGCGAG
>DASXBS010000036.1:0-29746 GCA_036491555.1 Casimicrobiaceae bacterium
CAGGACATCGCCGAGGCGCTCAAGCCGGGCGTGAAGGAAAGCGAGATCGTCGCGCTGGCGACCGCGCGGCTCTACGGCATGGGATCGGATTGCGTCGAGGCGATCAACGCGATCTCGGGCGAGCGCTGCAGCCCGCATCCGCACAATTTCACCGATCGCTTGATCCGGCCCGGCGACCAGGCCTTCTTCGACATCATCCAGTCGTTCATGGGCTATCGCACCTGCTATTACCGGACGTTCAACGTCGGACGCGCCACGTCCTCGCAGCGCACGGCGTATCGCAAGGCGCGCGAGTGGATGGACCGCACGATCGAGCTGCTCAAGCCCGGCGTCGGATCCGACAGGATCGCGCGCTCGCTGCCTAAAGCGAAGGACATCGGCTTCGCGAGCGAGATGGACGCATTCGGGCTGAATTTCTGCCACGGTCTCGGGCTGGGTTTGCACGAGCGGCCGCTGATCTCTCGATTAAACTCGTTGAAGGAGCCCATCGAGCTCAAGGTGGGCATGGTGTTCGCGGTCGAAACCTATTGTCCGGCGAGCGACGGCATTTCGGCGGCGCGCATTGAGGAAGAAGTTATCCTCACACCGTCAGGGCCGAAGATCATTTCGCTGTATCCGGCAGAAGAACTGCCGATCGCCAATCCGTATTAGTGGTTGCGAAGGACCATCGACTGGTGGATAAGAGCGCGCTCAAGCTTGGCTGGATCGGCATCGGCAGGATGGGCCATGCGATGGCCGAGCGGCTCGCGCGCGCCGGCGCAGACCTGACCGTGTGGAATCGCACGCGCTCAAAGGCCGAGTCCCTTGCCGCACACGGCGCGAAGATTGCCGACGGGCTGGTCGACCTGGCGCGGTGCGACATCGTGTTCTGCATGGTATCCACGTGGGACGACGTGCGCGAGGTGATCGTCGGCCCGGCGGGGCTGCTTTCCGGAGCGCGGGCCCCGCGCCTGATCGTCGAGTGCTCTTCGATCTCGCTGGAAGGATCGGCGGAACTGCGTTCGCTGCTGGCGGCGCGCGGCGTCCAGCTCCTCGCGGCGCCGGTGTCGGGCAATGCCAAAGTGATCAAGGCAGGCAAGCTGTCGTTCGTGTGTTCCGGTCCCCGCCGCGCGTTCGACGAGGCGTTGCCCTACCTGAAAATGATCGCGCCGTCTGCGAGCTGGGTGGGCGAAGGCGAGCTCGCGCGCATCGTCAAGATCTGCCACAACGTCTTTCTCGGTGTGGTGACGCAATCACTCGCGGAGATCACCGTGCTTGCGCAAAAGGCGGGCGTGCCGCGCCACGCTTTTCTCGAATTCATGAACCAGAGCGTGATGGGCTCAGTGTTCTCGCGCTACAAGACGCCGGCGTTCGTGAACCTCGACTTCAAGGTGACGTTCACGCCCGTGCTGCTGCGCAAGGATCTCGACCTCGGCCTCGATGCCGCACGACGCCACGAGGTGCCGATGCCGCTCGCCTCGCTCACCCGTGACGTGGTGCAGACCTTGATCGGAAATGGGTTCACCGAGCAGGATTTTGCGACGCTGCTGATGCTGCAGGCGAAGGCGTCCAACGTGGCGCTCGAACCCGAAAACGTGGCGATCGACGATGGATTGTCCTAGGAACGCAAGGAGGCAGTAATGAAACTCATTCGCTGGATGGTTGCTGTATGGCTGGCCGCGCTGTGCGTGCCGCCGGCGCTGGCGCAGGGCTATCCGAACAGGGCGGTGCACCTGATCGTGCCCTTCACGGCGGGTAGCGCCACCGACATTCTCGCGCGCACCTTCGGGCAAAGCCTTTCCGAAGCGTGGGGCCAGCCGGTGATTGTCGAGAACCGCCCGGGTGCCGGAGGCACGATCGGCGCGGCAGTGGTGGCCAAGTCACCGCCCGATGGATACACGCTGCTCGTGCACTCGGCGGCGCAGGCGTACAACGCCTCGATCTACACCGATCTGCCCTATGACACCTCGCGCGATTTCGTCGACGTCGTCCCGCTCGCCGGACAGCCCAACGTGCTGGTCGTGTCGCCGGCGCTGGGCGTGAGATCGGTTGCCGAGCTGATCGCGCTTGCGAAAAAGAAGCCCGGCGCGCTCAATGTCGGATCGGCGGGCACCGGTAGCGGAACGCATATCAATGCGGAGAAGTTCAAGCTGGCGGCCGGCATCGATGTCGTGCATGTTCCCTACAAGGGAACGCCCGAGGCGCTCAATGACACGCTCGCCGGACGCGTCAGCTTCTTTTTCTCGCCGATCTCGGCCGCGCTGCCCAACGTTCGCGAAGGCAAGCTGCTGGCGCTGGGCGTGAGCACCGCCAAGCGGTCGAGCGCGCTGCCTGACGTGCCGACCATCGCCGAGTCGGGGCTTCCCGGATTCGACTACAACCTTTGGGTGGGTGTCTTCGCGCCCGCGGGAACGCCGCCGGACATCGTCGCTAAGATCAACAAGGACGTCGATCGTGCGCTACAGACCCCTGACGTCAAGCAACGGTTGGCGACGCTCGGTGCCGACCCTATGCCGATGACGTCGGCGGAGTTCTACAAGTTCGTGCAGGGCGAAATCGCCGACTCGGCCAAGGTCGTCAAGGCTGCGGGAATCAAGGTGCAATAGGTACCGATGGCGCCGCGCGAGCCACGTGGCGAGGGGCCCCGCGCGGAGCGTGGGCTCGAAGGCAAGGCGAGTCGCGGCAGGGGCGCCGACAACAGGTGCGCGCACCTTAGCGTTGGATTGAGGAGGCGCCGTACGAGCGCTCGGTCTTCGATTAAGATAGCAGCCCGACCGGCGACGAAGCCGGCACCCGCATCGGCGCTGGAGTGGAGGAGATGAATTCGAGCCTGGACACGTTCCCGAGGCTGTTGCTCGAGCATGCGCGCGTGCGCGGCGACCGCCCGGCGACGCGCGAGAAGGACCTCGGTATCTGGCAGACGTGGACGTGGGCCGCGGTCGCCGCCGACGTGCGCGCGCTCGCCTGCGGTCTTGCGGCGGAGGGCTTCCGCCGCGGCATGCACCTCGCGATCATCGGCGACAACCGGCCCCGCCTTTACTGGTCGATGATCGCTGCGCAGGCGCTGGGCGGCGTTCCAGTGCCGATGTATCAGGACGCGCCGGCGGCAGAATTCGCCTACGTGCTCAACGACGCCGAGATCGCCTACGCGGTGGTTGAGGATCAGGAGCAGGTCGACAAGATGCTGGAATCGCGGCCCGCGGTCCCCTCGCTCGCGCACATTTTCTACGACGATGCGCGCGGGCTGCGCAACTACGAAGGCGTGACGGCGCTCGATGTGCTCGTGGAAAAAGGGCGCGCCTTCGATCGCGCGCACCCGGGCTTTTTCGACACGGAGGTTGCGAAGGGCCGCGCCGAGGATGTGTCGGTGATGCTGTACACCTCGGGGACCACCGGCAAGCCCAAAGGCGTGCGGCAAACGCATCGCGCATTCATCGTCGCGGCGCAGGGCGGTGTCGAGTTCGACCATCTCGTCGCCGACGACAGCATGCTTTCGTATCTGCCGATGGCGTGGGTCGGCGATCACCTGTTCTCGTACGCGCAGTGGCTGGTCGCGGGTTTCACCATCAACTGTCCGGAATCCGGCGACACCGTGATGACCGACCTGCGCGAAATCGGACCCACGTACTATTTCGCGCCGCCGCGCGTGTTCGAGAACCTGCTCACGCAGGTGATGATCAGGATGGACGATGCGAGCTCGATCAAGCGCTGGCTGTTCGCGCACTTCACCGGCGTCGCCCGTCGGGTGGGTTCCGACCTGCTCGACGGCAAGCCGGTAAACGCGATCGATCGCGCGCACTACGCGCTTGGCAACGTCATGATCTACGGGCCGCTGCGCAACGTCCTGGGCATGAGCCGCATTCGCGTCGCCTACACTGCCGGCGCGGCGATCGGTCCGGATCTTTTCCGCTTCTACCGCTCGATCGGGATCAATCTCAAGCAGCTCTACGGGTCGACCGAGACCTGTGCCTACGTTTGCCTGCAGCCCGACGGCGGGGTGAAGTTCGACACCGTGGGCATCGCGGCACCGCGCGTCGAGCTGCGCATCGCCGCTGACGGCGAGGTGCTGGTGCGCGGCCCGATGCTGCTCAAGGAGTACTACAAGCGCGCCGATGCGACTGCAGAATCGATCGATGCAGACGGTTACTTTCACACCGGCGATGCGGGCTTTCTCGACAACGCCGGCCAGCTCAAGATCATTGATCGCGCTCGCGACGTCGGCAAGCTCGCGAGCGGCGCGATCTTCGCGCCCAATTATATCGAGAACAAGCTCAAGTTCTTCCCGCACGTCAAGGAAGCGGTCGTCTTCGGCAACGGACGCGACGCTGTGTGCGCATTCATCAACATCGACCTGGGGTCGGTCGGCAACTGGGCCGAGCGCCGCGGGATCGCTTACTCGGGTTACACCGACCTGGCGGCCAAGCCCGAAGTCTACAAGCTCATCGGCGAATGCATCGAAAAGGTCAACGCCGAGCTGGCGGGCGAGGGCGCACTCGGCGCCTCGCAGGTCCGCCGTTTCCTGGTCCTGCGTAAGGAGCTCGACCCCGACGACGACGAGTTGACGCGCACGCGCAAGGTCCGGCGCTCGTTCATCGCGGAAAAATACGCCGTGCTGATCGACGCCCTGTACAGCGGCAAGACATTGCAACACATCCGCACGCAAATGCGCTTCGAGGACGGCCGCTCAGGCATGGTTGCCGCCGATCTTCATATCGACGACGCGAGAACATTCGCCGCTGGCGCCGTGCAGAAAGCTGCATGAGCGCGCGCCGCTTTCCCGAGCGCCGCGTCGCCCAACCCGGCCAGTGCGCACAACGCGCAGGCTGTGCGATCGTCGCATGACGGCAATGAGCGGCGGGCGCAGCATCGGCGGGGCGATCCTGGCTCTCGACAACATCACGCTGTCGTTCGGCGGTGTGAAGGCGCTCACCGGAATCAGCTTCGACGTCCGCGAGCACGAAATCCGCGCCATCATCGGCCCCAACGGCGCCGGCAAGAGCTCGCTGCTCAACGTGATCAACGGCGTCTATCACCCGCAGCAAGGCACGATCACCTTTCGCGGCGAGGCACGCCACGGCATGAATGCGCACGACGTTGCAGCGCATGGTATCGCGCGCACCTTCCAGAACATCGCGCTGTTCAAGGGCATGAGCGTGCTCGACAACATCATGACGGGCCGCAATCTGAAAATGCACGCGAGCGTGATCGAGCAGGCGATCTACCTCGGACGCGCGCGGCGCGAGGAGATGGAAAACCGCGCCATGGTCGAGGCCGTGATCGATTTTCTCGAGATCCAGCACATTCGCAAGACGCCGGTCGGCCGCCTGCCCTACGGGCTGCAGAAGCGCGTCGAGCTGGCACGCGCGCTGGCCGCGGAGCCTTCACTGCTGCTGCTCGACGAGCCGATGGCCGGGATGAACGTCGAAGAGAAGCAGGACATGTGCCGCTTCGTGCTCGACGTCAACGAACAATACGGGACGACGATCGTCCTCATCGAGCACGACATGGGGGTGGTCATGGACATTTCCGATCGCGTCGTGGTGCTCGACTATGGCAAGAAGATCGGCGACGGCACCCCCGACGAGATCCGCGGCAATCAGGCGGTGATCGACGCTTACCTGGGCGTCGCGCACTAGCAGGCGCCCTCAGGGACCACGGCGAATGTCATTCTTCTTCGAAGTGCTGATCGGTGGCCTGCTCTCCGGCGTGATGTATTCGCTGGTCGCACTGGGCTTCGTGCTGATCTACAAGGCATCCGGCGTATTCAATTTCGCCCAGGGTGCGATGGTCTTCTTCGCCGCGCTCACCTACGTCGGGCTCCTCGAGCACGGGCTCTCGCCGTGGCTCGCTGCGCCGGCGACGCTCGCGATCATGATCGTCCTCGGGCTCGCAATAGAGCGCGTCGTGCTGCGTCCGCTCGTCAACCAGCCGCAGATCACGCTGTTCATGGCGACGATCGGCCTCACGTTCTTTCTCGAGGGGCTAGCGCAGATCGTGTGGGGCGCCAACGTACGCGGCCTCGACCTCGGACTGCAGGACGAACCGATGCAATGGCTCGCCGACTCGACCGGCATCAACGTCTCGAAATTCGACCTGGTCGCGGCGGGGGTCGCGGCTTTTATGGTGACGCTGCTGGCATTGTTCTTCAACCGCACGCGGATCGGGCGCGCGCTGCGCGCAGTCGCCGATGATCATCAGGCAGCGCTCGCCGTCGGCATCCCGCTGCAGCAGATCTGGGGCATAGTGTGGGGTGTGGCCGGATTCGTGGCGCTGGTCGCCGGACTGCTGTGGGGCGCGCGCAACGGTGTTCAATACGCGTTGACCTTCGTCGCGCTGAAGGCACTGCCGGTACTCATCCTCGGCGGCTTCGAGTCCATCCCCGGCGCGATCGTCGGCGGGCTCATCATCGGTGCCTCCGAAAAACTCGCCGAAGTGTACCTCGGCCCGTTTGTCGGCGGAGGCATCGAAGGCTGGTTCCCGTACGTGCTCGCACTGCTGTTCCTGCTGGTCCGGCCCGAGGGCCTGTTCGGCGAAAAGATCATCCGCCGAATCTGACGCCGAAAGCTGCCGGAGCCGACATGTTCTATCGCGAAGCGGGCCAGTTCAAGCTGTCGTACAACGCCGACGCGGCGATCTTTCCCATCCGCCAGGACCGGATCGCGATCGCGGCGATCGCGCTCATCGCCTTCGTCGCGATTCCGTTGCTCGCAACGCCCTACGCCTTCACCGGGATTCTCATTCCCTTCCTCATCCTCTCGCTCGCGGCGATCGGGCTCAATATCCTCACCGGGTATGCGGGTCAGCTCTCGCTGGGCTCGGCGGCGTTCATGGCGGTCGGCGCTTTCGCGTCGTACAACTTCATGTTGCGCATCCCTGGAATGCCGATCCTGCTCGCATTCATCGGCGGCGGCGTCATGGCGGCGCTGGTGGGCATCCTGTTCGGCCTGCCCAGCTTGCGCATTCGCGGGTTCTATCTCGCGGTAGCGACGCTGGCCGCGCAGTTTTTCATCCTCTGGTTCCTGACCAAGGTGGGATGGATCACCAATTACAGTGCGTCGGGCGTGATCACCGCGCAGCCGATCGTGATATTGGGCTACGAGTTCAACACGCCGTCGGCGAAGTATCTGCTCGTGCTCTCGATCGTGACACTGATGGCGCTGGCGGCGAAGAACATGGCGCGCGGCAATGTCGGCCGATCGTGGATGGCGGTGCGCGACATGGATGTCGCGGCGGAAGTGATCGGCATCCGGCTGATGCGCGCTAAGCTGCTGGCATTCGCCGTGAGCTCGTTCTATTGCGGCGTCGCGGGCGCGCTGTTCGCCTACGCGTATCTAGGCACGGTCGAGCCCGAGGCGTACAACCTCGACCTGTCGTTTCGCATTCTGTTCATGGTTATCATCGGCGGCGTCGGAACCGTGCTCGGGTCGTTTCTCGGCAGCGCGTTCATCACGGCGCTACCCGTGCTGCTGAGCGTCACCGTCCGCTTTCTGGACAGCAGCATCGGCCTGCACATCCCCGAAAGCGCGATCTCGAATCTCGAGCTCATGGTATTCGGCGGCCTCATCATTTTCTTCCTGATCGTCGAACCGCACGGACTCGCCAGGCTTTGGCAGATCGGAAAGGAAAAGCTTCGCCTTTGGCCGTTCCCGCATTGACTTGGATCAGAGGTAACGCAGTTGACTCTTTTCGCAGTGCGTAACCCATTGACAGGGATCGCGAATTCACCAATGCTCCGAGCAGGTTACACTTGGTTCGGAAATGTCTGGTTAGGAGGAGAAGCATGAAGGCAATCAAGCTAGCAATTGTCGCGTTTGCGCTGTCGGTCGCGGCCAGTGCGGTTCTGGCGCAGGACGAGCAATTCATACCGGTCCTTTCGTATCGCGTGGGGCCGTCTGCCGCCGGCGGTTCCGGCTATTACGGCGGCGCCATCGATTATTGGACACTCGTCAACATGACCGGCGGCATCAATGGCGTGAAGCTGAAGTGGGAGGAGTGCGAGACCGAGTACAACCCGTCCAAGGGCGTCGAATGCTACGAGCGGCTGAAGAAGAAATATGGCGGCGCAACGACCGTCGAGCCGTTGGCTACTGGAATCGCCTACGGCCTGTTCGAGCGTGTCGCGCAGGACAAGATTCCGCTGACGACGTTCGGATATGGCCTGGGCAGTTCCGCCGACGGCCGCGTTTACGACTGGGTTTTCCCGCTGGGCACGACGTACTGGGACCAGATGGCGGCGATGATCGCGTACCTCGGGCAGAAGGAAGGCGGACTCGACAAGCTCAAGGGAAAGAAGATCGCGTTCCTCTATCATGAATCGGCGTTTGGCAAGGAGCCGATTCCCGTGCTCGACGCATTAGCCGCCAAGCTTGGCTTCGAAACCTTGAAGATTCCCGTCGCACCTCCCGGTCAGACGCAGGAGTCGCAGTGGCTGCAGATCCGGCAGGCCAAGCCGGACTACACCATCATGTGGACCTACGGCGTGATGAGCACGGTCGCGCTCAAGACCGCGGCGAAGACCGGCTACCCACGCGACAAGCTGCTCGGCGTATGGTGGGCGGGGTCGGAGGAGGACGTGATTCCGGCCGCAGACGCGGCCAAGGGCTACGTCAGCGCCTCGTTCACGGCCACCGGCACCAATTTCCCGGTGATGCAGGACATCAAGACCAAGGTCTACGGCGCCGGCAAGGGCAACCTCGAGGACAAGTCGCGGCTGGGCAACGTCATGTACACGCGCGGGGTCGTCTACGGCATGATCGTCGTGGAAGCGCTGCGCGTCGCGCAGGCCAAGTACGGCAAAGGCAAGGTGATGACGCCGGAGCAGCTGCGCTGGGGCTTCGAGCACCTCAACCTGACCGAGGCTCGCATCAAGGAAATCGGTGCCGCGGGACTCTTCCCGCCGATCAAGACGAGTTGCGCGGATCACGAAGGCTCGGGCATGGTGAAGTTCCAGATGTGGGATGGCACCGGCTTCAAGCAGGTCACGCCTTTCATGACCGGTGACCGCGACATGGTGCGCAAGATGGTGGAGGAAACGGCCGGCAAGTACGCGACCGAGAAAAAGATCACGCCGCGCGATTGCGGGAAAGAGCTCTGATGTGCAGGGCGCGCCTCCGGCGGTCCGGAGGCGCCACCAACCGGCGCAGATGAACGCTGCCCCAACCGCGTCCACGGTCCCCTTAGGCGCCGCCGCATCCCCGGCATCCGCGGCGATCTCGGTGAACAACATCGAGGTCATCTACGATCACGTCATCCTGGTGCTCAAGGGCGTCTCGCTGGAAGTGCCCGAAGGCAACATCGTCGCCCTTCTGGGCGCCAACGGCGCCGGCAAGACCACGACGCTGAAGGCGATCTCCAACCTGCTTCGCGCCGAGCGCGGCGAGGTGACCAAGGGCACCATCGAGTTTCGCGGGCAACGCGTCGACCGCCTCACGCCCAACGCGCTGGTGCGCCTGGGCGTGTGCCAGGTGATGGAGGGACGGCATTGCTTCGCGCACCTGAGCGTCGAGGAGAACCTGCTCACCGGCGCGTTCACGCGTTCGTCCTCGCGTTCGGCGACGCGCGAAGCGCTGGAGCGGGTCTATCAGTATTTCCCGCGCCTGAAGCAGCGCCGCACGAGCCTCGCCGGATACACCTCCGGTGGCGAGCAGCAGATGACCGCGGTCGGGCGGGCGCTGATGGCGCAACCGTCGATGATCCTGCTCGACGAGCCGTCGATGGGTTTGGCGCCGCAGATCGTCGAGGAGATCTTCGACATCGTTCGCGACCTCAACGCCAAGGAAGGCGTGAGCTTTTTGCTCGCAGAGCAGAACACCAACATCGCGCTTCGCTTCGCGCATTACGGCTACATCCTCGAAAATGGTCGCGTGGTAATGGACGGCGCGGCGGCGGACCTCGCGCAGAACGAGGACGTGAAGGAGTTCTATCTCGGATTGTCGACTGCGGGACGCAAATCGTTTCGCGACGTCAAGCACTATCGCCGTCGCAAGCGCTGGCTCGCGTAGTGTCGCCGCGCATGGCGGCGCATTTCGACACGCTGGAAACGCGCGATCCGCAGGTGCGCGAGCGCGCGGTATTGGCGGCGCTGCCTGCGCAGGTTGACTTCGCCAAGGCGAACGCCCCGGCCTACGCGCGCCTGCTCGAAGGTGTCGATCCCGCGCAAATCGTTTCGCGCGACGCGCTGTCGCGCCTTCCCGTCGTGCGCAAGTCGGAGCTGGTCGAATTGCAGAAGGCATCGCCGCCGTTCGGAGGATTTGCCTCAAGCGGCTGGGGCGACAGCGCACGGCGTGCGCTGCGCGTGTACGCGTCGCCCGGGCCGTTGTTCGAGCCCGAGGGTGCCGCACCCGACTACTGGCGCCTTGCGCGCGCGCTGTTCGCAGCGGGGTTTCGCGCGGGCGATCTGGTGCACAACTGCTTTTCGTATCACCTGACGCCGGGCGGTGCGATGCTCGAGTCCGGTGCGCAGGCGCTTGGTTGTACCGTGTTGCGCGGCGGGACAGGGCAGTCCGAGCAGCAGGTGGCCGCGCTGGCCGAACTCGGCGCCTGCGGCTACACCGGCACGCCGTCGTTCCTGAGAATCATACTCGACAAGGCCGCCGAGCTGGGCGTCGCGCTGCCGCGGCTGCGCAAAGCGCTGGTCTCGGGCGAAGCCTTTTCTGAAGCCGCGCGCGACGCGCTGAAGGTGCGCGGGATCGACGCCTACCAGGTTTATGCCAGCGCCGATCTCGGCTCCATCGCGTACGAATCTCCGGCGCGCGAGGGCCTAATCGTCGATGAAGGCGTCCTGGTCGAAATCGTGCGCCCCGGGACCGGTGATCCGGTGGCTCCCGGCGAAGTCGGCGAGGTCGTGGTGACGCAGCTCGCCAACTTCGATTACCCGCTGTTGCGCTTCGGTACGGGCGATCTGTCCGCGATCCTTCCGGGCGTCTCGCCGTGCGGGCGGACCAACCTGCGCATCAAGGGCTGGATGGGGAGAGCCGACCAGACCGCGAAGGTGAAGGGCATGTTCGTGAATCCGTCGCAGGTCGCGGAGGTGGTGCGCCGGCATCCGCGCGTCGGCCGCGCGCGCCTCGTCATCGACAATCCCGACGGCATCGATCGCATGACGCTGCATGTGGAATGCGCCGGCGCCCCGCCGGACGTCGATGCCATCGTGGCGACGCTGCGCGACGTGACCAAGCTGCGCGCTGACGTGCAGGTCCATACTACCGCGGCGCTCGCCAACGACGGCAAGATCATCGACGACGTGCGCAAGCATTGATTCGCACGCACCGAGTCACGCATGCGCGCGCGGCGCGTGCTACGATGACCGGGCAACCGCTCGAGATCAGACATCATGGCCAAGTCCGCGACACCTCCAGGCGATCCTCTCTCCCCGCTGACCGAGAAAACCCTGCGTGCCATCGCCGCCGAAGGTGTCGTGCGCAGTTTTCCCAAGGGCGCCATCCTCATCAACGAGGGCGACACCAGCGAGTCGCTCTATATCGTGCTTTCCGGACGCGTGAAGGTCTTCGCCAGCAACGCGGCCGGGCGCGAAATCGTGCTCAGCTTTTTCGGGCCGGGGGAGTACGTGGGCGAGATGTCACTCGACGGAAGCCCGCGTTCGGCCTCGGTGATGACCGTCGAGCCGACCACCTGCGCGATCGTCACGCGCGCGAGCTTCCGTGACTTCCTGCTCGCGTATCCGGAATTCGCGATGCACCTCATCGGCAAGCTCATCCAGCGCGTGCGCACGACGACCGAGAACGTTAAGAGCCTGGCACTTTCCGACGTATACGGCCGGCTTGTGCGGCTCATCACCGCGCTCGCGGTCGAGCGCGACGGCATCATGATCGTCCCGGAGAAGCTCACGCAACAGGACATCGCCGAGCGCGTCGGCGCTTCGCGCGACATGATCAGCCGCCTGCTCAAGGACCTCGTGGGCGGCGGTTACCTCATGATCAAGGACCGCACCATCACCGTGGTCAAGAAGCCGCCTGCCGGCTGGTAAGCGCGGCGCGCACTGCGCGCGTTACCTGTTCGCGCGACGTGAATGTTCGACACGCTCGCGCCTGAATCGTCGCTGTCGTCCTTTCTCGCCTGTTCGTAGAGTGCAGACATCCGGCTGCATGCTGCGCGTGCCGGAAGAGCGCATCGAACGTTATCGGGCGAAGCGCTTCCCAGGATTGGCGCAGCGCGAGGAGTCAGTCATGTCGAACAGCAAGGATCATCGAGAAACCAGCGATCGCGTTTCCGCGTCATTGCGCGCGGCGGCGCTCATCGCGTTCATCGCGGTGCTCGGCCTCGTCGTCGTTTCCTTCGAGTCGCCGTGGGTGCTTGTCGCGCCCGACCAGGCGCTCGCCAGGACAGCGGGCAGTGCGGCCGCCGCCGCGGCCGAGCCCGCGCCGTCGGCGGCCGATTACTTCCCGTCGCACTTCAGCGCGCCGAAAGCGGTGGCTGACGAACCGGTGCAGGCGTTCTGAGCGTCCGCAGGGCTCTGGGTAGCAGCGAGCCGCAACGCGCTAGATGCCACCCATGCAGACGTACTTGATCTCGACGTACTCGTCGATGCCGTACATGGATCCTTCGCGACCCAGGCCCGACTGCTTCACTCCGCCGAACGGTGCGACTTCGGTGGTAATGAGACCGGTATTGACGCCGACCATGCCGTACTCGAGTGCCTCGGCGACGCGCCAGATGCGGCCGATGTCGCGCGAGTAGAAGTACGACGCCAATCCGAACTCGGTCCGATTGGCGAGCTCGACGACCTCGGCGTCGCTGTGAAAACGGATCAGCGGCGCGACTGGACCGAAGGTCTCCTCGCGGAATATTTTCATCTCCGCGGTGACGTCGGTGAGCAGCGTCGGCTCGTAGAAGTTCCCGCCGCGCGCATGGCGCTTGCCGCCGACGACGACTTTCGCGCCGTGCGCGGTGGCATCGGCGACGTGCTCCTCGACCTTGTCGAGTGCGTCGTGATTGATCAACGGACCCTGTGTCACGCCGGGCTCGGTGCCCGGCCCCACCTTGAGCGCGCGCACGCGCTCGGCGAGCTTCGCCGCGAACGCATCGTAGACGGTATCCTGCACGAACAGCCGGTTGGCGCATACGCAGGTTTGTCCCGTGTTGCGGTACTTGGAGATGATCGCGCCTTCCGCCGCGGCGTCGAGGTCGGCATCGTCGAACACGATGAACGGCGCGTTGCCACCCAGCTCGAGCGAGATTTTCTTCACTGACGAGGACACCTGCTTCATGAGCAGGCGGCCGATCTCGGTGGATCCGGTGAATGAGAGCTTGCGCACCAACGGGTTCGACGTCATCTCGCCACCGATGGCTTTTGCATCTCCAGTGACGACGTTGAGCACGCCGGGTGGAAATCCGGCGCGATGCGCGAGCTCGGCGAGCGCCAGCGCCGAGTACGGCGTCACCCCGGCGGGCTTGATCACGACCGTGCAGCCAGCGGCGAGTGCGGGCGCCACCTTGCGCGTGATCATCGAGGAAGGGAAATTCCATGGCGTGATCGCCGCGCAGACGCCGACCGGCTCCTTGATCACGACCAGCCGGCGATCGTTGCCGATGGTCGGGATGACATCGCCGTAGACGCGGCGCGCCTCCTCGGCGAACCACTCGGTGTAGCCGGCGCCGATGGTGATTTCCCCCTTCGCTTCGGCCAGCGGCTTGCCCTGCTCGGTAGTCAGCAGCAGCGCGAGGTCGTCGAGGTGCGCGAGTTGGAGCTCCGACCATTTGCGAATGATGGTCGAACGCTCCTTAGCGGTCTTGGCGCGCCATGCGGGCCATGCCTTCGCGGCGGCTTCGATCGCGCGTCGGGTCTCAGCAGCGCCCAGGTCTGGGACTAATCCGATGTGCGCCCCATTGGCGGGGTTGGCGACGGGAACGGTTTTGCGTGAATCGGCGTCGATCCACTTGCCGTCGACGTAGCATTGCTGGCGCAACAGTGCGCGGTCCTTGAGCGCGATCGGCGATACGCGCTCTGCGGTGTCGGGTGTCATGGTGATCTCCTGCGAACAGCGACGTGGAACCTGCAAGTATATCGCTCTGCCGGTCACCCCGACTTCCGTCGCAGTGTGACCAGCGTGACTCCGGTGAGCACCAGTGCCGCGCCGGCGAGCTGGACCGCGTACACCGGCTCCGAGAGGATCCAGTAGCCCAGCGCGATGGTGAATACCGGACCCAGCGAGCCGATCAGCGATGTGCGGTCGGCCCCCATGCGCTTGATCGCCTCCGCGATGAGAAAGGTCGGCAACACCGTCGACAAAAGCGCCATCGCCAGGGCAAGCAGCTGGATGCGAAACGGCGCCGCCAGCGCGGAGAGCGGTCGCGTTGCCGCGAACTGCCCCATCACGAACGCGGCTGAGATGAGCATCGCCCAGGCGATGAAGCGCATGCTGCCGAGTCGTGAAATCACCGGGCCCGCGCCGACCAGGTAGAACGAATAGCAGAGCGCGCTGGCGAACACCAGCGCTCCACCGACCGCAAGAGCGTGCGCATCGCCGCCGAAATTCATGTCATGCGCGAACACCAGCAGGATCCCGCCATACGAGAGCGCCAACGCGATGACGGTTTGTCCGTGGATGCGCCGGCCGAACAGCGCCGCCGAGAGCAACACCACCATGGTGGGATAGAGAAAGAGCACCAACCGCTCGAGCGCCGCGGTTATGTATTCGAGCCCGAGAAAATCGAGCAGGCTGGAGATGTAATAGCCGATGAAGCCCAGCCAGGTAAGGATCCACCAGTCGCGCCTCGAGATCGGCGCGACGGCGCCACGCGAGGCCCACCACGCCATCACCGCGAACATCGGCGCCGCGTAGATCATGCGCAGCGCCAGCAGCGTCACCGCGTCCACGCTCGCCCACGAGTACGCGAGCTTGACCAGGATCGCCTTGAACGAAAAGCCGAGCACGCCGACGATGGCGAGCATCGGGCCGAACAGATTGGTGCGCTCGAGCGAGGCCGTCGACTCCCGCGCCGCCATCAGTCCCAGCGTACGAGGCCGAAGTACGACGTCGCGATGATGATTGCGCCGAAGGCGATGCGATACCACGCGAAGGGCACGAAGTCGTGATGCGCGACATAGCGCAGCAGCCAGCGCACGACCAGGAACGCGCTCACGAAGGCGGTGATGAAACCCACGACGATCATCGTCACGTCGCTGCCGGCAAGCAAGGCGCGATTCTTGAGCAGTTCGTAGCCGGTCGCGGCGAACAGCGTCGGGATCGCCAGAAAAAACGAGAATTCGGTGGCGGCCTGCCGCGACAACCCGAAAAGCATCCCGCCGATGATGGTCGCGCCGGAGCGCGATGTTCCCGGAAGGAGCGCCAGGGACTGCGCTAGCCCCACCTTGAGCGCGTCGGTCCAGCGCATCGCGTCGACGCTTTGTATCGACACGACTGCGGGATTGCGCTTCACTCGTCGCTCGGCCCACAGGATCACGAACGCGCCGACGATGAACGCCGCCGCTACCGGCAGCGGCGCGAATAGATGCGCCTTGATGGCGCTGCCGAAGGCGAGTCCCAGCAGCGCGGCGGGCATAAACGCGACCAGAAGATTGATCGCAAAACGCTGCGCGCTCGCGTCGTTGGGCAGGCCGCGAATGACTTTCCACAGCCGCGCGCGGAATTCCCAGCATACCGCCAGGATCGCTCCCGCCTGAATGACGATCTCGAAAAGCTTGGCGCGCTCGCCGGTGTAGCCCAGGAGCGAACCAGCGACGATGAGATGCCCGGTCGACGAGACCGGAAGGAATTCGGTGAGGCCCTCGACAATGCCGAGCAGGGCCGCCGTGATCAGGTTCGGATCGCTCAAGCCGTGCGCTTGCTCAGCGCGGCGAGCACCTGGTTGAGCATCTCCGAATGATTTTCGGGAACCTGCCCGGTCGGCGTAAGCCGGTTGATGAGCTCGGGGAGGACCTGCGCAAGCCCTGAGCTCGCGTCGGAGTGCGACATGCCCACCTGCTCGGCGATCTGCCCGATCGTTCCGCTGCCCAGGATTTCACGCAGCTGGTTTCCGTTCATCGGAAGGTTCTGCCCGGTTCCGACCCAAGAGTCGACATGATCGGTTAGGCCGCCGTGCTGGAACTTGCTGATGATTCCGGGGAGTCCGCCGTTTTGCTGGATGACCTGAAGTGCCATCGCCACCAGCGGGCTCTGCCCCTGCGTGCCGCCGCCGCTGCCCATTAAGCCGCCGAGCAATCCGTCGAGCATTCCCATCGGGTGACTCCGATTCGTGGTGATCTGCGAATTATACGCCGTCACACTGCGGGAGCCGCTATGGGCGCTGCGGAAAGATCCAGAGATCGTCGGGGGGAAATCCGAGCCAGGAGCGCGTGTCGGGGGCGAGCTCGCCGTAGGCGCGAAGACGCAACGCGCCCAGCTTGAACAGCTGCTCCCGGCGATCGCCGAGAAACATGTCGGTGACGACTTCGACGGCGACGCAGTTGTCACCGGGGGCATTCGCAATGCGCGTGCGCTCGAGGCGGATCAAGGCGGTGGCGGAATCGCCCGGCTTCAGATCTCCCCTGGTCGAGCCCCACAGCCGCCAGCCGTCGCCTTCGATCAGCGCGCGACCATCGCTTACCTGCGCGACTTTACCGGGGAGATGGTTGTTGCTGCCCATGAATTCCGCAGTGAACAGCGTTTGCGGCCGGTTGTACATCTCGGTGGGCGTGCCCTGCTGCTCGATCCTGCCGAAGTTCAGAAGCAGAATCCGATCCGACATCGCCATCGCCTCGGTCTGGTCATGCGTCACCACGAGGGCCGAAATGTGCAGGCGCACGATGAGCTCGCGCAGCCACGCACGCGCTTCCTCGCGCAGCTTGGCGTCCAGATTGGAAAGCGGCTCGTCCATGAGCACCACGGGCGGGTTGTACACGAGCGCGCGCGCGATGGCGACGCGTTGCTGCTGCCCACCCGAAAGCTGATGTGGGAGGCGCTTCGCGAGCGCGCCCAAACCGAGGTTGGTCAGCGCCTCGTTGACGCGCTTGTCGATGTCGGCGCCGCTGATCTTGCGCAGCCGCAGCCCGTAGGCTACGTTCTCGAACACGCTGCGATGCGGCCACAGCGCGTACGACTGGAACACGAGGCCGAGATTGCGTCGTTCGACCGGCAAGTCCACCGCTCGCGCGCTGTCGAACAGCACCGAATTGCCGATCGCGATGCGTCCTTCGCTGGGCTGCTCGAGTCCGGCGACCGAGCGCAGCAGCGTGGTCTTGCCGCTGCCGGAGGCACCCAGGAGCGCGACCACTTCGCCTGGAGCGAGCGTCAGCGACACCCCCTTCAGGATAGGATTGTCGCCGTACTTGAGGTGCAGGTTGTCGACGACGAGCTCATTCATGCAGGCGCACTCCGAAGCGCAGCGCCACGGCCAGACCGACCGCGACGAGCGCGATGTTGATCAGCGAAAGCGCGGCGACCTGGTCGATCGCGCCAGCGCTCCACAGCGACACCAGCATCGAGCCGATCACTTCGGTTCCCTGCGTGAGCAGATAGACGCCGGTCGAATATTCGCGCTCGAAGATCATGAACACCAGCAGCCAGCTCGCCAGCAGCCCGAAGCGGATCAGCGGGATCGTGACATCCTTGAGCACGCGGGCACCGCTTGCGCCGACCGTGCGCGCCGACTCTTCCAGCTCGGGGCCGATCTGCAGCAGCGCGCTCGATATCAGCCGCATTCCGTAGGCGAGCCACACCACGGTATAGGCGAGCCATACCGAGAAAATCGAATTACGCAATTCCTTGAGCCCGGGCACGAACAGGAAGATCCACAGGAACGCGAGACCGGCGAGCAGGCCGGGGATTGCGCGCGGGATCATGACGATGTAGTCGAGAATCTTGACCACGCCGCCGCTCTGGCGATGACTGGCGAGCCCGATGGCGGTGTAGCACGCGACGGCCAGTCCTCCGCCGACGGTGCCGATGAGCAGCGTGTTGATGATCGCGCGTACCTGGTCCTTGGCGTCGAGCACGCCGCGAAAATTGTCCAGCGTGAGCACGTCGGCCAGGTTGATGCCTTCTCCCCACTGGTCGACGAAGGCGCGCAGCGCGATGCCCGAAATCGGCACCACGATGGTGAACATCAGCCACGCGGCGACGAGCGCGAGCGCGACCCATTTCCAGCCACCCAGCGGCAACAGCTTCTGGCGCGTCGCCTTGCCTTTCACCGACACGAACTTGCCGGCGGTCTTGAGGAGCCAGCGCTGCAGCAGCACCAGCGGAAAAGTGACCGCGACAATGCACACCGCGACCGCCGCCATCAGGTGGTACGACGGCGTGCCGAGCTTGTTGGTGAGCTTGTAGAGATAGGTCGACAGCACCAGGTGGCCCTCGGGATCGCCCAGCACCAGCGGCAGACCGAACAGCTCGAAGCCCAGGAAGAACACCAGCACCGCCGCGTAGAACAACGCCGGCATGGTCATCGGAAGGCTCACGTTGAGCGCCACCCGCAGCGGATTGGCGCCGGCCACGCGAGCGGCCTCCTCGACGTCGGATCCGAGGCTCTTCAGCGCGGCCGACGAATAGAGGTAGACGTGCGGAACGTGGGTGAGTCCCGCGATCACCGCGATGCTGAACAGTGAATAGACGTTCCAGGGTACGTCGCCGACCAACTGCTTCACCCACAGCGAATAGAACCCGACCGGTCCCATAGCGACCACATAGCCGAACGCGAGCACCATCGGCGAGACGAATACCGGGATCAGCACCAAGACTTCGATCGTGCGTTGCCACGGAAGGTCAGTGCGTGTCAGCAGGAAGGCGAGCGCAGCCCCGAGCGGCAGCGCGATTACCACCATCGCGCCGGCGATGAGCACCGAATTCAGGAACGCGGTCCAGAAATCGGAATCCGCGAAGATGAACGCGTAGGCGTCGAAGCCGAAGCGGTGCGCCGGGTTGAAAAAGGGCGCGTTGAGGAAGCTCTGCCAGAAAATCAGCCCGAGCGGCATGAAGATCACCAGTGCGGTGATCGCCACCACGGTCGTGCGCGGAATGCTGATGCCGCGGGTCGTCATGCTGGGATCGAACATTCCCGCGCGGGCGGGAACCCCCTCCTTGGGACTACGTACGGCGGACGAGTCGCGCGGGAGGGCGCAGTGCGCCGCCCCGCGTCAGGATCATTTTCTTCCGAGCGCGGTCTGCCACTGCTTGAGGAATTCGAGCCGCTTGGTCTGGTCGAGCCCGGTGAGCAGATCGTTGTTCACCGCAATGGGCTTCACCGCGCTGCCAAGCTCCTTGGCGAAGGCCGTGCCGGAATCCTTGCCGGTCATGTCGGTGCGCACCGAGAACAGCTCCGCCTGCTCCGAGGTGATCGTCTGGCCGCGCTTGGAAAGCAGGTAGTCGAGCCACAGTCTGCCGGCGTTCGGATTCTTCGCGTTCTTGGCGACGAAGACCAGTCGCGAAAGCACGAGGTTGTAATCGGTGGTGAACGCGATCCCGATCGACGGGTCTTTTTTGGCGCGCGTCAGCGCGTACGAGCCCAGGATGTTGTAGCCGATGAGATTTTCACCGGAAGAGACGCGCTCCATCATCGTGCCCGTCGAGCTCTGCATATTGGCGCCGCGCGCGCCCATTGCCTTGACCAGCTCCCAGTAGTCCTTGTCGTACTTGGCATCCTGGTTGGCAAGCATGAAGCCCACGCCCGATTTCTCGACGTCGTAGGTGGTGACCTTCTTCTGGTACTTGTCCGCCTTGGCGGTAAGCAGCTTGGTGAAGTCGGCGTGCGTCTTCGGCACGTCCTCAGCCGGAACAAGCCGCTTGTTGTAGACGATCGCGATCGGCTCGAACGTGGTCGCGTACACCGTGTCCTTGAAGCGCGCCCACTCGGGAAGGGCGGCGGCTTCGGGGGACTTGTAGGGCGCGGCCAGACCGTCGGCGGCGAGCTTCATCTGCAGGTCCATCGACGAGCTCCACAGCGCGTCGGCCGACGTCGCATTGGCCGCGCTCTCGCTCACGAATCGGTTGTACACCTCGGTGGAATTCATGTCGGTATACTCCACCTTCACGCCGGGAAACGCCGCCTCGAAGTCCTTAATCAGGCCCGTGACGAGCTTGGCATCGGTCGTCGAATAGACGACGACCTTGCCCTCCTTCTTGGCGCCGTCGACGATCTTGGCGTAATCGGCGGGATAGCCGGCGGGAACCTGCGCGTCGGACATCGAAACCAGCGCAATCGCGAAGGCGAGCGATGACAACAACGTGGCGAATGGCATTGCGAACTCCTCAAGAATGGTGCGGCAGCGCCGATGCGTACAGCGGGCGGCGCCGCCGCTGCTCAGGGGAAGGAGTTTACACGCTTAGCCCACCGCGATCACCGCTGAAGGACGGGCCTCCCGGGGCCCGGTCAGCGGTCCGGAAGCGCACCGAGCTCCGCGCGCAGACGGGCAATGCTCGCGCTCAGCCGCTCGATCTCGGCACGCATCTCGACGATGCTCGCTTTCACTGCGGCGAGCTCGCTCAGCGCGAGCGTGTCGGTTGCTGCGCCGCTGGCCGGCACGGCAGCCAGCGCCGCCAAGGCGGCATCCCGCCCCGACAGCAGATGGACCCACCGGTTCTCGCGCTCGCCCGCCGCTTTCGGAAGCTCTTCGACCAGCGCTCCCTCGGACCGCGCGGCAAGCTCGTGCAGAAATCCTTCCACCGCCGAGACGTCGGCAAAGCGATGAAGACGCTCGCTGCTGGTGCGAAGCTCGGCGACGGTCTGCGCGCCACGCAGCATGAGCGCCGCGAGCAATGCGACCGACTGCGACGGAAGCGACAGTACGCGCTCGACGTTGTGCGCGTAGCGCATGACGCGACCGCCGCTCGATTCGACGATGAGCGAAAGTGATCGCAAATGGTCGATCGCCATCTGCACTTCGCCGTCGGTCGCGTTGAGCACCGGGTCGCGACTGGTCTTCTGGTTGCAGCCCGCCACCAGCGCATTGAGCGTGAGCGGATAGGTGTCGGCGACCGTATGCTGCTTCTCGACGAGCACGCCGAGCACGCGTGTTTCGAGCAGCGATAGGGGTGGCAGTTTCACGGTGCGTTAAAACGAAGTGGCGGAAGCATGATGTCCGGGGACGCATCAATGAGTGGTTTCCACCCTGACGGGTTGCTGCTATCGTACCGGGTTCCGGCCGTCCCATCGATTCCTGTCCGAGCCCGCGCCAGCGGGCGTCGCTATGCCCAATCCTTCCGAAGTCACCAACATGGCGCTGTTCTGCGATTTCGAGAACGTCGCGCTCGGCGTCCAGGACGCGAAGTACGACAAGTTCGACATCGGCAAGGTCATGGAGCGGCTGCTGCTCAAAGGCAGCATCGTGGTCAAGAAAGCGTACTGCGATTGGGATCGCTACAAGGCGTTCAAGGCACCCATGCACGAGGCCTCGTTCGAGCTGATCGAGATCCCGCACGTGCGCCAGTCGGGAAAGAACTCCGCCGACATCCGCATGGTGGTCGATGCGCTGGACCTCTGCTATACGAAGTCGCATGTCGACACCTTCGTCATCATCAGCGGCGATTCCGATTTCTCGCCGCTGGTGTCCAAGCTCCGCGAAAACGCCAAGCGCGTAATCGGCGTTGGGGTGAAGAACTCGACGTCGGACCTGTTGATCGCCAATTGTGACGAGTTCATTTTCTACGACGATCTGGTGAGGCAGCAAAAGGGCCGCGCCGCGCGCAAGGCGCCGGCCAAGGCTGCGGCCGTCCCGGCGTCGGACGAGGCGAGCGCCTCGAAGAAGGGCGACGACACGCGCCGCCAGGAAGCCCTCGAGCTGATCGCCGAAACGGTGGACGCTCTGATCACCGAGCGCGGCGAGGATGAGAAGATCTGGGGATCGATGGTCAAGCAGGCACTCAAGCGCCGCAAGCCTGGCTTCTCGGAGTCGTATTACGGATTCCGGTCGTTCAACGGCCTGCTCGAGGAGGCGCAAAAGCGCGGTGCGCTGATGCTCGAGCGCGACGAAAAATCCGGCGGCTACATCGTGCGCCAGGCACCGAGCGAATGAACGGCATGGCCACGTTGCGCGTGGGCGCGTTGGCGATGGCGTTCGCCTGCGTCGCCCGCGCCAACGAGCCGACGCTCACCGTGACCATCAGAGGCAACAGCGCGAGCTACGCGCCCGCGGCGCTGCTTGCGCTGCCCGCGGCCACCGGCATCAACGTTCCCGCTGACGTCACCTACGGGCACGAGATGACCTACCACGCGGTGCCGATGTCGACGCTGCTGGCTGGCGTACGCCCTGACGAGAGCGTGCGCCTGATCGCACAGGACGGCTTCGTGGCGACGCTGCCGGCGGCGGTGCTGTTCGGCGGCGCCGACGCCGCAACGGCGTATCTCGCGATCGAACCGACCGATGCGCCGTGGCCGCCGATCAAACCCGGCGAGGCGGCGACTGCGGGACCATTTTACGTCGTGTGGCTGCGTCCGGAAAAAGGCGCGATCGTGCGCGAGCAGTGGCCCTACCAGATCGTGCGCATCGAAACCGTTGCGCCGCTCGCCAAGCGCTTCCCGATGCTGGCGCCGGCGGCGACGGTCTCAACGCACGACCCGGTGCGTCACGGATTCGATGTCTACGTGAAAAACTGCTCGGTGTGCCACACGATCAACGGCGGCGGCGATTCGACGGTGGGCCCAGACCTCAACGTGCCTTACAACCCCACCGAGTACATTCGTCCCGACGCACTGCGTCGTTTGATCCGCGACCCGCAATCGCTGCGCAAATGGGCGCAGACCCGCATGCCGGCGTTCGGCACCAAGGTGATCTCCGACCGCGAGCTCACCGATCTTCTCGCATACCTCCGCTACATGGCCGACCGCAAGGTGGGCGTCGCCGCCCGGTAGTTCATAGAGCGATCGCCATCATTTCGAGGGTGGCGCGACACCGAGCATGGTCATGAGCGTCTGCGCATTGCGCGGCGCGTGCTGTTTATCGGTGTTGTCGAAGTAGCAGAACACGTCGCGCGCCGCCGCACGTTCCGGATGCCTGCCGGTGATGCGCGATGCGTCGTCCGGTTCGGCTCCGCGCGACCAGCCGCGGATCCGAGCCGCCCACTGCTCGATCATCGGCTGGGTGTATTCGCTCACGTAGAGCTGCTCCGCGCCGTGAAGCCTGATGTACACGAAATCGGCGGTCACATCCTGGTATTCGGGCCACCTCGCGCCGGTGTCGGCGATCACCAGCGCGATCCCGAGCTCGCGCAGCAACGCGATCAGGTCGCGGTGGACGAAGCTGGCGTTGCGGATTTCCAGCGCATGCCGGATGCGCCGGCTGGGCACGAAATCGAACGCCGTGCGCCCGGCGACCTTGTCGTTGTGACGCTGCGCGAGCGACGCCGCCTCGTCGGTATCGTGCGGGAGTTGCGCGAGGAAGTGCAGGAGAACGCTTTCGCGATAGCGCATACGCGGCGGCAGCTGCCAGAGGATGGGCCCCAGCTTATGGCGCAGTCTGGCGATGCCCGAGGCGAAGAAGTTCGCGATCGCGTGCTCCACGTTGCGCAGCTGGAGCATGTGCGTGATGTAGCGGGCACCCTTGACCGCGAACACGAAGTCGTCCGGCGTCGCGTCGTGCCACGCCGCGTAGCTCTCGGGTCGCTGCAGCGAGTAGAACGACCCGTTGAGCTCGATCGATCGAAATATTCGCGCAGCGTAGCTGAGCTCGAGGCGCTGCGGCAGCTTCGCCGGATAGAACACGCCGCGCCACGGTGGATAGCGCCAGCCCGAGACGCCGATGCGGATGTCGCCGGAAGGTGTGGATCGCATGCGCGATGCGCTTCTGCCGTGGCCGTCTTCGCGGCGGACCCTGCCTGACATTGAAAACGCGTTTATGGTGGAGGCGCCCGCTTCGAACGCAATCCGGCGGGCGGGCGGAGCGCTGAATCGCCGCGCTCGAGCCTCACGCCTTCGAATAGATCTCCGCGCCCTTCTTCACGAATTCCACCGCCTTCGCTTCCATGCCCTTGGCCAGCGCGGCGTTCTCGTCGACGCCCAGTTTGGCCGCGTAATCGCGCACGTCCTGCGTTATTTTCATCGAGCAGAAATGCGGGCCGCACATCGAGCAGAAATGCGCCAGCTTGGCGCCGTGCTGCGGCAGCGTCTCGTCGTGGAATTCGCGTGCCTTGTCGGGATCGAGACCAAGGTTGAACTGGTCGTCCCAGCGAAATTCGAAGCGTGCCTTCGACAGTGTGTTGTCGCGCATCTGCGCTCCCGGATGACCCTTGGCGAGATCGGCCGCGTGCGCGGCGATCTTGTACGCCATGATCCCGTCCTTGACGTCGGTCTTGTTGGGCAGCCCGAGGTGCTCTTTCGGCGTGACATAGCAAAGCATCGCGGTGCCGTACCAGCCGATCATTGCCGCGCCGATCGCAGAGGTGATGTGATCATAACCCGGCGCGATGTCGGTGGTGAGCGGGCCCAGCGTGTAGAACGGGGCTTCCCCGCAGAGCCGGAGCTGCTCGTCCATGTTGTGCTTGATCAGGTGCATCGGCACGTGACCGGGACCCTCGATCATGGTCTGCACGTCGTGCTTCCACGCGATCTGCGTCAGTTCGCCCAGCGTCGCCAGCTCGGCCATCTGCGCCTCGTCGTTGGCATCGTAGCCCGATCCCGGGCGCAATCCGTCGCCAAGGCTGAAGCTCACGTCGTACGCCTTCATGATCGCGCAGATGTCCTCGAAGTGCGTGAACAGGAACGACTCCTTGTGATGCGCGAGGCACCACTTCGCCATGATCGATCCGCCGCGGCTGACGATCCCGGTCATGCGCCGCGCGGTCATCGGGATGTAGCGCAGCAGCACGCCGGCGTGGATGGTGAAGTAGTCGACGCCCTGCTCGGCCTGCTCGATGAGCGTGTCGCGATAGATCTCCCACGTGAGCTCTTCGGCCTTGCCGTCGACCTTCTCGAGCGCCTGGTAGATGGGCACCGTGCCGATGGGCACGGGCGAGTTGCGCACGATCCACTCGCGCGTCTCGTGGATGTTCTTCCCCGTCGACAGGTCCATCACCGTGTCGCCGCCCCAGCGGATCGCCCAGGTCATCTTGTCGACCTCCTCGGCGATCGACGACGACACCGCCGAGTTGCCGATGTTGGCGTTGATCTTCACCAGGAAATTGCGGCCGATGATCATTGGCTCGCTTTCCGGATGATTGATGTTCGCCGGGATGATCGCGCGGCCGCGCGCGACCTCGCTGCGCACGAAGTCGGGCGTGATGAATTCCGGGATCGACGCGCCGAAGCTCTGCCCCGCATGCTGACGGTTGACCATCGCGGGCATCGTCTTCAGCATTTCCTCGCGCTTGAGATTTTCGCGGATGGCGATGAACTCCATCTCCGGCGTCACGATGCCGCGACGGGCGTAATGCATCTGGGTGACGTTGCCACTGAGGTTGCCACTGAGGTTGCCGCTGAGACTGCCTCCGGAGCGGGCACGACGCGGCAGGCGATGCAGGTCGAAACGCATGCCCGCGAGCTCGGGCTCGGCGAGACGCTGGCGGCCGTACGCCGACGAGAGTTCAGCGAGCGTTTCGGTATCCGCGCGCTCCTGGATCCACGGCGCGCGCAGTGCCGGAAGACCTTTGCGAATGTCGATGCTCACGGCAGGGTCGGTGTAGGGACCCGAGGTGTCGTACACCACGAGCGCGGGATTCTTTTCGGCGCCGAAGCTTGCTGGAGTGTCTGCCTGCGCGATCTCGCGCATCGGGACGCGAATATCGGGCCGCGAGCCGAGGACGTGGATCTTGCGCGAATTGGGCAGCGGTGCGACCGCGGCGTCATCAACGTGCGCGTCGCGGGCGAAGAATTGGTCTTTGGCGTTCATGGCGCTCCTTAGAACCTCAGCAGAACACGGCCGGGCGAGGAACGAAGGGCGGGGAGCGAGAGACGCGATGCGGCACGCTTCCCCGCGCCGGCATTATCCGCACGGGTACCAAGGGTGTGATCTCACCCTCCCACGATGTGGGAAGGACCCCTAGCGTTGACCCTAACTTACGCCAATGCGCCGACGGCGGCAAGCGCGGGCAAGTGCCGGCGAAGCATTGGCGCGCTGCGGCGTGCCAAGGTTATGATGGCAACCCGTCAACATGCCTTCAAGGAGGAAAAAGCATGCGGTCGACATGGATGTCCATCATCGCCGTAACTGCCGGCGCGTGCCTTGCCGCCGCTGCAATGCAAGTCGCCGCGCAGGCACTGCCCTATGGTGCGCCGATATCCACCGACAATGCCAAGAAAGCCGCCGCGGCGGCCTTCGCCGAAGCCCGCAAGAACAACTGGACCCAGGCCATCGCCATCACCGACCCGGCGGGCATCCTCGTGTATTACGAGCGGATGGACGGCACGCAGAATGCGGCACCGGCTGTGGCTCAGGGCAAGGCTCGCTCGGCAGCGCAGTTCAAGCGCAACACGAAGGCGTTCCAGGACGATATCACTGCCGGCGGCGTGGGGTTGCGCTACCTGTCGCTTCCGGGCGTGGTTGCCGCGGCTGGCGGCAACCTGCTGGTAATCGATGGCAAGATCGTCGGTGCGATCGGGGTTTCGGGCGGGACCTACGCGCAGGATGACCAGGTCGCCGCGGCAGGCGCCGCCGCGCTGCAGTAACCGGGTGAGTAAACGCGCGCCGCCGGCGGAGCGTCAATCCGCGGCCGCGTGTGCGGGTACCACTGTCGCCGGTTCGCCCCCTTTGCGCGCTCGCCAATTCTGCAGACGCTCGAAGTAAACATAGATCACCGGCGTGATGTAGAGCGTCAGCAGCTGCGATACCACCAGACCGCCGACCACGGCGAGTCCGAGCGGGCGCCGCGCTTCGCCGCCCGCGCCCAGGCCAAGCGCGATGGGGAGGCTTCCCATGAGCGCGGCCATGGTCGTCATCATGATCGGGCGGAAGCGCGTGATGCACGCCTGGTAAATCGCATCACGGGGCGCCAGCTTGTCGCGCCGCTGCGCCTCGATGGCGAAGTCGATCATCATGATCGCGTTCTTCTTGACGATGCCGACCAGCATGATGATGCCGACGAACGCATACATGTTGAGATCAATCCCGAACAGCCACAGCGTGATCAGCGCGCCGAAGCCCGCCGTCGGCAGGCCCGACAGGATCGTCAACGGGTGGATGAAGCTCTCGTACAGAATGCCCAGCACCAGGTAGATCACGAAGATCGCCAGTACGAGCAGAATGCCCATGCCGCGCAGCGATGACTGGAACGCCTGCGCCGTTCCCTGGTAGATGCCGGTGATCGTGGCAGGAAGCCGCATGTCCGCGGTTGCCTTGTTGATTTCCCTGATGGCATCACCAATCGCGACACCGGGCTGCAGGTCGAATGATATTGTCACCGACGGCAATTGACCCAGATGATTGATCGCCAGAGGCCCGACTGTCGGCTTGAGCGTGGCGACGCTGTTGAGCGGTACCAACGCGCCGCTGGCGGAACGGACGTAGAGCAGCGACAACACCGACGGGTCGGTCTGGTAACGCGACTGGAGCTCCATCACGACCCAGTACTGGTTGGTCGGCGCATAGATCGTCGAGACTTGCCGTTGTCCGTAGGCGTCGTACAGCGTGTTCTCGATTGCCTGCGCGGAAACCCCGAGCGCCGAGGCCTTGTTGCGGTCGATCTCGACCGTGATCTGCGGCTTGGAGATTTGCAGATCGCTGGTCACATCGACTAGTCCCGGCAGCGAGCGAAGCTTGGCCTCGATTTGCGGGGCCCATTGGTACAACTCGGTGGTGTCGGTTCCCTGCAGCGTGTATTGATACGAGCTTTTGGTGACCTGTCCGCCGATGCGGATCGCCGGAATGTTCTGCACGTAGGCCTTGATGCCTTTCACGCGCGACAGGGGGCCGCGCAGCTGCTGCACGATCACGTCCGCGCTCGGCCGTTCTTCGCGCGGCGTGAGCGCGACGAAAATCCTGCCGACGTTCAGAGATGCGCTGGGGCCGCCGGCACCCACCGAGGACATCGCGCCCTGGACGTACGGGTTCTCCTTGACGATCTCCGCTACTTGCTGCTGCATGGCGGCCATGGCCTGGAACGACACGTCTTGCGCCGCCTCCGTGAAAACCAGGATTTGACCGTTGTCATCGGAGGGAAGAAAGCCCTTTGACATAATACTGAAGAGAAAGCCGGTACCGATCGCAATCGCGAAAAACGCCATCAACGTGAGGCGATGGTGAAGGAGCACCGTCGCGAGTGTTGTGCGGTAACCGTCGCGCAATGTATCGAACATGCGCTCGCTCCACGCGTAGAACCGGCCGTGCCGTTTCTTGTGCTCGTCGACCAGCATCCGGCTGCACAACATCGGCGTGAGCGTCAGCGAGACGAAACCCGAGATCAGCACGGCGACGATGATCACCACCGCGAATTCACGCAGCAGACGGCCGAGAATGCCGCCCATGAACAGCACCGGGATGAATACCGCGACCAGCGACAACGTCATCGACACGATAGTGAAGCCGACTTCCTTCGAGCCGTCGAATGTTGCCTGCAGCCGCGACTTACCCATCTCCATGTGACGGGTGATGTTTTCCAGCATCACGATCGCGTCGTCGACGACGAAGCCGACGCACAGCGTCAGCGCCATCAGCGACAGGTTGTCGAGGCTGTAGCCGAACGCGTACATGAACGCGAACGTCCCGACGATCGACATCGGCAATGCAAGGCTGGGAATGATCGTCGCAGATACACTGCGCAGGAACACGAAAATAACCGCCACGACGAGCGCTAGCGCGAGCAGCAGAGACTGCTGGACATCGCGCACGGACGCTCGGATCGAAACCGAGCGGTCGAAAAACACAGAAAGGTTGATCGACGGCGGGAGTTGCGCTTCGAAGGTCGGCAGAATCTTCCGCACCGCATCGACGATCTCGATGGTGTTCGTTCCGGGCTGACGCTGCACGGCCAGCATGATGGCGCGCGTGCCGTTGTGCCACGCCGCGATCTTGTCGTTCTGCACGCTGTCGAACACGCGGCCGATTTCGTTGAGGCGCACCGGGGCGCCGTTGCGGTAGGCGACGATCAAAGGCGCATAGGCTTGCGCATTCATCAATTGCCCCGTCGCTTGCACCGACGTCGCCTTGTCGGCGCCGTAGAGCGTGCCGGTCGGCAGATTGACGTTGCCGTTGCCGACGGCCTGCTCGACTTCGGTGAGGGCGATACCACGCGTCGCCAGGGCATTTGGGTCGAGCTGGATGCGCACCGCGTACTGCTGCGAGCCATACACCTGCACCTGCGCGACACCGCTGACGGTGGAGATCTGCTGCGCCAGCATGTTCTCTGCGTACTCGTCGACCGTCGACAGGGGCATCGTCGACGACGACAGGACAATGTTCAGGATGGGCGCATCGGCGGGATTGACCTTGCGCTGCGTAGGCGGATTGGGCATCGACGACGGCAGCGATTTGGCGGCGGCGGCGATTGCGGACTGGACGTCCTGCGCCGCCGCGTCGATGTTGCGATCCAGAGAAAACTGCAGGGTGATCGTCGACAGCCCGTCAGTCGACGTCGACGTCATCGAATCGATCCCGGCGATCGTGGAAAACTGCTTCTCCAGCGGCGTCGCGACCGCCGAGGCCATCGTGTCCGGGCTCGCGCCGGGGAGCTGCGCCTGCACCTGGATGGTCGGAAAATCGACGTTCGGCAACGCGTTCACCGGCAGCAAGCGGTAGCCGATGATGCCGAAGATCAAGATGCCCATCATGACCAGGACGGTCATGACCGGGCGACGAACAAAGAGCTCTGCGATGTTCACGACGCCTCGGCGCCCTTGCCAATATTGACCCGCGTTCCCGGTGCGAGCCGCAGCTGTCCGATGGTCACGACCT
>DASXBS010000037.1:0-8921 GCA_036491555.1 Casimicrobiaceae bacterium
CGCCTTGTCGCCGACCGGGCGCAGCGCAGGATCGTTCGCGGTCGAATAGCCCGGGACGCTGCGTCGGAGGACGTCGCCGGGATTGGTCCCGAGGCGGGCGAGGCCGTTGAGCTCGAGCTGCACGAATACCGACGTCGAAACCTGCTGCGTGTTGGTCTGCAGCCGTTGCGCGGCAATGCGAAATACCCAGCAGCCGCCATTGTACTCCAGCCCAATGACCCCCTCCAGCGTCTTGGCGTCGACCAGCGAGTAGTTCCAGCGCCCGATCGCCGACCAGTTGTCGAGAAAAGGCACCTGTCCGGAAAGATCGATCTGCTTCAGCTGCGATACCTGGCCGCTGGAATCGACGTATTGGCGGATGTAGCGATACGCAAGGTTGAGCACGCTGCCGGTGGCAGGCTGGTAGCGCCCTGCAACGTCGAGCTCCTCGGTCTGGTGCGGGCTCGGCTGGTACACCAGCAATCCGGCTGCGCTCCACACGTCCGACAGGCGCGCTTCACCCGACACCAGCAAGTTGGACGTGTGGGTCGTGGGCGGCGGTTCGTTGAGCGTCACCTGCGGGATCTTGAAGTAATACTGCTGCCCGATCGCGAAGCGCATCCGCTCGTCGCCGGTCACCGGATCGAGAAAGCGTGTCTGCAGCGCGAGCGTCAACTGGTTGGCGTCCCCGATGCGATCGCTGCCGAGATACCGGTTGGCGGTGAACAGGTGCGAGAAATTGAAATCGTCGGTGGCGGTGTCGAAGTTCGGATAGGTACTCTGGTTGCGGTACGGGATCTGCACGTAGAAGGCGCGCGGCTCCAGTGTCTGGATGAACGAGCGTCCCAGCCATTCCGCGTCGCGCTCGAAGACGAGACCGGTGTCGATCGTGGTGATGGGCAATACGCGATTGAAGTTCGTGGGCGTCGGGGGTGTCGTGGGTGGCGCGGCCGGCTGGTCGAGATCGTAGTTGGTCATGTGCAGTCCTGTTTGCGCCGTGAAAAACCACGAACTGCCCTGCTTGGTCCACGCCACCGTCGGGTAAAGGATGCTGCGATTGCCGTTCGGGGTCAGCGCGGGCTGATGGAACCGAACGAACTCGCCGACCGCCGCGAAATCGAGCCCCTGCCACTCGACCGGTTTGACGAGCATCGTGACCTGCGGTTCCCGAAAGTAGGGCGGCGTGATGGGATTGTTCGGGTCCTGCAACGTCTGGAAGGTTTGCATGCGCGCCAGCAGCGAGACCGGGTCCTTGTTGTAGGTGACGCCGTAGTCGCGCGGCAGGTTGGTTTGGGAAGTCAGCGCCAGGCGATCCGACAAGTCGGCGAAATAGGTATCGTCGGACACCTTCTGGACGTTCACGAAGCCGCCGAAGCCGGCGCCGAAATTCTGCGTGTGCCGCCACGCGAGTGCATAGCGGTTGGTGTCGGTGATGCGATCGTGCGGCAGGAACTCCGCGTCGGCTTCACCAGAAGCTTCCGGAAACAGATAGCGGAACTGCCCGTCCATCTGCAGGCCGCGCCGCGTCATCGGACGCGCCAGCAGAGTGGCGTCGTAGTTCGGCGCGAGGTTGAAATAGTACGGCAGCGCGACTTCGAAGCCGCGCTGGTTGCTCGAGCCGTACACCGGAGTCAGGAAGCCGCTCTTGCGTTCGTTGGAGAGGGGAAAGCTCAGGTACGGCGAATAGAGAATCGGCACGCTCTTGAAGTACACGGTCGCGTCATGCGCCGTGCCCACGAGGCGCGACTTGTCGAGCTCGACGTCGGCCGAGGTGAGATACCAATCGTTGTTGTCGGCGACGCACGTCGTATAGCGCGCATCGGCTACTTCGTATTTTTCGGGTCCGAGGAAGGTCAGCAACGACGCGTCGCCGCGCGAACTGTTCTCGCCGACGTGAAATTCCGGATACCTGAAATATCCCGTCTCGTCGTCGCGTCGGTATTTCGCTTCCGGACCGCTGATCGAATCCTGTCCGCGGCGAATGGTCACGTTGCCGCGACCCCAGAACTCGTCGGTCGGAATGTCGTAGCGCAGCCAGTCGGCGAGGATCGTCTGGCGCCGCGAGCGCATCTGCACCTGGCCCTCGGCCTCGATCCATCGTTGCCCTTCGCCCTCGAGGTGATCCGCACGCAGGAAAATCGCGTCGCGCTCGCCTTCGATAGGCGCGGGCTTGCCGTTCCTGATTTCCTTGGCTGGCGGCGGTTCGAGATACGGCGAAGTCTTCAGCCGTGGGGGCGGTTCCGAAGCGGCGTCGGCGGATGTCTGCGCGAACGCCCCCGTCGCAGAAGCAAAGGGCAGGAGCGAGAGGGCAGCAGTGATGACGCGCAGACGCATCCGGAGCGTTGGTGAAGGTGACGCAATGCTAAGATCGCGCATTCTACATTCCCGACTGCCACACGCCCGCTGCATGAGCCCGCAGGGCCGCCCCAAGGGCGAATACCGAAGCGCACAGCGCGGAGGTTTCTCTATCAGCCCACAGGGCCGCCCCGAGGGCGAATAGCGAAGCGCCCAGCGCGGAGGTCCTCCAGTGCATTCCGACATCCGCTTCGACGCGCTTTGCGCGTGGCTCGAGCGCACCCTGCCGGTGCCGATGCGAGCGATTGCTCCGGCGTCGGCCGATGCAAGTTTCCGCCGTTATTTTCGCGTAACGCTCGAGCGCGATTTCACGCTGACCGGCGGCGCCGCCGTGCGCACCCTGATCGCGATGGATGCGCCACCGCCACAGGAGGATTGCCGTCCTTACGTTGCCGTGGCGCAGTTGCTGACCGGCGCAGGCGTGCACGCGCCATCGGTGCTCGCGCAGGAACTTGCGGAAGGCTTTCTGCTGCTGTCGGATCTGGGCACGCGCACCTACCTCGATTCGCTTCGCGCCGATACCGCGCCGGCGCTGTATGCCGACGCCACGCGCGCGCTGATCCGCTGGCAACAGGCCAGCGCGGACAATGTGTTGCCACCCTACGACGAGGCGATGCTTCGCCGCGAGCTCGATCTGTTTGCCGACTGGTACGTCGCGCGCCATCTGGGCGTCGCGCTGAGCGCGGCGCAGAGTGACTCGCTCGAGCGCGCCTATGCACGCATCCTGGCCAACAATCTCGCGCAAGCCCGCGTGTACGTTCACCGCGACTACCATTCGCGCAACCTCATGGTGAGCGAGCCCAATCCAGGCGTGCTCGACTTCCAGGACGCGGTGTTCGGGCCGATCACCTACGATCTCGTATCGCTGCTGCGCGATGCCTACATCGCATGGAGCGAGGAGCAGCAGATCGATTGGGCGATCAGGTACTGGGAAGCGGCGCGCGCGGTGCACTTGCCAGTGCCCGCCGACTTCGGCGAATTCTGGCGCGATTTCGAATGGATGGGCGTGCAACGCCAACTCAAGGTACTGGGCATCTTCGCGCGCCTTTACCACCGCGATGGCAAGAATGGCTATCTTGCCGACATGCCCCGGGTCATGGGCTATCTGCGCGGCGCGTGCACCCGCTACAACGATCTGCGCGGGCTTTCGCGGCTGCTCGACGAGATCGAGGCGCGCCCGACATCCGTCGGGTACACATTCTGATGGCGAGAACGATGATCCTCGCCGCGGGTCGCGGCGAGCGCATGCGCCCGCTGTCGGACCTGTGTCCCAAGCCTTTGCTCGAAGCCGGGGGCAAGGCGCTCATCGTCTGGCAGATCGAGCGCCTGGTCGCCGCCGGCTTTTCCGATATCGTGATCAATGTTGCGCATCACGGCCAGCAGATCGAAGCGACGCTCGGATCGGGCGCTACCCTCGGCGCGACGCTGTCGTACTCGCGCGAAAGCACGCCGCTGGAAGTCGCCGGCGGTATCGCCACCGCATCGCCGCTGCTTGGCGACGGTGTGGCGCTGGTCGTGAGCGCCGACGTGTTTGTCGATTACGACTATGCGCGCCTGCGCGAGCGTATCGAGTCGATGCAGGCATCGGGCGCATCGCCGCATGCGCACATGGTGATGGTCCCCAATCCCGCGTACCATCGTGGGGGTGATTTCGCCCTGCGCGATGGATGGCTAGCGCTCGATGGCGCGCCGCGCCTGACTTTTGGCAACGTCGCGCTGTACCGGACCGCGCTGTTTCGGGAACTGCCGCACGGCGAGAAGCTCAAAATCCTGCCCGAGTATCAGCGTTGGATCGGCGAGCGCTGGGTGACTGGCGAGCTGTTCGAGGGACGATGGGCCAACGTCGGCACTCCTGAAGACCTTGCCGCGCTCGATGAATCGCTGAAGGGCGCTGTGCCGACTCCCTCTTCCTTGCCAAGATCGTTTCCATGACCCTGCCACGCGTCGATCCGACCGCGAATCCTCTGCTCGACTTCTCGGGCTTGCCGCGCTTTCCCGAGATTGCGCCCGAGCACGTCAGCCCCGCCGTCGATGCGCTGATCGCGCAGGCGCGCATTACCGTCGATCGCGTGGCGACGCTCGCCGCGACGCCGACGTGGGACAATTTTGTCGAGCCGCTCGCCGACGCGATCGAAAGACTCGGTCGCGCCTGGGGGCAGGTCTCGTATCTCAACGCAGTGGTCAATACACCCGCACTGCGCGACGCGTACAACCTCAATCTGCCCAAGGTCACCGCGTTCTATAGCGATTTCGGACAGGATGAGCGTCTGTTCGCGCGCTACCGCGCCCTCGCCGAGGCGCCGGCCTTCGCCGGGCTCGATGGTGCGCAAAGGCGCCTCATCGACAATGCGCTGCGCGACTTCCTGCTCTCCGGTGCCGAGCTGGCTTCCGACCGCAAAGCCCGCCTCAAGGAGGTCGACGAGGAGCTCGCGACGCTCGCGGCGCGTTACGAGGACAACGTGCTCGATGCGACCAACGCATGGGAACTGTTGATCGACGACGCGTCGATGCTTGCCGGGCTGCCTGCCGACGTCATCGCGGCCGCCCGGCAGACCGCAGCGGACGAAGGCAAGAGCCGCTGGAAGCTCACGTTGCACATGCCCTGCTATCAGCCGGTCATGCAATACGCTGAAAATCGCTTTTTGCGCCAGACGATGTATCGTGGCTACGCCACCCGCGCGAGCGAATTGGGCAAGCCCGAATGGGACAACAGCTCAATCATCGCGCGAACGCTGGACTTGCGGCGCGAGGCCGCGACGCTGCTGGGCTACGGCAGCTACGCCGACGTCTCGCTGGTGCCGAAAATGGCGCGCACGCCCGCTGAGGTGCTGGCGTTCCTGCGGGATCTTGCGGTGAGGGCGCGTCCCTATGCGCAACGCGACATGGCCGAGCTTCGCGAGTTCGCGCGCGACGAGCTCGACATGGGCGATCTTGAGGCATGGGACTTGGCCTACGCCTCGGAAAAGCTGCGCCAGGCGCGCTACAGCTTCTCTGACCAGGAAGTGAAGCAGTACTTTCCCGAGGATCGCGTGCTCGCCGGCATGTTCCGCGTCGTCGACACCATTTTCGGCGTGAACATCCGCGAATCGCAAGCGCCGGTCTGGCATCCGTCGGTGCGCTTTTACGACGTGCTCGATTGCGACGGCGGCATCGCCGGGCAGTTCTACCTGGACCTGTATGCGCGGCCCGCCAAGCGCGGTGGCGCCTGGATGGACGACGCGATCAATCGCCGCCGCCACGGTGCGCACGTACAGCATCCGGTCGCCTACCTGACCTGCAACTTCTCGGCGCCGGTGGAGACGGACGGTATCCGCCGGCCGGCGCTGTTCACGCACGACGAGGTGACCACGCTGTTCCACGAGTTCGGGCACGGTTTGCACCTGCTGCTGACGCGGGTGGATGTGCCGGGGGTGTCGGGCCTGGACGGCGTGGAATGGGACGCCGTCGAGCTTCCAAGCCAGTTCATGGAGAATTTCTGCTGGGAATGGGATGTGCTCGAGCACATGACCTCGCACGTCGATACCGGCTCGCCGCTGCCGCGAGCGCTGTTCGAACGGATGCTCGCGGCGAAGAACTTCCAGAGCGGCATGCAGACGGTGCGCCAGATCGAGCTGGCGCTGTTCGACATGCATCTGCACTACGACTTCGCTCCCGCGCAGGGGACCCCGCAGGCGCTCGCCGACGCCATCCGCCACGAGGTGGCGGTGGTCGACCGGCCGCCGTGGGACCGCAGCCTCACGCACTCGTTCAGCCACATTTTTGCCGGGGGATATGCAGCCGGTTATTACAGCTACAAATGGGCCGAAGTCCTGTCAGCTGACGCCTACAGCTTGTTCGAGGAAAACGGGGTGCTTTCGCCTTCCGCCGGGGCGCGCTTCCGGGACGAGGTGCTAGCGCGGGGAGGCAGCCGTCCGGCGCTGGAATCATTCGTCGCCTTTCGTGGACGCGGACCCCAAATCGACGCCCTGTTAAGGCATAATGGTATGTCTACGTCATAATGGCGACCGGTCCGAGGAGGGCACGATGAGCAGGTCATCGAAGCTTACGCAGCGCGCGCTCGCCCTGGCGATAGTGTGCACTGTCAGTTCGATCGCGGCTGCGCAGCAGGTGCAGCAGGTGTATCGCTACCTCGACGCCGAAGGCAGGGTGGTCTATTCCGACAAGCCGCCGCCGTCGAATGCCAAGGAAGCGCAGGCGAAGCGGGTCTCGGGCAACAGCATCGAGACCAGCGCGTTGTCGTTTGCCACCCAGCAGGCGCAGGAACGTTTTCCGGTCACGCTCTACACTTTCCCCTGCGGCGTCGTCTGCGATACGGCGCAAGGCGTGCTCAACAAGCGCGGCGTGCCGCATACCGTCATCGACGTGAGTCAGAACGACGGCGCGGAAAAACTCAAGAAGCTGGCCGGCGGCATCGATGCGCCGGCGCTGCAGGTCGGCGATCAGTACGCGGTGGGTTTCAACGAGACCAAATGGCAGGGCATGCTAACCGATGCCGGCTATCCCACGACGCCGCCGCCGCGGACCGTGCCGGTCAACCGCCCCATCGCCGCAGCCGTTCCAGTGGCGCCACAAGTCGTGCAGCCCACTGCCGCGCCCAAGGGCGGCGGCTACCCCCAATAGTCTGACCGAGCAGTGCACATGCCCGCGCCGCGGTACGCCGCCGCAGGCGCCGTGTCAGCTGCCGGGTTTCCTCGCTGCCGTCGGACCGGGTAGCATGGAGCCTTGAAGGTGTCGCTGTCGTGGCGCCTGACCCCGCAAGGCTTCACGGGCGGCATTCCTTCGAGGAGTGCGGCAACCGACAATCCCAGGAGGAGCATATGACCGTATCACGCCGACGATTGCTGACCGGCGCGCTCGCCAGCGTTCCGCTCGCGCTCAGCGCTTCACTCAAACCCTCGCGCGCAGAAGCGCAGGCGACGACACTCAAGATCTCACACCAGTTTCCCGCCGCCAGCGGGGCCGACGGCGATTTTCGCGATCGCCTGTGCAAGCAGTTCGCCGCGGACGTCGAAAAGCGCACCAATGGCGGGCTCAAGTTCGAGGTCTATCCAAATTCATCGCTGATGAAGGTGAATACCCAGTTCGCATCGCTGCGCCGCGGCGCACTCGACCTGTCGCTGGTGCCGATTTCCTACTCGGGCGGAGAAGTTCCTGAAGTCAACATCGGCTTGATGCCGGCTCTGGTACCCTCGTACGAAATCGGCAGCGCGTGGAAGACCGCCGAAGTCGGCAAGCTGCTCAATCAGATCATGCTCGACAAGGGCATCGTCATCGTGACCTGGATCTGGCAGGCTGGCGGCGTAGCATCGCGCTCCAAGCCACTGGTCAGCACCGACGACGCGAAAGGCATGAAGATCCGTGGCGGCAGCCGTGAAATGGATCTGATGTTCAAGGATGCGGGCGCGTCGGTGCTGTCGCTACCCTCGAACGAGATCTACGCGGCGATGCAGACCGGCGCGATGGACGCCGCGCTGACTTCGTCGACCAGCCTCATCTCGTTTCGACTCGAGGAAGTCTCAAAATTCCTGACCAGCGGGCGCGGCCGCTCGTACTGGTTCATGTTCGAACCGCTGCTCATGTCCAAGATCGTGTTCGACAAGCTGCCCAAGCCGCAGCAGGAAGCGATCATGTCGGTGGGGGCCGACCTCGAGAAATTCGCGGTGTCTGCAGCGAAGGCGGACGACAACGCGGTTGCCGGCGTGTACACCAAGGCCGGCGCGAAAGTCTACGACCTCGACGATGCCAACCTGAGGAAGTGGCAGGCGCTGGCGCAGCCGGTATGGAAGGATTACGCCGACAAGAACGAGAACTGCGCCAAGCTTCTCGCCGCTGCCCAGAAGCTCCTGTGAACCCGGAGGCGCGGACGCCGTCCGAGCTGCGCGTTCCATCCGACTCCGCGACCGACACCGTTTCGGCGCTGCGTCCACTCGCCCGCGCGCTGTTTCATCTCAACCGGCTGATGCTGGGGCTGGGCATGATCGCGCTGGTCGTCGCTTCGCTGATCCTCACCTCGAGCGTGGTGGCGCGCTACGTGTTCAAAACGGGCAGCGACTGGCAGGACGAGGCGGCAGTATTTTGCATCGTCGGCACGGTTTTTTTGTGCGGAGCGTTCGTGCAGGCGGCCAGGGGGCATATCGGCATCGAGGCGATCGTGAGCCTGCTGCCCGCATCGATCAATCGATACCGGATGATCGGCGTAGACCTCCTGAGCTTCCTTTTTTGCGCTTTCTTCGCATGGAAGTCGTGGACGCTGTGGCACGAAGCGTGGGTCGACAAGATGACAACCTCGTCGACTTGGGCGCCACCGCTCGCCATTCCCTACGGGCTCATGGCTTTCGGCATGACGCTCCTTTCGCTTCAATTGCTGCTCCAGTTCCTTGCTCATTTCGCGGCGCCGCCGCGATGAGCGTGCTCACGCTCGGACTGTTGTTCGGAGGCGTCACTCTCGTGGTGATGTTTTCGGGCATGCCGATCGCGTTCTCGCTCGGCCTGGTCGCGACCGTTTTCATGTTCTTCTTCATGCCGGCGTCGGCGCTGGATACGGTGACGCAGAATGTCTACGAGGAGATGTCGGCGATCACCCTGCT
>DASXBS010000038.1:0-67883 GCA_036491555.1 Casimicrobiaceae bacterium
TTGCCCAGCCCAGCACGCGAATGTGATCGTCGTTGACCAGCGGATCCTTCAGCGGATCGCTCTTGTAGAAGAATTCGAATATCGGCTCGGGCAGAACAGTTCCTTCGGGAATGCCGAGCCGCTTCGACATCGACCCCGCGCAGATGTTGCGCACCACGCATTCCACCGGAATCATCGTCAGCGCGCGCACCAGCGAATCGCGCTCGTTGAGCAGGCGGACGAAATGCGTCGCCACGCCCGCGCCGGCGAGCTTCTCCATGATGAACGCATTGATCTTGTTGTTAGTCTCGCCTTTGCGCTCGAGTTTCTCGACGCGCTCGCCGTCGAACGCGCTGGTGTCGTCGCGATAGTGCATGACCAGGAATTTCGGATCGTCGGTGCTGAACACCGTCTTCGCCTTGCCGCGGTAAAGCTCCTGCCGTTTTTCCATCGCTGCTCCGTATCGATCTATATGAATTCGCGCCAATCGAAGCCATCGCCCTGTTCGGCGATGCCTATCCACTCCGGGGCGCAGTTGAGTGCTCGTGCCAGCGCCGCGCGCGCCAGCTCTCGGGTGTTGTTCTGCTGCGACAGATGCGCGGCGAACACGTGCTTGAGTTTCGAGTTGTCCAGACGCGAGAGCAGGTCCGCGGCGGCTGCGTTGTCGAGGTGGCCGAAGCGGCCCGCAATGCGCTGCTTGAGCGGATAGGGGTAGCCCCCCTGCGCCAGCATGTCGACGTCGTGGTTGCACTCGAGCAGCAGCGCGTCGCAGCCGGACAGCGTCGCCTCCACATGCACGGTCGATACGCCGATGTCGGTGAGGATCCCGAGACGCCAGCAACCGTCCGAGAGGACGAACTGGACCGGCTCGCGCGCATCGTGCGGCACGGGAAACGGCTCGACATTTACATCATCGATGGCAAAGGGGTCGTGGCTGTCGAATCCACGCACGTGTGGGAGCACCGAGAGCCGCTCCTCCACCATCGAGAGCGTGCCGAAGGTGAGCCATACCGGCGTGTCGTAGCGCGCCGCATAGGCGGCCACTCCTCCGATGTGGTCGCTGTGCTCGTGTGTCACCAGGATCGCAGTGAGTGTTTCCGGCTCGACGCCGAGGCGGCGCAGCCGGACCACGGCGTCGCGGAGGCCGAAGCCGCAGTCGACGAGCACGCGCGTGTTGCCGACCTCGACGAGCAGGCCGTTGCCCTCGCTGCCGCTGCCTAGGCAGGCGAAGCGCACGACCGCGTCACTTGAGCTGGTCTTTGAGCAGCGCCAGTATCTTGTCGCTGTTGACCGATTTGTCGGGCGCGCCCGCCGGATCCTGCACGGTCACCACGCTGCGCGGGTCGGCCTGCGTCACCACTACGCGGTACTGCTCGGGCTTGGTGTCGTCGGACTTCCAGAATGCAAGTTTGTCCAGCCACCCTTTTTCCTTCTTGGCGTCGAGATCGGGGTTGGCGTAGCGAACGAAATACAGTCCCTTGGAGCGATCGCGGTCGACGACGGTGAATCCGGTGCGGTCGAGCGCGAGCCCGACACGGCGCCACGCGCGGTCGAACGCATCGTCGACCACCAGCTGACTTCCGCCGTCCTTGCCCTTTTCGATGAACGCGCGCTCCGGCGTCTTGTTGAGCTGCGCAATGGCCTCGGTCGCTTTTTGCTCCGGTGTCCCGAAGGCGAGCATCATGCGCCCGAGGAATTCGGCTTCCAGATTGGTGTCGGCGGGCACGGCCTGCCACTGGAAGTCTTCGGGTTGTCCCTTGTTGATCTTGGTAGGCAACTGGGCCGCGCCGTGATGGCTGATGAATATCTCGACCGTGCCGGGCTCGGTGCCGCGCTCGATGCGCGTACGAAACTTGTCGCGCGTATACGTATCGTTGACGAAGCTCAGGTACTTGCTGAAAAATTTCTGGAGCGAGTCCTGCGGCACTCCGGCGCGATTCTCGGCCCAGTCGGTCTCCATGATGCCCACGGTGGGCTGCTCGCTGGCGATCACGAAGCCATTCTTGATCCAGAACTCGCGTACTGTCTTCCACGCCGCATCCTCGCTCGCCTTGACCACGAGGTAGCGCTCGCTGCCGGCGCGAACCAGCCTGGCGTCGGTGTTGGTGGGAAGAATTTCCGACGGCTTGGCAACCGCGCGCGCCGCGGCTTGTCCCGAAGCGGTGGCGACCTGGTAACGGTCGTCATACGTGGGCGTGCTCAGATCGGGCGGCACCTCCAGCGACGACACGCTCGACGACGATTTGTAGTCGATCTTCTTGCCCAGCGACATCGACATCGATTCGCAGCCGCCTAGCAGCAACGCGACCACGCACAGCACCGTGCTTCTGAGCATTCCTGGATTCAGCATGAGGTTCTCCTAGATACAGCCCGCTTCGTGCAATGCGGAACGCACCACGTCGTGGTGCCGCGCGGCGAGCGTGGTCAGCGGGAGGCGCAATCCGGGGCCGATGTGGCCCATCTCGGATAGCGCCCACTTGACCGGTATGGGGTTCGCTTCGATAAAAAGCTGCATGTTGAGCGGCAGCAACCGCGCGTTGATCGCGCGCGCCTCCTCGAGGCGGCCGGCGAGCGCCGCGGCGCACATGTCGGCCATCGCCCGCGGCGCGACATTGGCGGTCACCGAAATTACGCCGTGCCCGCCCAACAGCATGTAGGCAAGCGCGGTGTCGTCGTTGCCCGAGAGCAAGGCGAAGCCCTTGCCGCGCGGCAAGCGCCGCATCAGGTCGACGTGGCGGACCATGTCCGAAGTGGCGTCCTTGATGCCGACGACGCGATCGACTTGCGCCAAACGCAGGACGGTGTCGGTGGCGAGGTCCGCCACGGTACGGCCGGGAACGTTGTACACGAGCAGCGGAATGTCCACCGCCTCGGCGATGTTGCGGAAGTGAAGATATAGCCCTTCCTGCGACGGCTTGTTGTAGTAGGGCACGACCGACAGCGCGTAATCGGCGCCGGCGTCGTGCGCGTAGCGCGTGAGCTCGATGGCTTCCGCCGTCGAATTCGCGCCGGTTCCCGCAATGACCGCGACGCGCCTCGCGACGTGCTCGACGGTGCTCCTGATGAGCAGGCAATGCTCTTCGAAATCGACCGTCGGCGATTCGCCGGTCGTGCCGACGACGACGATGCCGGACGTGCCGTTGGCGATCTGGAAGTCGATGAGCTTGCGCAACGCCGACAGATCGAGAGCGCCGTCCTGGTGCATTGGCGTCGCGATCGCGACCAGGCTTCCAGTCAATGTCGAACCCACGCGCACCGATCCCAAAAAATGCGCCATTTTACCCCATTCCGAACCCTGTTCTGCCGCCAACGGCAGGCACGGTACGGGTCGACCGACCGGGCTCGGCACAGTCCGGATGGCGGCGACCCGACCTCACGGCAGCGCAGACGGCCACGCGCGTTCCAGGCCGACTGCGGCGATTCGCTGCAGCACTGCAGGCCGGCCCGCGTGCGCCGCGACCAGCCCCTGCTCGAAGGCGACCACGCGCATGCGGGCGCGCACGCGGTCAAGCAATTCGTCGGGGGCCAGCAAAAAATCCCGATTGAAGGGCTTGCCGAAGGCTTCGTTCCCCTGCGCGAACGTTTCGTACAGCAGCGCACCGTCGGCGGCGACACTGCTTAGCAGCACGTCGATACGGGGCCGATGCAGATAGCGAGTCACCACCACCGCGTCGAATCGTCGGCCCGCGAGCGGCCAGGTGCCCTGCTCCAAATCGGCCTGCAGCGTGGTCGCGCCGTCGACGCCGTACAGTTGCCGCAGGGCGTCGGCGTCGCGGTCGACCGCGAGCACACGCTGGCCTTGAGCGCAGAGCAGCCGCGTGTGTCTGCCGGTGCCACATGCGAGGTCGAGGACCAGGCTGCCCGCAGGGATCAGCGCCGCAAAGCGCACGATCCACGGCGACGGCGCCTCGCGCTGCAGCGCGCCGGCGCTCATCGGCGGGCGCGTGCTGGCGCTGCCTTGCGACGACTGGCCACGACCACCGGGGTGCCGGTCTGCGCGCAGTCGGCAGCGGCCTCGTGCACCAGCCAATCGACGAATGCGTGCGATTCCGCGCGCATGTTGGCCTGCGCGGTCGTCACCACGTAATAGGCGCGCGGCGTAGTGTACTTTCCGTGCAGCGGCGCCACCAGCCGCCCCTCGTTGAGCAAGCGGTCGATCAGCGGGACGCGCCCGAGGGCCACACCCTGCCCGTCCAGGGCCGCCTGCATCACCTGGTCGAAGTGATTGAAGCGCATCGACCCCGCCGGCTTCAGATCGCGTATGCCGACCGCGGCAAGCCAAACCGACCAGTTGAGCCAGGTGAAGCGCCCACCCTCGTCATCGATGTGCAGCAGCACGTGCCGTTCGAGGTCCTCGGCTTTGCGCAACGGACGTTTCGGATCGGCGGCGAGCGAAGGACTACATACCGGCAGCAGCCGCTCGCCGAATAATCGCGGCGAGCCGGGCGGAGCCATCGCCTCCGAACAGTAGCGCACGGCAAGGTCGATGCGCTCGCGCTCGAGATCGACGACGCGGTTGTCGGCGGAGATGAATACGTCGACGCTCGGGTGCAGCGCGCGGAATCGGGCCAGCCGCGGAATGAGCCAGAGCGACGCAAAAGGCTGATTGGTGGAAACGGTGAGCGGCTGCGCCGTCTGCTCGCGGCGGATCTTGGCGACCGACTGCGTCAGCTCGTCGAGGACCACCCTCGCGCTGGCGTGCAGGATCTGGCCAGCGTCGGTAAGGCGCAACTCGCGGTGCCGGCGCTCGAACAGCGGGGCACCCAGTTGCTCCTCGAGCGCCTGGATCTGGCGCGACAGCGCGGATTGCGTCAGGAAGAGGTCCTGCGCCGCGCGGGTGAACGACAGGTGGCGCGCCGCGGCATCGAACCCCTTGAGGAGGTCCAGCGAGGGCAAACGCGCCGGGATGGGTGGCTTAGCCATTCCTAACTTGCATGCGTAGGATGCGCCTTTTTCGTTTGTGATCGGCTGCGGGCGAACCCATAATCCGAGGCATGCATCGCAGTTTTCGCCTTTGTCGGTACTTGAATGATGCATGAATCATACGCATTCAAAAGGAGAAATACCATGCCCTTCGACCGCACCCCAGACCGCACCATCCAGCGCACAGTGTTGCCGCGCCGGAAAACGTTCGTCCTCGACGACGCGACCGGCAGCGCCATCAGCCTCGACTACGGCTGCGTGTGGATCACGCTCGAGCGCGACCCGCGCGATATCGTGCTGCTCCCCGGGATGCGCTTCGAGATCGATCGCGAGGGCCGCACCGTGGTCACCGCCGAAGAGGATTCGCGCCTGCGCATCGAGCACGCGCCAACCTGGGCGCAACGGGTGTCTGCCGCGCTGGACGCGTTGCGCGCCGAGCCCGTTGACAGCGCCGCGCAAGCCGCTGACGGGGGCGTCGCCAGCGCGCACCGCTTCGTCGACCGCGCACGCGTGCCGTACTACTAGGGCGCTGCTAATCCGACCTGGGCGCGCTGCTCCCGAGGAGACCCGACATGAAACGCTACCAACCGAAGACCCCGCGCGTCGCGCTCGCACTGCTGAGCATCGCCGTGAGCGCGGCGACGCTCGCCACGCTGGTCGTGGTGCCCTCGGCCATCGAGCGCGACAGCACGCTTTTCGTCGCGCTCGCCGAACCGGCATCACTGCAACCGCTGTGCGTTCAGCGGGTCGATGTCGATTGACCTGGTCGGCAATCGATCGCCGCACGGCGGCGACCGGTCCTAGCGCCTCGCGAACGCGATCGTGCCGGCCTTCTCGACGATGTGCACGGTATCGCCGGGGCCGAATTTGCCCGCCAGGATTTCCTTGGCCAGTGGATTCTCGATCTCCTGCTGGATCGCGCGCTTGAGCGGACGCGCCCCGTAGACAGGGTCGAACCCGATCTCCGCGATCTTGCCCAGCGCCGCGGGCGTCGCGTCGAGCTTGATCTCGAGCTTCGCGAGCCGCGATTCGAGGCCGTGCAGCTGGATCTTGGCGATCGAAGCGATGTCCTTCTGCGACAGCGCATGGAACACCACGATCTCGTCGATGCGGTTGACGAACTCCGGCCGGAATCGCGTCTTGACCTCGGCCATCACCGCGAGCTTGATCACTCCGTAGTCGTCGCCTTGCATCTGCTGGATCATTTGCGATCCCAGATTCGACGTCATGACGATGACGGTGTTCTTGAAATCCACGGTGCGTCCCTGGCCGTCGGTCATGCGCCCGTCATCGAGCACCTGCAGCAGCACGTTGAACACATCGGGGTGCGCCTTTTCAACCTCGTCGAGCAGGATCACGCTGTACGGCTTGCGGCGCACGGCTTCGGTGAGATAGCCGCCTTCCTCGTAGCCAACATAGCCGGGCGGCGCGCCGATCAGCCGCGCCACCGAATGCTTTTCCATGAATTCCGACATGTCGACTCGGATCAGATGCGACTCGGAGTCGAACAGGAAATCGGCGAGCGCCTTGCACAGCTCGGTCTTGCCGACACCGGTCGGGCCCAGAAACAGGAATGAGCCGTAGGGCCGGTTCGGATCGGACAGACCCGAGCGCGAGCGCCGAATCGCGTCGGCGACCGCCGTGACCGCCTCGTCCTGTCCGATCACGCGCTTGTGCAGCGCGTCTTCCATCTGCAGCAGCTTGTCGCGCTCACCCTGCATCATCTTCGACACGGGGATGCCGGTGGCGCGCGACACGACTTCGGCGATTTCCTCCGCGCCGACCTGCGTCCGCAGCAGCTTCGGTTTTTTCGCATCTTCGCCGGCGAGCTTCTTGTCGGCTTTCTTGAGCTGTGCCTCGAGCTGCGGGAGCCTGCCGTACTGCAGCTCGGAAACCTTCTGCCAGTCGCCCTTGCGCTTGGCGTCCTCCATCGCGACCTTGACCTTGTCGATCTCCTCCATGATGTGCTGGCTGCCGGCCACCTGCGCCTTTTCCGCTTTCCAGATCTCCTCGAGGTCGGCATATTCCCGGTCGAGCCGCAAGATCTCCTGCTCGATGAGCTCGAGGCGCTTTTTCGACGCCGGATCGGTTTCCTTTTTCACCGCTTCGCGCTCGATCTTGAGCTGGATGCGGCGGCGATCGAGCCGGTCCATTACCTCCGGCTTGGAGTCGATCTCCATCTTGATGCGCGCTGCTGCCTCGTCGATCAGGTCGATCGCCTTGTCCGGCAGGAAGCGGTCGGTGATGTAGCGGTGTGAGAGCTCGGCGGCGGCCACGATCGCAGGGTCGGTGATCTCGACTCCGTGATGCAACTCGTAGCGCTCCTGAAGTCCGCGCAGGATCGCGATCGTGGCTTCGACCGACGGCTCGTCGACCAGCACCTTCTGGAAGCGGCGCTCGAGCGCGGCGTCCTTCTCGATGTACTTGCGGTACTCGTCGAGCGTGGTCGCGCCAACGCAATGCAGCTCGCCGCGCGCGAGCGCGGGCTTCAGCATGTTGCCGGCGTCAATCGCGCCCTCGGCCTTGCCGGCGCCGACCATCGTGTGCAGCTCATCGATGAAGACGATCGTCCTGCCCTCGTCGGCGGCGATGTCCTTGAGCACGGCCTTCAGCCGCTCCTCGAATTCGCCGCGGTACTTGGCGCCGGCGAGCAGCATCGCCATGTCGAGCGAGAGCACGCGCTTGTTTTTGAGCGTTTCGGGAACTTCGCCGTCGACGATGCGTTGCGCGAGCCCCTCGACGATCGCGGTCTTGCCGACCCCCGGCTCGCCGATCAGGACCGGGTTGTTCTTGGTACGCCGCTGCAGGATCTGAATGGTGCGCCGGATCTCGTCGTCGCGTCCGATGACCGGATCGAGCTTCCCCTGGCGCGCGCGGTCGGTGAGATCGATGGTGTACTTCTTGAGCGCTTCGCGCTGACTCTCGGCGTCCGCTGAATCCACGCTGCCGCTGCCGCGCACCGCATCGATCGCCGCCTCCAGCGCTTTCTTGGTCAGGCCGTGATCCTTGAGCAGCCGTCCGGTGTCACCCTTGTCGTCGCCAAGCGCCTGCAGGAACAGCTCGGTGGCGATGAACTGGTCGCCACGCTTGGTGGCAATCTTGTCGCTGACGTTGAGCAGGTTGGTCAGATCGCGCGACGCGCTGATCTCGCCGCCCTGGCCTTCGACCTTGGGGAGGCGCGCGATCGCCTTGTCCAGGGCGGTCTTGAGCGCGGGTACGTTGACGCCGGCGCGGGCGAGCAGCGACGCGGTCCCCGTGTCGTCCTGGCTCAGCAACGCGGAAAGCAGGTGCTGCGGCTCGACAAACCCGTTGTCGTTGCCCAGCGCGAGGCTTTGCGCGTCGGCCAGCGCCTGCTGGAATTTGGTGGTCAGCTTGTCGAATCGCATTGCATTTCCCTCAGGAATTTATCCCTACCGCGGAGATGGGGACGGCATCGGCGGGTTCAAGCCGCAAAATGGCCGAAGCAAATGATTTCACCATTGCGGTCCGCGCGAAGCGCGCGCAAAGCTGCTGCCCGCGCATGCTACGATCATTCTTGCTGCGCAAGCGCTCTATTTCCCACACGATTTTTCATGGCCCCGAACGATCCCGCGCCGCCCGAGCATGTCCAGCCCCGTCCCGCCAGCTTTTTTCGCGTACTCGGGGCCGTTTTTGCGAGTTTTCTGGGCATTCGCAAAAAAGCCGCGGGCGAACACGACATGGTCACGATCAAGCCTCATCACGTGATCATCGCAGGCGTGCTTGGCGCCGCGCTCTTCGTGGCGATCCTGATCGTGCTGGTTCGCTTCATCACCCGTCACGCCTAGGCGCACCGGCGGCTCAGCCGGGCGCCGCGAGAATTTGGGCGAGCGCGGCGGCGGCGCGCGCCAGTTCGTCGTCGGTGCTGAGGATGTCCGGGCACAGGCGCAGCCAGCGTCCGCGCGCATCCACTATCACCCCTTCGTCGTCCAGTGCCCGCGCGCAGCGCAGCGCCGCGTCCTCGCCGCGATGCGCGAGGTCCACCACGCAAAACGCACCACGCGCTTCGTCGCCACCGGCCGCCGCAATGCCCTCGCGCGCAAGCCAGTCGACCAACCCGCGTTGCTGCGCCAACGTGTACTGGCGCACGCGCGCCGCACCGAGCGCGAGCGCCAGGCGCTGACCGGCGCGCGCCTGGTACCAGGTGAGCACCGGCGGCGTCGACTCCATGAACGCGTCGCCTCCCTCGGCCCAGCGCGGCGGATCCGGTCGCCGGTAATCGAAGGCGTCGCGCTTCGCGAACCATCCCACGTCGAGAGTCGACACGTTGCCGTCGAGGTGGCGCGGATGGAGATATAGAAAGCACGACCCCGGTCCTCCGCGCAGGTACTTATAGCTTCCACCGACGGCGAAGTCGACGTCGAGCGCCGCCACGTCCACCGGCAGTGCGCCGAGGGAGTGATAGACGTCGAGCAGCACGCGCGCACCGGCGCCGTGCGCATCGTCGACGAGTGCGCCCAGTTCGGGTAAGACCTGGCCGCTATTGAACATGACCTGCGAGAGCACTACCAGATCGGTCCCCGCGCGCACCGCGGCGCGCACATCGGCGGCGGCGAAGGTGCCTCCTTCGCCAGGCTCGACGAAGCGCAGGCTGATGCGTCCGCGCTGTGCGTAATGGCGAAGAATGACGTCGATGGAATCGAACTCGCCGCGCGTCGCGACCACTTGCGCGGCGTGGTCGTAGGTGTTGAGTATCGCGCGCAATCCCTGCCCCGCGCTCGTCTTGGGCACGATGCAATCGGGACGCGGCGCACCGAGCAGGCGCGCGAGGCGCTCGCGAAAGGCGCGCAGCTCGAGAGACCAGTCGTCCCATGCGCGTCCCATGCGCGTCGGCCAGAGTGCAAGCGCCTCGGCAACGTCGTCGGCCGTTGCGTCAAGCGGGCGGCCCAGCGAATGATTGGCAAGATAGATCTTGCCTGCCTGTTCGCGCAGCACCCGCGAGAACAACGGACGCACATGCCTCGACAGCGTCGTCGCGCTGAGCGCTCCCGCGCCCATCGCAGCGACCGCCTCCTCGATGCGTTCTGCGGCCATTACCGGCAGGACATCTGCAGGATCGTCCGTCTGTGCCGCGGCGCGCGGTTTGCCCCGCAGGAGGCGCGCGCTTTGAGCGGCCCCGCAGCGCTCATCGGCTTCCGATCACGGTGCGCACATCGAGAAGCTCCGGGAAGAATGATTGGTCCAGTGCGCGTCGCAGGAACGCCGCTCCGCTGGACCCGCCGGTACCCGTCTTGAATCCGATGATGCGCTCGACGGTCTTGAGGTGCCGAAAACGCCACAGCTGAAACGACTCCTCCACGTCGACCAGTTTCTCCGCCATCTCGTAGGCATCCCAGTAGCGTTGCGGGTCCTCGTAGATCGTCTTGAACACGCCGACCAGCGCAGCGTTGCGTCGATACGGCTGCGTCCAGTCGCGCTCGACGACGTCCGCCGGCACGGGCAGGTCGCGACGGGCGAGATGGCGCAGGAATTCGTCGTAGAGCGATGGCGCGCGCAGCAGCGCGTCGAGACTGGCATGACTCGCAGGATCGTGGCGAAAGACGTCGAGCAGCGCGGCATCCTTGTTGCCGAGCAGGAACTCGATGGCGCGATACTGCGCTGACTGAAAACCCGACGATTGGCCGAGCACCGGACGAAACGACTCGTATTCAGATGGTGTAAGCGTCTCCAGTACGGCCCACTGCTCAAAGAGCTGTTTCTGGATCAGTTTGACTCTCGCGAGGATCTTGAAGCATGCGTCGAGCTGGTCGGCGCGGATGAAATCGGTCGCCCGCACGAGCTCGTGGATCATGAGCTTCATCCACAGCTCGGAGGTCTGATGCTGGATGATGAACAGCATCTCGTCGTGACGCGGCGGCGTGTCCGCCGTTCCCGACAGCGGCTTCTGCGCCTCGAGCAGCTTGTCCAGGCAGAGGTAACCCGCGTAGGTGAGGCGATCGCGAAAATCGGTCACGATGCCCGGTTCGAGTCGCTGCGCCATGAAATGAACACCGGGAGAGGAAGGCGCAGTATAGGAAGCGGGTGTTCGGGTGTCCATCCGCGGTCGCGGTAGCGCTCGGCCCTTCGCATGGCGTCTGCTACCATCGCCCGCGTGATGCAACGCACGCGCATTCTCGACGCCGGCAGACGTCCGCAGCGCGCCATCGTGCTCGTGACTCTGGTAATAATCCTGCTCGCCGGCTGCGCCCGAGAAAATGCGCAGCGTCACGTCGAGCTGAGCGAATGCCGGGTGGCAAGACTGCCAACCTCGGCACAATGCGGGCACATCGCGGTCCCGGAAAATCGTTCGCAGCCCGACGCACGCAAGATCGACATCGCATTCATCGTTCTGCCGGCCAACACGCTCAATCCCCTTCCGGACCCGCTGTTCATGCTCCCCGGCGGGCCGGGACAATCGGCTGCCGCGCTGGCGCCGTTGGCCGCTGCGCTGGGCGGCGTCCGGCGCAACCGTGACATCGTGCTCGTCGATCCGCGCGGCGGCGGCAAGTCGTCTCCGCTCAGGTGTGCCTCCTTCGCGCCGCGCGATCCACTCGATGAGTTCGCCGACGATGATGTCGGGCACGAAGCGCGGCATTGCCTGCGCGAGATCGCCGAAGCGCACGCTGCCGATGTCGCTCAATACAACACCTCGGCGCTGGTCGCCGACGTCGACGCTATCCGCCAGGCGCTCGGTTACGAGCGGATCAATCTGTGGGGCGGCTCGTACGGCACGCGCGTTGCGCAGGAATACCTGCGCCGTTTTCCGCAGCGCGTTCGCGCGGCGGTGCTCGATGGTGTCGCACCGCCATCGATGCGCATCAACCTCGATGTCTGGCCCTCGCGCGAGGCCGCGCTGGCGGCGCTGTTCGCCGCATGCGCGGAAGACTCCGCGTGCCGGCAGGCGTATCCCGACCTCGATACGACGCTTGCCACGATCAAACGCGATCTGGGCAACAGCCGGCGCGTGAGCATCGCCGATCCGCGCACCGGCGCCACTCGCGAAGTCTCGCTGACCTTCGACATGGTCGTTGGCGCACTGCAGGCATTGATGTACGTTCCCGAGCTCGCGAGCCTGGCACCGACCCTGCTTGCGCGAGCGAGCAGCGGCGACTATGCGCCGCTCGCGGCCGCCGCGCTGATGGTGACCCAGGACGCGCAGCGTTCGATGAACATGGCGCTTCACTATGCGGTAACCTGCGGCGAAGACGCGCCGCGCATCGATCCCGTGGAAGCAAAGCGGGCGCTCGACGCGCTGCGCGCTCCCGCGCTCGCCGAGCGCAACCTGGTTGCGTGCCAGGGTTGGCCCAAGGCGGCCGAATCGGCGGATTTCAGCGCACCGCTCGCGAGCGACAAACCGGTGCTGATCCTTTCGGGCGGGCTCGATCCGGTCACCCCCCCTGCGAACGGCGCGAAGGTCGCGCAGACGCTGCCGAATTCGCGCCATGTCGTCGCCGCCGGCTATGGCCACATCGTCTCGCCCCACGCCTGCGTTCCGCGGCTGATCGAGAAATTCATCGACGAGGCAGGATTCGGCGCGCTTCCGCAGTCGTGCCTCGATTACCTGGCGCGCAGCGCGCGCCCTCCGATTTTCGCCTCGCTCCTTCAATCGCGATGATCGTCGTCGACGGCCTGGTCAAGCGCTTCGGCAGGAAGGGCGAAATCGCTGCGGTCGATGGCGCGAGCTTCGTCGCGCGCGACGGCGCGATCACCGGGCTGCTCGGCCCCAACGGCGCCGGAAAGACGACGCTATTGCGCATGCTGGCGACGCTGGTCGTCCCCGATCGCGGCAGCGCGCAGGTCGACGGTTTGGACATCGTGCGCGAGCGCTATCGCGTTCGCCAGCGCATCGGCGTGCTTTCCGACGCGCGCGGCCTGTACGCGCGGCTCACCGCGCGCGAGAACGTGCGCTACTACGGCCGCCTGCACGGCCTTTCCGGACCGGCGCTGGAGGCGCGCATCGACGAGCTTATCGCGACGCTCAACCTGGACGAGTTGGCCGACCGGCGCACGCAGGGTTTTTCGCAGGGCGAGCGCATGAAAGTGGCGATCGCGCGCGCCCTGGTGCACGACCCGGCAGCGCTTCTGCTCGACGAGCCCACGAACGGGCTCGACATCATGAGCACGCGGGGCCTGCGCGAGCTCCTACGCGCGCTGCGCGCCGCGGGCAAATGCATCGTCTTCTCCACGCACGTCATGCAGGAAGTCAGCGCGCTGTGCGACACGATCGTGATCCTGGGTCACGGTCGCGTCGTCGCCAGCGGCGATTGCGCGCACCTGCTGGCGCGGTCAGGCAAGTCGACGCTCGAAGATGCCTTCGTCGACCTGCTCGGGTCGGGCGAAGGACTCGCTGCCTGAGCGGCCACGTCTGTGATGCATCGCATTTTTGACGTCACCTTCAAGGAGCTTGTCGATGCGCTGCGCGACCGACGCACGATGATGGTGACGCTGTTGACCGCCATCGCCGCCGGACCGCTGTTCCTGACGCTGATCCTGAACATGGCGGCGAACCAGGCCGAGCGCGCCCGCGAGCTCAAGCTCGCGGTGGCCGGAGCGCAATACGCGCCTGCGCTCATCGCATTTCTCGAGCGCCAGCAGATCACCGTGCAACCGGCGCCTCTCGATTATGAAGCCAGGATTCGCGCCGGGGAGCTCGACGTCGCGCTGGTCATCGATGCGGACTTCGTCGATGACGTCGCCGCCGGCCGCGCCGCCACCGTTAAGCTGGTCTACGACCGATCGCGCGACCGCGCACGAGCGTCGATCGACGCGGCCGAAGCGGCGCTGCGAGCCTACAACCGGCAGTGGGGAACGCAGCGGCTGCTGCTGCGTGGCATCGTGCCGCAGGTCGCGCTGCCGATGGACATCGAGGGCATCGACTTGGCCACGCCGCAACAGTCGGGCGCGCTCATCCTGTTCCTGATCGCGTATTACGGACTGTTCGCCTCGCTGATGGGCGGAATGGCGCTGGCGCTGGACGCCACCGCGGGCGAGCGCGAGCGCGGCTCGCTGGAGCCGCTGCTCGCCACGCCGGCGTCGTCGCTGGAAATAGCCACCGGCAAATGGCTCGCGATCTCGTGCTTCGATGCGACCGTCGTGGTGCTTACGCTGGCGGGCTTTTACCTGACGCTCAATTTCGCGCCGCTGCCGGCGGTCGGCGTGCCGTTCCTGTTCGGCGCCAGCGAGTTACTGCGTTTCCTGCTGGTGCTCGCGCCACTGGTGGCCTTGCTGCCCGCGGCGCTGCTGTACATGGGTGCGCGCGGACGCACGCTGAAGGAAGCGCAAGCGAATGTGTCGCTGCTGCTATTCATCATCAGCATGATGCCTGTCGTTCAGCTTTTCCTGCAGAAGCGCGAGCCGCGGTGGCTGCTGTGGGTGCCCATCTCGTCGCAATACACGCTGCTTTCGCGCGCGTTGCGCGGCGATGAGATTGCGCCGCTCGACTGGCTGCAAAGTGCGGTCATCCCACTGGCGCTGGCGGCGCTCGCGCTGATCGCGGTGGGTCGAATGCTGCGCCGCGAGTCGGCGCTGGGCTCACGCTAGCTGGCGCAGCACGACCAGCGGCGGCTGGCGCGTTGCGCTGCGCGTGCCGAGCCAGCCTGCGAGCGCGACACCGAGCGCGCCCCCGACGATCCCGATCAGCCACACCCACGCATTCCAGTGGAACGGTATCTGGAACGCTCGATCGGAAAGAAAGTAGCCGACCGCGGTCGCGCCGGCGGCGGCCAGCAACCCCGCGAGCGCGCCCAGCGCCAGGAACTCGGCGATCTGTGCGGCATCGAGCGCGCGCTGGCGCGCGCCCAGCGTGCGCAGGATCGCCGCATCGTAGCGGCGCTCGTCCTGCGTCACCGCGACCGCGGCCTCGAGCACGAGCACGCCACCCAGCAGCGTGAAAAGAAACACGAACTCGACGGCGCGTGCGACTTCCTCGATGATTGACTGCACCTGATGCATGACTTCGCCGACGTCGATCACCAGGACGTTGGGAAATTCGCGCAGCAGCGGTGTGAGCCACGTGGCATTGCCGTCGGCGGCGCGCACCGCAGCGATATACGTCGTCGGCATCGCGTCGAGCGCGCCCGCCGGGAACAGCGCGAAAAAATTCACGCGAAAGCTGTCCCAGGCGACCTTGCGCAGGCTGGTCACCCGCGCATCGAGCCGGGTGCCGACGAAATCCCACGTCAGGGTGTCACCCAGCTTGATTCCGAGCGTATTTGCAATGCCCTCCTCGAGCGACATGCCGCCCTTCTCGCCCGCGTTCCACCAGGTGCCGGCGACGACTTTGTTGCTGGGCGGCAGCGCGTCGACAGACGACAGGTTGAATTCGCGCTCGCCGAGTCGGCGCGCCCGCTCGTCGGGGAGCTTGGTGGTGTCGAAGGCGACGCCGTTGACCGCCACCAGCCGGCCGCGAACCATCGGATACGAGACGGCGTCGACGTTAAGCTCGCGCTTGAGCAACGCGCGTACGCCGTCGACCTGGTCGGGCAGCACGTTGATCAGGAACGCGGTCGGCGCGTCTGCAGGCAGGCTGGCGCGCCAATTCGCCATGAGATCGCCGCGCACCAGCGTCAGCAGCAGCAGCGCCATCAGGCCCAGCGCTAACGCGCCGATCTGCATGCTCGCGGCAAAAGGCCGGCGGCGCAGGTTCGCCAGTCCATAGCGCCAGCTGTACCCGCGCTGCGGCAGAAGTCGCAGCGCTGCCACCAGCACGCGAGCAGTGATCAGCGCAGTTAGCAGCAGCGCTGCAACGCCGCCGACCATGATCATCGCCATGCGCGCATCGGGCGCCTGCGCGGCGATGAGCGCCGCAACCGTCGCTGCGCCCATCGCGTAGGCGAGCGCGCCGCCGGCGCGCGGCGCGCCGAGATCGCGCCGCAGCACGCGCAGCGGCGGCACGCGCGACAGCGCCAGCAGCGGCGGCAATGCGAAGCCGAGCAGCAGCAGGAGGCCCGTGGCCATCGCGATCAGCGCCGGCAGCGCTGACGGCGGCGGCAGTTCCGCGCTCACCACCGATCCGAGGATCGCGACCAGCACCTGCTGGCCGCCGAGCGCGATCGCGCAACCGACGACGCTGGCGACGCTGCCCAGCGCGAGGAACTGCAGCAGGAACAGCGCCAGGGTCTGGCGCTGCGCGGCCCCGAGGCAGCGCATCATCGCCGCGGCATCGAGATGACGTCGCAGGTAACGTGCCGCGGCGAGCGCGACCGCAGCGGCCGCGAGAATCGCCGCCACCAGCGCCGCCAGGCCGAGAAATTGCTCCGCACGCTCCAGGGTCTGCCGCACCTCGGGGCGAAGATCACGTATCGACTCGAGGCGCTGACCGCGCTCGAGCCGACCCTTGGCCCAGTCGCGGTAGGCGTCGCTCGCGGCGCCAGCGATCAGCAACCGCCAGGTGGCTCGATTGCCGGGTTGCAACAGTCCCGTCGCACCGACGTCGTCGATGTTCATGAGCATCTTCGGGCCGAGGGTGAACAATCCTCCGGTCACTTCCGGATCCTGCTGGACGATGGCGCTGATTTTCAGTGTGGTGTCGCCGACGGCGAGCGCGCTTCCGACCTTCGCGTCGAGTCGTGCCGCGAGCCGCGTGTCGATCCAGGTCTCGCCGCGCGCCGGGATGGCGCGCGCGATGCGTCCCGCGGGGTTGGAGGGATCGAGCAGCGTGATCGCTCCACGCAGCGGATAGCCCGCGCCCACAGCCTTGACGTCGGCGAGGACCGGTCCCGCGTCGTCGCTGCGCCCGGCGCTTTGCACCATGCTGTTGAAGCGGATCGCGGGTACCACCGCGAGCCCGCGTGCGCGCGCCTCCTCGACGAGCGACTCCGGCAGCGGACGATCGCCGGAGATCAGAAGGTCCGCGCCGAGCAGCACATTGGCCTGCCGCGTCAGCGCCACCTTGACGCGATCGGTGAACATCGCCACCGAGCCGACGCTCGCGACCGCGAGCACCAGCGCCGCGAACAGCACCGACAGCTCGCCGGCACGCCAGTCGCGGCGCAGCATGCAAAGCGCAAGGCGCAGCGTATTCAAGCTCGAGCCGACACCGCGGTATCCGCAGCGCGCTGGTCGGCGACCAGTTTGCCGTCGGCGAGCGAGAGCCTGCGCGCGCAGCGCGACGCCAGCGTCACTTCGTGCGTGACCAGCACCAGCGTCGTTCCACGCTCGCGGTTGAGCGTGAACATGAGGTCGGCGACCTCGCCTCCGGTCTGTCCGTCCAGATTGCCCGTGGGCTCGTCCGCCATGAGGACCTTGGGCTCGCCCGAGAACGCACGCGCGATCGCCACACGCTGCTGCTCACCGCCCGAGAGCTGCTTCGGATAATGCGTCAGCCGCCCGGCGAGCCCTACGCGGGCCAGCCACTCGCGCGCCTTGCGCGCAGCATCGGGCGCGCCTGCGAGCTCGAGCGGGAGCATCACGTTTTCCAGCGCGGTGAGCGCGGGCAGCAGCTGAAAGGACTGGAACACGAACCCCAGCCAGCGCTGGCGCAGCGCGGCGCGCGCATCTTCGCTCAGTTCGCCCAGCGCCGTATCGCCCAGCCAGATCTCGCCGGAGGTCGGGCGGTCCAGCCCAGCGAGCAGGCCCAGCAGCGTGGTCTTTCCCGATCCCGATGCCCCGACGATGGCGACCGTTTCGGTCGCGCCGACCTCGAAACTTACCGCGTCGAGGATGGTCAGCGGTTCATCACCGCTTTGGACGCGCTTGGAAACGTTGCTGGCGCGGATCACGGTGTCGGAAGCGAGCGAGGATGAATCGGGTGGCATGAATGGGAGGTTGGGACGCGCGCGGGATCGAACAAGGCGCGAGACAAGCATTGTACCGGTCGCGCTGGGCGCCCCTGCGCGGCGCGGCTAGAATAGGCTGCCCATGAAATATCTGGTTTCATTCCTGATGCTGGTCGGTGCGTCGGTTTTCTGTGTCGGCTTTGCGTCCGCTGCGCGGGCAGCGCCCGCTCAACCGGTGATCCTGGTCATCGGCGACAGCCTGTCCGCGGGTTACGGGCTCCCCGCCGACGCGGGGTGGCCGACGCTTCTGCAGCGGCGTCTGGGCTCCGAGGGCTATCCGCACCTCGTGGTCAACGCCAGCATCAGCGGCGACACCACTGCGGGCGGCCGGGCGCGCCTGGATGCGCTGCTCGCGCAGCACCATCCGGCGATCGTCGTGATCGAGCTCGGCGCCAACGACGGGCTGCGCGGCAGCAGCATCGACGCCATGCGCCAGAATCTCGACGCGATGGTGCTCGCTGCGCAAAAAACCGGCGCACGCGTCGTGATCGTCGGCATGCGTCTTCCGCCCAACTATGGCGCGGCCTACGGGGCGCGATTCGATGCCACGTTCGCCGACGTCGCCAAGGCGCACAAGGCCGCACTGGTGCCATTCCTGTTCGAGGGCTTTGCCTTCGACGAGGCGATGTTCCAGGCCGATCGTGTGCATCCGCTTGCCGCAGCGCAGTCGCGGATGCAGGACAACGTATGGGCAGCGCTCAAGCCCCTGCTGGTCGCGCCGGGCAAACGCGGATGAGCGAGCGCCACGACACGCTGCGAGCGAATGTCGACCGCATCGCGGAATTCAGCGATCGCATCGATGTGCGCAGCCCCGCGGAGTTCGCGCTCGATCGTGTGCCCGGCGCCGTCAACCATCCGGTGCTCGACGACACTCAGCGCGCGCAGGTCGGCACGCTTTACGTCGCGTCGCCGTTCGCCGCGCGCCGGCTCGGCGCGGCGATGGTCGCGCGCAACATCGCGGCCATGATCGACACGGCGTTCACGGGAAAGGCGCGCGAGTGGCGTCCCCTCGTCTATTGCTGGCGCGGCGGACAGCGCAGCCGCGCACTCGCGCATGTGCTCAACGAAATCGGTTGGCGCGCGATGCAGCTCGACGGTGGCTATCGCGCCTATCGCCGCGACGTCGTGACGCGGCTGGCGACGCTCCCAAGGAGACTGGAGTTCGTCGTCGTCGGCGGGCTCACCGGCTCGGGCAAGAGCCGCTTGATCGCAGCGCTCGACGCCGCAGGTGCACAGGTGCTCGACCTCGAACGGCTCGCGTGTCATCGCGGCTCGCTGCTGGGAAGCGTTCCCGGCGAGCCACAGCCTTCGCAAAAGGCGTTCGAATCCGCGCTGCTCGAGCGCCTGCAGCGCTTCGACGCCTCGCGGCCGGTCTTCGTCGAGTCGGAAAGCCGTCGCGTCGGCGCGCTGCAGCTGCCCGACGCGCTGCTCGAACGCATGCGCACCGGCCGCGGCGTCGCGCTGCAGACCCCGCATCCACTCCGGGTCGCGCTGCTCAAGCAGGACTACCGGCACTTCATCGACGATGCCGGCGCGCTCGAGCGCTCGCTGCTGCCGCTGACACCGCTGCACGGCAAAGCGATCCTCGCGCACTGGGCCGAGCTCGCCGCCGCCGGCGACTGGGACACGCTGGTCGCCGAGCTGCTCGCGCGCCATTACGATCCGGCGTACGCCCGCTCGCTGGCGATGCATTACGCGCCGGCGCGAGCCGACTTGCAAGCCGAGGTCGACGATATCTCGGCGGCGGGCTTCGCGGCACTTGCGGCGGAGCTGGCCGCGCGCTTCGGCGCCGAGTCGCTGGCTGCGCTATCCTAGCCTGATGCGCGACTATCCGTTCCGTATCGTCAACGTGTTCGCCGAGCAGCGCCTCGGCGGCAACCCGCTTGCCGTCGTCGAGCGCGCCGACGGGATCGATGCGCGCACGATGCAGGCGATCGCGCTGCAGTTCAATCTGTCCGAGACGACGTTCATTCTGCCGCCCACGAACGCCGACGTTCGCGTGCGCATTTTCACACCGACATTCGAGATGCCATTTGCCGGACATCCGACGCTGGGCAGTGCGCACGTGGTGCGCGATCTGCTCGGTCGCGGCGACGCGGTCAGGCTCGAGATGCAGGTCGGCATCGTGCCGGTCAGCGCGCAAGGCGATCGCTGGACGCTCGAAGCCCAGGCACCGCGCACGCGTGCGGTGGACGCGTCGCCGCGCGAGCTGGCCGCGATGCTCGGCATCGACGAGAGCGACTTCGAGGCGACGCCACTGTGGGTGAACACCGGTGCCGAGCAGCTGGTGATTCCGCTCGGCAGCGCCGACGCCGTACGCAAGGCCCGCCCCGACGGCTCGCTGCTCGCGCGTCACGGCAGCATCCCTTTGGAGGGCGCGGCGGCGCGCGCGATGGCGTATGTGTGGGCGCACGATGGCCCCGGACGCGTGCTGTGCCGCTTTTTTTTCTCCAAGCACGGCGCAGCGATCGAGGATCCGGGCACCGGCTCCGCATGTGCCAACCTCGGCGGCTGGCTGGTCGCCACCGGCGCGGCGCTGCCGCAGACGCTGGTGCTGCAACAGGGCGACGCGGTGGGACGTTCGTGTCAGCTCGGACTGCGCGTCGACGCCGACCGACGCATTTTCGTTTCGGGACGTGTCATCGAGTTCGCGCGCGGCGTCCTCCAGCTGGATTGACGATACGCCGGGACCAGGTAACACCCGGTTACATTCCTTCGCCGCTTTCGCGGTCAACAGCGCGCCAGACTGAAGCGTTGTTGATGGGACGGTCATTTGCCGCGGAGACGTTCGTGCTGCAACGCAAACCGAATGAGCAGAAGAGTCCGACCTCGCCTGTGTTGGTCATGCTGTGCATCGCAATGCTTGCGTGCTCGGCTCACGCGGCGGCTGGCGGCGGGCCGCTGGGCTACGAAGACGCGCGCCAGTTGCTCAATCGCACCGGCTTCGGCGCCACGCACACGCAGATCCAGCACTTCGCGACGCTGACGCGCGAGCAGGCGGTTCGCACGCTGCTTGCCGACACGCGAACGACAGCGGTGACCGCGGCGCCGGCGTGGACCTCGAGCACCGACCCGCTGCGCTATCCGCGTCCCGGGGACAAGGCCAGCGACGCCGAGCGCAAGGCGTTCCAGCGCGAGCAGGTGCGCGAGGGGCTGGAGCTTCGCGGCTGGTGGGTGGGCGAGATGGTAGCGACTCCGTCCCCGCTCACCGAGCGGATGACGCTGTTCTGGCACAACCACTTCGTCTCCAGCCAGCAAAAAGTCCGTCTCGCCGAGCTCATGTACAGGCAAAACGTGACCCTGCGTGCCCATGCGCTTGGTCATTTCGGCGATCTGCTGCACGCGATGGCGCGCGATCCGGCGATGGTCATCTATCTCGACAGCGTGCAGAACCGGAAGGGATCGCCGAACGAAAATTTCGCGCGCGAAGTCATGGAGCTGTTCACGCTGGGCGAAGGCAACTACGCCGAGCAGGACATCAAGGAAGCCGCGCGCGCGTTCACCGGATGGAGCCTCGATCGCGCGTCCGGGCAATTCGTGTTCCGTCCGTTCATCCACGACTACGCGGTAAAGACCGTGCTCGGTCGCAGCGGCCTGCTCGACGGCGACGACGTGCTCGACATCCTCTTGGCGCAACCGCAAACCGCGGAATTCATCACACGCAAGCTCTGGCGCGAATTCATCTCGCCGCAACCCGACGAGGCAGAGGTCAGGCGCATAGCCAGGGCATTTCGCGAATCGAACTACGATATCAAGGTCGCGCTGCACGCGCTCCTCGTGTCCGACGCTTTCTATGCCGCCGACAACCGTGCGACGCTGGTCAAGTCGCCGGTCGAACTGGTGGTGGGAACGCTGCGTCAATTCGATCTCAAGCCCGACCAGATGCTGCCGTTCGCGGTGGCCGCGGCGGGCATGGGCCAGAACCTGTTCTCGCCGCCCAACGTCAAGGGTTGGCCAGGCCAGGACACCTGGATCAACTCGAGCACCTTGCTCGCGCGCAAGCAGTTTCTCGACCGGCTGTTCCGCGCCGAGGACGGCGCTGACAAGGCCGACGCCGCCCCGATGGAGCTCGCGATGGCGTCGCCGCCGAAGCAGGCGATGCTCCCTGCCGGCGCGCAGGATCCCGACAAGCTGCGTGAGATCGCCTTTCGACGCAGCATGGAGCGCAGCCTCGATCGCGTTCAGTTCGACAGCGCGAGCTGGTTCGCGAGTCTCGGCGTGACGCCGCAGTCGAGGCAGCGCGGCCACGCTGCCGCGCGCATGCTGCTCGCCATCGCGCCGCAAGTTGCGCCGGATCCGGACAGCGACTCGGTGGCGCTGGTGCGCGCGCTGGTGCTCGACGTGGCTTATCAGCTCAAGTGAGAACTCAAATGAGAACTCAAAGCGGGAACTCGAATGCGAGCTCAGGGAGACCTCGAGCGCGAACTCCAATGAAAGCGTGTGGACCTTTCATGAACCGCCGCCATTTCCTGAAGCTCGCCGCCGGGAGCGCGCTCGCGTGCTCGTCCGGACTCGCTACGCAGGTTGCGTGGGCCGCCGCGCCTGCGGTGGCGAACTACCGCAATCTCGTGGTGCTGATCGAGCTCAAGGGCGGCAACGACGGGCTCAACACGGTCGTTCCCTACGCCGATCCCGCGTATTACGCGCTGCGGCCGAAGATCGCGATCGCGCGCGACCAGGTGGTAGTGCTCACCGATCGCGTCGGACTGCATCCCGCGCTCGCGCCGCTGCGTCCGCTATGGAACGAGCGGCAGCTCGCCATCGTGCAGGGCGTCGGGTATCCCGAGCCGAATCTTTCGCATTTCCGGTCGATCGAGATCTGGGACACCGCCTCGCGCAGCAACGAATACCTGCAGGAAGGCTGGCTTACGCGGACCTTTGCGACCGCTCCCACCCCCGCCGGGTTCGCCGCCGACGGCGTCATCATCGGCTCGCCCGACCTCGGACCGCTCGCCGGTGGCGGAACGCGCGCCATCGCGCTGTCGAACACCGAGCAGTTCCTGCGTCAGGCGCGCCTGGCAACGCCTGAAGGCCAGTCGCGCAACAAGGCACTGCAGCACATTCTCAAGGTCGAGGCCGATGTCATGCAGGCTGCATCGCATTTGTCGGCCAGCCGCGCGTTCAGCACCGAGTTTCCCGCCGGCGTCTTCGGCAACGCGATGCACACCGCGGCACAGGTCATCGCCAACCAGGCCGGCGTGGCAGTCGTGCGCGTCACGCTGAGCGGCTTCGACACGCACAGCGGCCAACCCGCCACACAGGCGCGCCTGCTCGGCGAGCTCGCCGCCGGCATCGTCGCGCTCAAGGGCGCGCTCGAGGAATTGGGGCGTTGGAACGAGACGCTGATGCTGACCTACGCCGAATTCGGGCGGCGGCCCAGGGAGAATCTCTCCAACGGCACCGACCACGGCACTGCGAGCGCGCATTTCGTGCTCGGAGGTCGCGTCGCGGGTGGGCTGTACGGAGAGCAGCCGTCGCTGGACACGCTTTCCGCTGACGGCAATCCCGCGTACGCGATCGATTTCCGCAGCGTATATGCCACGGTGCTCGAGCGCTGGTGGAGCTTGCCGTCGGCGACCGCGCTGCTCGGCACACGCTACCCTGTGGTTCCCCTACTGCGTGCGTAGTCTGCGTCGATCGCGACGATTGAGTGCTAGTCGGCGTTGGCGTCCCACGCGTTCACGAATTCCTGCCAGTGCGGGAGTCCCGTGGCGACGATTTTTTCGCGGGCGAAGGACACCTCGGTCGCGTACTGACCCGCAGTGAGGACGCCACGCACCAGCTGGAAGCGCAGGTAGAGCAGATACGTGTTCATCGTATCGGTCTCGCAGTAGCGCCGGATTTTCTCGAGATCTCCGGCCGCATGCGCGGCGTGGACCTGGCTGCCGTCGATGCCGAGCTTGCCGGGGAATCCGCACAGCCGCGCCATCGCGTGCAGCCCCGCCGACGCCCGCGGCTGATACATCGCGAGCGCGTCCATGAGGTCGAGGTGGCGCGTGTGATAGCGGCTCAGATAGTTGTTGTACCTGTACTCGCGGTCGTCGTCGCCCCAGTCCCAGAACTTGGCCGCGCTCACGCCATGAATCATCGCGCGGTGGTTGAGCACCGGCAGGTCGAATCCACCGCCGTTCCATGAGACCAACTGCGGCGTGAAGCGGTCGATGCCGTCGAAAAAGCGCCGGATGAGCTCGGGTTCGGGATCGCCGGTTTCACCCAGCGACCAGACGCGAAAGGTGTTGCCTTCGCGCATCGCGCAGGCGACCGCGACGATGCGCTGAAGATGCAGCGGCAGAAAGTCGCCGCCGGTGGCGGCGCGCCTCTGCTGCAGTCCCCACTCGAGGACATCGGCATCGGGCAAGTCTCCGGGCAACGCGTGCACCCGGCGTATGCCGGCGACGTCGGGAATCGTCTCGATGTCGAAAACGAGCGTGGGAGTCATGGGGCCGCGCGGCCGCGCCGCACCGTATCGCTCAACCGGGAAATACTCCGGTCGAGAGGTAACGATCGCCACGGTCGCACGCGATGAACACGATCGTCGCGTCGGCGACCTGTCTCGAAATGCGAAGCGCCACCGCACACGCGCCGCCCGATGAGATGCCCGCGAAAATGCCCTCCTCGCGTGCCAGCGCGCGCGCCATGTCCTCCGCATCGGCCTGCGAGACTTCCTCGACGCGATCGACACGCCTGGCGTCGTAGATTTTCGGCAGGTACGCCTCCGGCCATTTGCGGATGCCCGGAATCTGCGAGCCTTCATCGGGCTGGCATCCGACGATCTGGATCGACGCGTTCTTTTCCTTGAGATAGCGGCCGGCACCCATGATCGTGCCGGTGGTGCCCATGCTCGACACGAAGTGCGTGATGCCGCCGTCGGTGTCTCGCCAGATCTCGGGCCCGGTGGTCCGGTAGTGCGCGAGCGGATTGTCGGGATTGGCGAACTGGTCGAGGATGAAGCCCTTGCCGTCGGCGCGCATTTTTTCGGCGACGTCGCGTGCCGTTTCCATGCCGCCCGCCTTGGGTGTGAGCACGATCTCGGCGCCGAAGGCGCGCATGGTCTGGCGGCGCTCCACGGAAAGGTGCTCGGGCATGACCAGTACCATTCGATAGCCGCGCATGGCCGCGGCCATCGCCAGCGCAATGCCGGTGTTGCCCGAGGTGGCCTCGATCAGCGTGTCGCCACGCTTGATCTGTCCGCGCGCTTCCGCTTCGACGACCATCGACAGCGCAGGACGATCCTTCACCGAGCCGGCCGGGTTGTTGCCTTCGAGCTTGGCGAGCACGACGTTGGTGGTCGCCCCTGGTAACCGCTGCAGCCGGACCAGCGGCGTGTCGCCGACCGTGTCCTCGATGGTTTTGTACATGTGCGCTTGATCGAGATGCGAGCCCGATTGTAACCGACGCCTGTGCGGGACCGCGGCGGGCATGCTCGCAACGTCGGGACCGCACTGCCCCGAAAAGACCACCCCGCCGGGCGGCGGGGTGGGTCGACAGTCGTTACGGGCGTCGCGAGGCGCCCGCCCCTCGCGCCATTGCGATCGCGTTATTTCTTGGTGTCGGTCGTGGCCTTGTCAGCCGTGGCCTTGTCGGTGGTGGCTTTCGTGCTCTTGCTCGACTTGGCATCGCTGGTGTCGGCGGCGGCCTTGGCATCCTTCTTCGCTTTAGCCTCGGCGTCCTTGGCATCCTTTTTCGCCTTCGCCTCGGCGTCTTTCTTGGCCTTCGCCTCCTGGGCCGCGTCGTCCTTCGCCTTCGCTTGCGCCTCCTTGTCGGCCTTCGCTTTCGCAGCCTTGGCTTCCTTGTCGGCCTTGTCTTTCTCCGCCTTGGTCATTTCCTTTGCGGGGGCGGCAGCGGGGGCGGCGGTGGGAGCGCTTGTTGCCGCCTTGGACGCAGGCGCGGCCGGCGCGGCGGCGGCAGGCGCGGCTGGCGCTGCGGATTTCATTGCAGGTGCAGTGGCGGCGGGAGCTGGCGTCGGCGCAGGAGCCATAGCCGGTGCAGCGGCTGCCTTGGTCTCGGTCTTCGCCTCAGTCTTCGCAGCGGGCACGACCACTGGCGTCGATGCGCCGCTCACGCTGATCATTCCCTTGATCTTGCTGTAGGTGCCTTCCTTGATCCCGCTGACTTTCATGATGTCTTCGGGCGTCTTGAAAGGACCGTTCTTGGCGCGGTAGTCGACGATCGCCTGCGCCTTCACCGGACCGATTTCCGGTAGCGCGTCCAACTCTTCTTTGGTCGCCGTGTTGATGTTCACCGCGGCCAGCGCAAACGCAGAAAACAACAGCATCAACAACAGCAGAATGATTCGTTTCATGTGTCCCCTCCGAAAATGCGCTTCGCCGCGGTGCGGTTACACCGTCGGGCGCGCAGCGCGCCGGTCGTCGCCGGATCGCATCACGCGCGCGCAGCGATGTTAAGCGCTGGATTGCGATTGGGCAAGCAGTGTACGCACGCATTCGGCGACCCCCTGCGCGACTGGCGCGAAGGGAGCGCCGTACCCCGCCGCGCGCAGGCGCGAGACGTCGGCTTGGGTGAAGCTCTGGTACTTGCCGGCGAGACCCGGCGGGAACGCGATGTATTCGATCGATCCGCCCCGATGCAGATCGAGAAAAGGCATCGGCGCCGCGCCCTCCGCTGCTCTGCACGCGTTGATCGTCGCTTCGGCGACCGCGTTAAAGCTCGCTGCACTGCCGGTGCCGACATTGAAGATGCCCGATTGGTCGCCGCGGTCGAGGAAATGGAGGTTGACGGCGACGACATCGTCGACGCTCACGAAATCGCGCTGCTGCTCGCCCGCGGCAAAACCGTCCGAGCCCTGGAAAAGCTGGACCTTCCTGCTGCCTCGATACTGGTTGAAGAAATGCCACACCACCGAGGCCATGCGGCCCTTGTGCGCCTCGCGCGGACCGTAGACATTGAAGTAGCGAAAGCCGGCGATCTGCGAAGTGCGTTCCGGCAGCGTTCGCCGCACGTACTGGTCGAACAACAGCTTCGAATAGCCGTAGACGTTGAGTGGCGCCTCGCACTCGCGCTCCTCGCGAAACGCCCGCCCGGCACCGTATACCGAGGCCGACGACGCATAGAGCAGGGGGATATCGTTGTCCTGGCAGTGCTCGAGCAGGCTGATCGAGTACCGGTAATTGTTCGCGAGCATGTAGCGGCCGTCGGTCTCCATCGTGTCGGAGCAAGCGCCCTGATGCAGCACTGCGGAAATGCCATCGTCGAATGCATCGTCCTGCAGCCGCCGCAGGAAATCGTCCTGATCGAAATAATCGGCGATGTCGCAATCGACGAGATTGCGGAATTTGTCGCCCTGTGCCAGGTTGTCGACGGCGATGATGCGATCCTCGCCGCGGGCGTTGAGCGCCTTCACGATGTTGGAGCCGATGAAGCCTGCGGCGCCGGTGACGACGGTGTACACGGTCACGTCCGCAGAGCGGTCACGAAATTTCTCACAGCTCGATGTCGACCTTTCCGATTTCGGTGCTCACACACGGCACGCGCGGAGCGACCGCGCACAGCAGCTCGTAGCCGACCGTGCTCGCCGCCGCGGCGACATCGTCGACGGATAGGCCTCCGCCCCAGAGCACGACCGGACTTCCTGGCGCGGCCTCAGGCACCTCGGTGAGGTCGACGGTCATCATGTCCATCGACACGCGGCCGGCGGTGCGCACTTTCTTGCCGCACACCAGCACCGGCGTACCGTTCGGCGCGTGGCGTGGATAACCGTCGGCATAGCCACACGCAATTACGCCGATGCGATGCGCGCGCGCCGCGGTGTAGCCGCCGCCGTAGCCGACCGTCGCATTTGCCTTGATGTCCTGGATGGCGATGATCTCGCTGCGCAGCGTCATCACCGGAACAAGTTTCAGCGCTTCGGCGGTGTCGTAGGGAAAAGGTGACGAGCCGTAGAGCATGATGCCGGGGCGCACGTAATCGCCGCCAACCTCGGCGAAGCGAAGCACACCCGCCGAATTAGCCACCGAACGCGGATACGGCAAGCCCTTGCACGCATTATCGAACACCTGCATCTGCTCGGCGATGCCTTCGTCCTCGTCGGCACGGGCGAGGTGCGTCATCAGCCGCAGCGCGGCGACGCTCGCCGCCGAAGACAGTCGCTGCGCGACGTCTTGTACTTCGTCGGGACGGAAACCGAGCCGATTCATTCCCGAATTGATCTTGATGAACACCTCGAGCGGACGACTGAGCTCGCTCGCTTCGAGCATGCGCACCTGATCTATGTGGTGCACAACTACGGCGAGTCGGCGCGCGGCAATCTCGGCTAGCTCACTTGGCGCGAAGAACCCTTCGAGCAGCAGGATCCGGCGCGCATAATGCTTCTCGCGCAGTGCGATCGCAGCATCGAGCTCGAGCAGCGCAAGGCCATCGGCGTCGGCCAGCGCCGGCAGGACGCGCATGAGGCCGTGACCGTAGGCGTTCGCCTTGACCACGGCAAGCAGCTGTGCGCTGGCCGCGCGCTCGCGCGCGATGGAGAGATTGGCCCGCAACGCCGCCAGGTTGATCTGCGCAAGTATCGGACGAGTCATGACGACGCGGCGCGGATCGAAGAAGAACCTTGGGGGCGCGGTTTGGTCTGAGGTAATGAAACGTGGTATAAGGCGCGAGCCGCAGGCGCCGTGCGGTTCCAATTATACACAAGCAGAGCGCACGCTCCCCGGCTTGCGCGCGCCGGGCGGAGGACACCCCAGAGGGTCCACGCATTCGAGGACAATGAAGGCCGGGTTCTACACCATCATGGCGGCGCAGTTCTTTTCGTCGCTCGCCGACAACGCGCTTCTTGTCGCCGCCATCCAGATGCTGCGCGATTTCGATTCGCCGAGCTGGATGACGCCAGCACTCAAGCAGTGCTTCGTCATCTCGTACGTCGTGCTCGCGCCACTGGTGGGCGCATTCGCCGATTCGATGCCCAAGGGACGCGTGATGCTGATCACCAACGGCATCAAGATCGTCGGCTGCTCGCTCATGCTGTTCACGCTGCATCCGCTCCTCGCGTATGCGCTGGTCGGACTCGGCGCGGCCGCGTATTCCCCCGCGAAGTACGGAATCCTCACCGAGCTTCTTCCGTCGCGGCAGCTGGTCGTGGCCAACGGCTGGATCGAGGGCACGACCGTCGCCTCGATCATTCTCGGCTACGTGCTCGGCGGGCTGCTGATCAGCGGACCGATTTCCGGGACGCTGCTCGCGATCGACATCCCGCACATCGACACCGGCATCAATACGCCGCCGCAGGCCGCGATCTCGGTCATCATGGGTTGCTATGCAGTTGCCGCCATCTTCAACTGGTACATCCCCGATACCGGCGTCGCGCATCGTGCGCCGAGCAAGAATCCGCTGTTCCTGATTCGCGAATTCGGGCATTGCTGCGCGCTGCTGTGGCGCGACAAGCTGGGCCAGATCTCGCTGGCGACAACGACGCTGTTCTGGGGCGCGGGTGCCACGCTCCAGTTCATCGTGATCGACTGGGCCGCGTCGCACCTGTGCTACGACCTGTCGCGCGCCGCGTTCATGCAAGGCGTGGTCGCGATCGGCATTGCGCTGGGCGCGGTGCTGGCGGCGAAGTTCATCGCACTGCGCAACGCCGTGAAGGTCCTGCCGCTGGGCGTGCTGATGGGTGTCGGCGTGATCGCGATGACCTACGTCTACTCGCTGCAGCCGGCAGTGCTGATCATGACGCTGATCGGCGCCTTCGCCGGCTTTTTCGTCGTGCCGATGAACGCGCTGCTCCAGCACCGCGGACACGTGCTGATGGGCGCCGGCCACTCGATCGCGGTGCAGAATTTCAACGAGAACATCGGCGTGCTGGTGATGCTCACGCTCTACGGATTGCTGCTGTTCTTCGGCGCCTCGACCAACACGGTGATCGTGCTCTTCGGCCTGTTCGTCGCGGGCACGATGCTGCTGGTGATGGTGCGCCATCGTCTGAACCTCGCCGCGGGCGATCTCGCTCATCTGGCCGCGAGCGACCGCGTGGAACCGACGCCCGGACGCTAGACGCTCGCTCAGGAGCGATCGCTGCAATCGCGCAGCTCGCGGCGCGCCTGTACTACAACACGATCGGCGCGTCTGGAAGCTCGTTGGGGCCCGCGCCCGTGCGCGGAAAGTGCGCCGCAAGCAGGCCGTTGATCGCATCGATGCCGTCGATTGCCCCTTCCGCAAAGCGCTTTTCTCGAAACGCGGCTTCCATCCCGCGACAAATCGCCGCCCATGCCTCGTCGCCCACCCTGCGATGTATGCCGCGGTCGGCGACGATTTCCACATCGCGATCGGCAAGCAGCAGGTAGATGAGCACGCCGCAATTCTCCTCGGTGTCCCAGATGCGCAGGCGGCTGAAGACCTCCAGCGCGCGTTCGCGCGGCGTCTCGCCGCGAACGAGCTGCGTCATCGGAAGCGATCCTTCCACGACGAAGCGCACCTGCCCGCTGTGCATCGCCTCGCCCGACGTGATCGCCGCACCGATGCGCTGCATCACCGTTGGCGGGAAGGCACGGCGCGCCGACCAGTGGTCAGTGACGAGGTGCCGCCCGAAACGAAGGGGTTTGCGATCAGCCATGAGGTAATCCTAGTCCCATCCACCCGAAGCGCCGCCGCCGCCGAATCCGCCGCCGCCACCGGAGAATCCTCCCCCGCCGCCGCCAAATCCACCGAGGCCACCGCCACCACCGCCACCGATTGGAATCCAGCCGCCGCGGCCACCCAATATCGAGAACAGGATGATGAAAAAGGCCACGATGCCGGCGATGCCGGCGATCAACAGCGAGCCTGCGACGAACCACGCGGCGACGCCGGCGAGGCCGGCGCCCGCGACCGATCCGCCGAGATTGCCGAGCATCGAGCGCAGAACAGCACCGACCACCGGGACCGCGACCAGCAGGACGATGAACAGCGTGCCGAAATCGATGTTGCCCGAACGTGCGGGCTTGCGCGCCTGCTTGCCTGGAGGCGGCAGCGGCTTGCCGTCGTCGACGACGGCGATGATGCGGTCGACGCCGGCGTCGATCCCGGCGGCGAACTTGCCTTGCGAAAACAGCGGCGCGACGGTTTCTCCGATGATCCTGCGCGAGGTGACGTCGGTAAGCACGCCTTCGAAGCCGTAGCCCACCTCGATGCGCATGCGCTTGTCGTCCTTGGCCACGATGAAAATCGCGCCGTTGTCCTCGCCCTTCTGACCTATCTTCCACGCTTCGGCGACGCGGATGCCGTACTCATCGATCGATTCCGGCACGGTCGTGGGGACCACCAGGACGACGAGCTGGTTGGTGGTGCGCGCCTCCCACGCGGCGAGCTTGGCATCGAGCGCCTGGCGCTCACCCGCGTTCAACGTGTTGGTGAGGTCGACGACGCGCCCGGTGAGCGGCGGCACCGGATGCAGACCATCCTTGCCGGTATCCCAGGTCGCGGCGGCGCATGACCAAGAAACCGCCGCCAGCGTGGCGACGAGCAGCGCGACGGCGATGCCGCGCGCCGCTGCAAGGATCCGGTGAGCGCTGACGGTCACGATGCGGCTACGGCGGCCGACGCGACCCGCGGGACACTACTTGGTCGCCGGAGCGGGCGTCGCGGGCTGCTTGCTGAAATCGACCGTCGGCGGAGCACTGATCGACTTCTCGTTGTCCACCGTGAAGTTGGGCTTCACGTCCATCTTGAACAACATCGCGGTCAGGTTGGTCGGGAACGAGCGCACGGTGACGTTGAATTCCTGCACTGCCTTGATGTAGCGATTGCGCGCGACGGCGATGCGATTTTCCGTGCCCTCGAGTTGCGACTGCAGGTCCCGGAAGTTCTGATCAGACTTCAGGTTCGGATAGTTTTCGGCGACCACCAGCAGGCGCGACAACGCCGACTGCAACTGATTCTGCGCCGCCTGAAATTTGGCGAACGCGACCGGGTCATTGATGAGCTCCGGCGTCGCCTGAATGCTGCCCACGCTGGCACGCGCGTTGGTGACTTCGGTGAGCACGCGCTCTTCCTGCGCGGCGTAGCCCTTCACCGTGTTGACGAGGTTGGGCACCAGATCGGCGCGGCGCTGGTACTGATTGAGCACTTCGGACCATGCCGACTTGATCTGTTCGTCCTGGCGCTGCAGGTCGTTGTATCCGCAACCGGCCAGGCTAAGCGTCACCGCGATCGCGGCCAGTGCGGCTGCGGTCGAACCGAACGTCGTGCGCATTCGAACCTCCCGTACGTGTCAACGCGGGGGAGAGTCCCGCCTGACTCAGTTGGGGGCCCTTCCTGCGCCTCGCAAGTCCGCCTCGACCTGCAGGGTGCGCATGGTGGCCCGTGCAAGGCAGAGATCTTCCCACGCCTTCGCCTTGTCGGGCAAGTTGCGAAGCAGATACGCCGGGTGATACGTCACGATCAGCGGCACCCCGCGATAGCGGTGCACGCGCCCGCGCATGCTCGCGATGCTGGCGTCGGCCTCGAGCAATGTCGTCGCTGCGCTCCGGCCGAGCGCGATGAGCAGTTTCGGACCGATGAGCTCGATCTGGCGGTCCAGATAGGCGCGGCAAGCCAGCGTTTCCAGTGGCGTCGGCGCGCGGTTGCCCGGGGGCCGGCACTTGAGCACGTTGGCGATGTACACGTTCTTGTCGCGGCGCATGCCGAGCGCGAGCAGCATGTTGTCGAGCAGGCGACCCGCCTGCCCCACAAAGGGCTCGCCGCGCTCGTCTTCCTCGGCGCCAGGAGCCTCGCCGACGAACATCCACTGTGCGCGCACGTCGCCCACGCCGGGCACCGGACGCCGGCGCGTCTTGCACAGCTCGCACGCGGTGCACGCCGCCACGTCCGACGCGAAATCGCGCCATTGCAGCGCTGCGATGCGCGCACCACGCGCGTCATGCGTTGTGCCGGCGACGACGGACTCACGCGGAGCGGCCTCCCGCGCGACGTGCAGTGCGGGAAGCGGCGCCGGACCCGCTGGCGCGAGCCGCTGACGGCGCAGCCGCCATAGCGGGGCGAGACCCAGTTCCTGCATGAGCTGATCGCGATTCATCGCTCGCGCAACCCGAGCCGGAGCACCAGCGCATCCTCGCGCGCGCCGCCTGCCGGCGCCGACGGATAGTAGCCCGCGCGCCGCGCGACCGGCATGAAGCCCTCTGCCGCGTACAGTGCGAGCGCTGCCAGATTGGACTCGCGCACTTCCAGGAAGCATTGGTCCGCGCCGCGGTCGAGCGCATCGTCGATCAGGCGCCGCAGCAGCTCGCGCCCGATGCCGTGGCGGCGCGACGCCGCGGCGACGGTGAGATTGAGCAATTGCGCTTCTCCCGGAGCCAGCATGAGCACGGCGTAGGCGACGATCTCGCCGTCGAGTTCGCCTACCGTGGTCCCATACCCCGCCGCCAGCGCGTCGCGGAAGTTGGCTGCGCTCCACGGTGCGATGTGCGCCTGCGATTCCAGCTCCGCGACAATCGCGACATCGCTCTCGTGCATCGGGCGCCAGCGCACGGCGGGAAGCAGATCCGCGCTGCGAACGAGTGCCGCGCTCAAAGTGTCATCCCGGCAGTGCGTTCGGCGACCGTCAGGGCAACGCGATGACGCACGTAGATAGGCGCAGCGTCGCGCGCATCGCACGCCTCACCCGCGGCTAGGCCGCGCAGCCCGAGACTGCCGACGACGGCCGCGCTGGGCTCGAGTGTCGGGTCGCAGCCACTCAGGCGAGCGGCGAGCCGCTCGCGCAGCGCCGGATAGGCGTCGAATCCGGGGCCTACGCCCAGCCACGCGCTCTGCAGCGGCAGCGGAGCGGCGTCCGGCGCAACCACGGCCACACCGACGCGTTCATTCCAGCGCTCGCCGTCGAACTCGTAGGCCGCGACGTAAACCTCGCGCATGCGCGCGTCGAGCGCCGCGTAGACGCGGGATGCGCCGTGCAGCACGCGCGCGGCTTCCGCCATCGCGGCGAGTGTCGGCACTGCAACCACCGGACGCGCCGCTCCCAGTGCCAGTCCCTGGGCGATGCCGCAGGCGATGCGCAGCCCGGTAAACGATCCGGGGCCGGCGCCGAACGCGATCGCGTCGAGCTGCGCCAGCGTCGTACCGGCTGCGTCGAGCAGCGAGCGGACCATCGGCAGCATGAGCTCGGAGTGGCGCTGGCCCGCGCGCTCGCGCCGCTCGACGAATCCGGAGTGGTCGCCCAGCGCCACCGAACACAGGTCGGTCGACGCGTCGAGAGCGAGGATGCGCAGCGACATGCGGCGATTTTACCCGTGATTTCGCAGCGCGCAGCGCGCCTGGCGCATGCGCGACGGAACGCCTGCGCGAGCCGGTACAATTCGCCTGCGTCGAGGGTCCTCTCGTCGCGCTCGACATGAGTCCCATCGTCATCACCGCACTCGATCAGGAAGGCCGCGGCGTCGCGCGCGTCGACGGCAAGGCCACGTTCGTCGAGGGCGCGCTGATTGGCGAGCGTGTACTGATCGAGGTCTTGCGCAGCAAGCCCAGCTTCGATCAGGGCCGCGTCGTTGCGCTGGAGACGCGCAGTCCTTCGCGAGTCGAGCCGCGATGCCGCTATTTCGGGGTGTGCGGCGGCTGCAGCCTGCAGCACCTCGATCACGCCGCGCAGGTTGCGATCAAGCAGCGCGTGCTTGAGGACGCGCTCTGGCACATCGGGCGCGTGCGCCCGCAGATGCTGCTTGCGCCGCTGTACGGAACGTCGTGGCGCTACCGGCAGCGCGCGAGGCTGTCGGTGCGCAACGTTCCCAAGAAGGGCGGCGTGCTGGTCGGTTTTCACGAGAAGAGATCGAGCTACGTCGCCGACATGCAAAGCTGTGAAGTGCTGCCCGCGCGCATCTCCGCGCTGATTCCGGAATTGCGCTCACTGATCGGAGCGCTGTCGGTTCACGACCGGCTGCCGCAGATCGAACTGGCGTGCGGCGAAAGTGAGTCGGGACCGGTCGACGTGATGCTACTGCGGATCCTGCAGCCGCTGTCTGCGAGCGACGAGCGCGACCTGGCCGACTTCGCTCGGCGTCATCACGTCGAGTTCTGGCTGCAGCCCGCAGGCCCGTCGAGCATGCGACCTTTCGGCGAAGCGGCGTCGCAGCTGTCGTACGCACTGCCCGACTTCAGCCTGCGCTTCGCGTTCGACCCGTCCGACTTCACTCAGGTCAACGCCGAGATGAACCGCGTGCTGGTGCGGCGCGCGATCGCGCTGCTCGATCCGCGAGCAAGCGAGCGCATCGCCGACTATTTCTGCGGCCTGGGCAACTTCACGCTGCCCATCGCGCGGCGCGGCGCGCAGGTGCTGGGCGTCGAGGGCAACGCCGCGCTGGTGCGACGCGCCGAGGCCAACGCCGCCGCCAATGGACTCGACCAGCGCGCACGCTTCGTCACCACCAACCTGTTTGCGGTCACGCCGGAAGCGATCGAGGCCATGGGCGCGTTCGACAAGGCGCTGATCGATCCGCCGCGCGAGGGCGCTATCGAGCTGATCAAGGCGTGGCCGGAACGTGGCCTCGGGCGCGTCGTGTATGTGTCGTGCAACCCGGCGACGCTGGCGCGCGACGCCGCGGTGCTGGTCAGCCAGCATCGCTACGTCCTGCGCGCAGCCGGCATCGCCAACATGTTTCCGCACACCGCGCACGTCGAGTCGATCGCGCTGTTCGAGCGCGGGCCGGGCTAGGGGTGCAAAAAAAGGGCGCCCGCCGGGGCGCCCTTCGTCGAGCTGTTTCGACCTCAGTCGCGCTGACCCGAGAAGATCAGGAGCAGGTTCAGAATATTGACGAAGATGTTGAAGATGTCGAGGAACAGCGCGATCGTCGCCATGATGTAGTTGGTCTGCCCGCCGCGCACCACCTGGCTCAGGTCATGGAGCAGGTACATCGAGAAGATCAGCACCGCGATCGCCGAGATGGCGATGGTCATCGCCGGCACCTGCATGAACAGGTTGGCGATCGACGCAACGATCAGCAGGATCAGCCCGACGAACAGGAACTTGCCGAGGAAGCTGAAATCGCGCTTGGACACGGTCGCGATGGCTGCCATGACGAAGAACACCGCCGCGGTCATGCCGCCTGCCAGTGCCACCAGCTGGCCGCCGTTGCGCAGGCCGCCCGCGTACTGGAGCATCGGCGCCAGCATCACGCCGGAAACGAAGGTGAAGCCGAACACCGCGGCGATGCCCCACGCGCTGTTGCGCAGCGCCGAGACCACGAAAAGCATGCCGAACATCGCAGCGAACATCAGCAGCGGCGCCATGACCGGCGAGGCGCGGTAGAACGCGGCGAAATTCATCGACGAGCCGAGGAAGGCGCCGGCGACGGTCGGAATCATCGACAGCGCGAGCAGCCAGTAGGTATTGCGGATGACGCTGCCGCTGTCAACGATGGCGCTTTGCGAGTCGTAGCTGGGCCACGTGTTCGGCGACTGCGAATCGATCGGAACAGGTTTGAGTTGCGGTTCCATGTAAGTTGCCCTTTACCGTAGGCGACGGATTTCCGTCAGTACATTAGACTAGCAGAACTGCGCCAGGTTTCAACGAATTGCGCCCTCGTTGCGACGGGTGGTCGACACCGCGGCGCGCCTCTCGCGGGATGGGTGGCAGAGCGGTCGAATGCACCGGACTTGAAATCCGGCAAGGGTGCAAGCCCTTCGTGGGTTCGAATCCCACCCCATCCGCCACTCGATCCTGCAGCTGCAACATCGGGGCGGCCAAGCGAAAATCAAGGGCAGTGGCCGCATGCACGTGCCCGCCCGAACTCAAGGCCTCGCGCGACTCCCGGTATACTTCCGCATGGTTTTTCCGGCCGTCGATTCGTCGCTTGCGGAGCCGCGCACGCTCAGCACCGACCAGCGCTGGCTCGTGGGATTGCTGCTCGTGGCGGTGCTGGTCCGACTGGCGACGCTCGCAGCGTATCCGCTCATGGACAACACCGAAGCGCGCTACGCCGAAGTCGCGCGCAAGATGCTCGAGACCGCGGATTGGGTCACTCCGCACCATCGCTACGGCGTCGCGTTCTGGAGCAAGCCACCGCTGTCGATCTGGTTGACCGCAATCTCGTACATCGTCTTCGGCGTCAATGAGTTCGCGGCGCGGCTTGCCTCGCTATTGCCGTGTCTGGGGGTCGCGTGGATTGCCTATGACCTGGCGCTCTCGCGCGACGGCCGCGATGCCGCGTTGCGCACGGCCGTCGTCCTGCTCACCACACCGCTGTTTTTCATCTCCGCGGGCGCAGTGATGACCGATCCGGCGCTGATTTTCGGCACCACGCTGTCGATGGCCGGGTTCTGGCATGCGATGACGCGCGAGGACCGCAGCGGTCGCGTCTGGGGTTACGCATTCTTCCTCGGGCTGGCCATCGGATTGCTTGCGAAGGGGCCGGTCGGCGTGGTGCTGACGCTCGTGCCAGTGGGCATTTGGACCCTGTGGAAAGGCGGCGTAGGTCGCGTCTGGAAGCGTCTCCCGTGGGTTTCAGGAATTATCCTGACCGCGCTGCTCGCCGTGCCCTGGTATCTGCTCGCGGAGTCGCGCACGCCGGGCTTTCTCGATTACTTCATCATCGGCGAGCACTGGAAGCGCTACACGGTGAGCGGCTGGCAGGGCGACATGTTTGGCTCGGCGCACGCGCATCCGCGCGGGACCATCTGGCTCTATGCGCTCGTGTCGACGCTGCCCTGGTGTGTGGCGTGGGCGGTCCTGGCGTGGAGACTCAGGCGCAAGGACGCACCGCGACTAGTGCGCGCTGCCAACGACTGGCACGCGTATCTCTGGCTGTGGTTGCTGGCTGCGCCGATGTTTTTCACGCCCGCCGGCAACATCCTCCCCACCTACGTACTGCCTAGTCTGCCGGCGTTCGCGCTGCTCGTGGGCGAGGCATGGTCGCGTGTCGTGCAGGCCGGGCGCGAGCCCGCCGCCACGCGGTACAACGCGCTGGTGATGCCGGTAGTGATGGTGCTGGCGGTGCTGTTCGCGCTGCCGCGCATCGCCCCGGCGTATTCGCACAAGGCCCTGGTCGCCGAGTACCTGAGCCGACGCCAGGGTCCGGCGCAGGAGCTCGTGTACCTCGGAGCACCCCCGCTGTCCGCTGAATTCTATGCGTCGGGCAAGATTCGATCCGTGGCGTCGGCCACCGAGCTCGACGCGCTGGTCCGGGCCGGGAAATCCGATTTTTTTGTGCTCACCGACGCGCAGCTGGCCGCAACGCCGGTGTGGCGCGACCTTCTCGCACCCATCGCCCGCTCGGGGCGCTACCAGCTGCTGCAACCAATCGCGCCCGCCGCTTCGCGCGCGCCGTGAGCTCGCGCATAAACGTCTGATCGCGCTCACCCCAGCGGCACGACCTTGATGACTTCCTCCGCGGTGGTCACGCCGGAGTCGATCTTGGCCGCGCCAGACACCCGCAGCGGCTTCATGCCTTCCTTGTACGCCTGCTCGCGCAATATCGAGTCCGACGCCTCCTTGTGAATGAGCTGTCGCAGCGTGGGTGACACCGTCATGATTTCGTAGAGTCCCATTCGTCCGTAGTAGCCGGTCATGCGGCACTCCAGGCAGCCCACCTGCTTGTGCGGCTGCCGCGGCAGATCGGCGACGAAGGGCGCCGTGAGCATGCGCCAGGTGTCCTCGTCGGGCGCATCGGCGGGAGCCTTGCAGTGCGGGCACAGCGAGCGCACCAGGCGCTGCGCCATGACGCCGAGCACGGTCGAGTTGATGAGATACGGAGGCACGCCGAGATCGAGCAGGCGGGTGATCGCGGTAGGCGCGTCGTTGGTGTGCAGCGTCGACAGCACGAGGTGGCCGGTCAGCGCGGCCTGCACCGCCATGTCGGCGGTGTCGCGATCGCGGATCTCGCCGACCATGATGATGTCGGGATCCTGTCGCAGCAGCGTGCGCACGCCGCTGGCGAAATCGACACCGATGGTCGGCTGGACCTGCATCTGGTTGAACTCGGGTGCGATCATCTCGATCGGATCCTCGACCGAGCACACGTTCACCTCCTCGGTGGCGAGCAACTTCAGGGTCGAGTAGAGCGTCGTCGTCTTGCCCGAGCCGGTGGGGCCGGTCACCAGGATAATCCCGTGCGGCTCCTTGATCATCTTTTCCCAGCGCTCGCGGTCTTCGTTGGTGAAGCCGAGCTCCTGGAAGTCGCGCACCAGCACTTCCGGCGTGAAGATGCGCATGACCACCTTTTCGCCGAACGCGGTGGGCATGGTCGAGATGCGAAGCTCGACTTCGCCTCCCTGCGGCGACACCGTCTTGATCCGGCCGTCCTGCGGCCGCCGGCGCTCGACGATTTCCATCCGCGCGAGCAATTTGATCCGGCTGGTCATCGCCAGCAGCACCGGATTGGGAATCGCATAAACCTGGTGCAGCACCCCATCGATGCGGAAGCGCACCACGCCGAGGTCGCGACGCGGCTCGATGTGGATGTCGGAAGCGCGCTGCTCGAACGCGTACTGCCAGAGCCAGTCGACGATATGGACGACGTGCTGGTCGTTGGCGTCGAGGTTGCCGCGATTGCCCAGCTCGACCAGCTGCTCGAAGTTGCGTGCCAGCGAGATCTCGCCGCGCGAGGTCTCCTGCGCCTTTTTCATCGAGCGCGCGAGCGTGAAGAATTCACCCACGTAGCGCCGGATGTCCTGCGGATTCGCGAACACCAGCTGGATGCTGCGATGCAGAATCGATTCCAGCTCGTCGGCCCACCCGCGCACGAAAGGCTCGCTGGTCGCCACCGTGAGCAGGCTCGAAGTCACCGCGACCGGAAGGATGCGATAGCGCTCGGCGTAGGCGTTGGACATGGTTTGCGTCACCGCGACCAGGTCGATCTTCAGCGGATCGATGTGGTGATACGGCACCTTGAGGCGGCCGGCCAGCCATTCGACCAGGAAATCGAGCGTGATCGCCTTTTTCGGATCCGACAGCGATCGCCATTTGCGGTCGGCGATGAGCTCGAGCGCGGTCTCGAAGCGCTGCGTGCGCGAACGGCTGAGCTGCTCAGCGTCGGCGGCCGATACCAGACCGTCCGCCACCATCAGCTTGAGAATGTCTTCGATCCGCAGCCGGCGATCGGGCGGCCGGGCTGGACGGGCGGGCGCGGCCGCGGGACGCGTAGCCGCCGCAGTGGCAGCCGCGCCGGGTTTGCCTGATGTCATCGGCATACTGTAAACCAAACCGCCTGCGCAAGACAGCAGAGCTATACTGCAGCGTCGGGCCATGCCCGTTGCAGCCCTCCGCTGTTGTAACCGCGCCACCACCCCGCGAGTGACCTACGAGCTCATCGTCGCGCGCGCCGACATCACCACGCTGGACGTCGATGCGATCGTCAATGCCGCCAACAGCTCACTGCTGGGTGGCGGCGGCGTCGATGGCGCCATTCACCGCGCCGCCGGACCCGGGTTGCTGGAGGCTTGCCGCGCGCTCGGCGGCTGCCCCCCCGGCGAAGCGCGGCTCACATCCGGCTATCGGCTGGGGGCGCGCTACGTCATCCATACCGTCGGTCCCGTTTGGCGCGGAGGCGACCAGGGCGAGAGCGCGTTGCTCGCATCGTGCTATCGAAGCAGCCTCGAGCTTGCGCTGCGTCATGACGTCGCGACGATCGCTTTCCCGGCGATCAGTTGCGGCGCCTATGGTTTTCCGCTGGAGCTCGCGATTTCGGTCGCGGTCGAAGCGGTGCGCGCGTTTGTGCAGCGCGACCCCATCTCGCGCGTGGTGTTCGCCAATCCGTCCGAGCGGGTGACGCAGGCGTATCGCGCGTATCTTGCGCGCGCCCCGACTGCGATCTAAGTTTCGGCGGCGGCGGGGACCTGGAAGACTTCGCGCAGATACGCCACGTACGACGGGTCGTAATCCATCGCCTTCGACGGTTCGTCGCTGATCTTGGCGACGGGCTGGCCGTTGCACCGTGTCATCTTGATCACGAGCTGCAGCGCGGTGTAGCCCAGATCGTTGGTGAGGTTGGTGCCAATGCCGAAGGCGGTCTGGCTGCGGCCCTTGAAATACTCGAACAGGCGAATCGCCAGCGGCACGTTGAGGCTGTCCGAAAACACCATCACCTTCGAACGCGGATCGATGCGCATTTTCTGGTAATGCGCGATCAGCTTCTCTCCCCATTCGAAGGGATCGCCCGAGTCGTGGCGGACACCGTCGAACAGCTTGCAGAAGAACAGGTCGAAATCGCGCAGGAAAGCGTCCATGCCGCAAATGTCGGACAGCGCGATCCCGAGGTCGCCGCGATATTCCCGCGCCCACGTGTTGAAAGCGAATACCTGCGAGTCGCGCAGACGCGGGCCCACGGCCTGGCACGCCTGCAAGTACTCGTGCGCCATCGTCCCCAGCGGCGTGAGCCCGTGCTCGAACGCGAGGTGCACGTTGCTCGTCCCTACGAACTTGGCGCCGATGCCCTGTTTCAAGGTGCGCAGCACCTCGTCCTGCCAGGCGCTTGAAAAGCGCCGCCGTGTGCCGTAATCGGCCACGCGGAACGCCGGGTCCGAGACCGAGTTGATCTGCGTCATCTTGGTCTGCAGGCGTCTGCGCCCTTCCGCGAAATCGGGCTCGACGACGTTGTTGCGGAAATAGACCTCGCTGACGATCGACAGCAGCGGCACCTCGAACAGGATCGTGTGCAGCCACGGACCGTTGATCGCGATGTCGAGCTCGCCCGGCGCCGACGTCGACGGCCGTACCTCGACGAAGCGCTGATCCAGATGGAACAGCCCGAGCAGGTCGACGAAGTCGCTTTTCAGGAAGCGCCAGCTGCGCAGGTAGTCGAGCTCGCGTTGGCTGAAGCGCAGCGCGCAAAGACCGGCCAGCTCGCGCTCGATCTCGGCGATGTACGGTGTGAGATCCACACCCGCGGTCCGGCACTTGAAGCGGTACTCGACCTGCGCTCCGGGGAAGTGATGCAATACCACCTGCATCATCGTGAACTTATAGAGGTCGGTATCGAGCAGCGACTCGATGATCATGCTTTGTGCGCACCGCAAGGCTGGTGAAGGGCGCAATGTTACCCGCTGTCCCAGGCGGCGGCCACCGATGGTCAGCGCCACCACGTGCGACTATCATCGCGCATCGGATCGGGAAGGTGGTGCCTCATGCTGGTCAACTGCGTCGCTTATGAACAGGGGCGGAAGGTTGCTGACATCCCCAAGGAAGACATCAGCGAATACCTGAAGCGCCCGGACTGCTTCGTTTGGGTCGCACTGAAGGATCCCGATCCGGGTGAGCTCGAGGAGATGAAGGAAGAGTTCGATCTGCACGAGCTCGCCGTTGAAGACGCCCACACCGGGCATCAGCGTCCGAAGATCGAGGAGTACGGCGATTCGCTGTTCGCGGTCGTCAAGATGATTGACCCGATCGACGACGAGTTGCACGTGGGGGAAGTCGATGTCTTCGTCGGTCACAACTACGTGCTCTCGGTGCGTGTCGGTAGCGAGCGCGGATTCGTCGACGTACGCGCGCGGTCCGAGCGCGAGCCGCATCTGCTGAAGCATGGCGCGGCCTACGTCTTCTACGCGCTGCTCGATAAGGTGGTCGATCGTTACTTTCCGGTACTCGACCTGCTGGAAACCGAGCTGGAGTCGATCGAGGAGCAGATCTTCGTCAAGAACCAGGCGCGCTCGAACATCGAGGCGCTGTACGCGTTGAAGCGCAAGCTGATGATCCTGAAGCACGCGGTCGATCCGCTCATGGAAGCCGTCGGCAAGCTCTACGGCGGACGCGTTCCCCAGATCTGTGCGGGGATGGGCGAATATTTCCGCGACGTCTACGATCACCTCTCGCGCCTGCATTCGACGATCGAGGGCATACGCGACATGCAGACCACCGCGATCCAGGTGAACCTGGGCATGATCAGCCTCTCCGAGACCGAGGTGACCAAGAAGCTCGCGGCGTGGGCCGCCATCATCGCAGTGCCGACCATGATTGCAGGAATCTACGGCATGAACTTCAAGAACATGCCCGAGCTGGATTGGGCGTGGGGCTATCCGATTGCCATGCTCGTCATGGTGGCGCTCGACATCCTCCTCTATGTGCAGTTCCGGCGGATCAAGTGGCTCTAGGATACTGAGCCCCGATCCGCTCTGAGGTCGCGGCCGAAACCGGAGCCGCCGGCGGATCGCTGAGGGTCAAGGCAGGGACGTCTGCTCCCCGGGCGCCACCGCAGTAACCGCGATCACACGTTTGCCAGGCGGGGGCTGATGCCACGACGGCTGCAGCGTGACGTGATCGATGCGAAAGCGCTCGGCAAGCACGCGCTGCGCCGAGGCCAGCGTCTGCGGCCACTTCGCGGGCTCACGCACGAGCACATGCGCCGAGAGCGCGGCGCGCTCGCTGCTCATGTGCCAGACGTGGAGGTCGTGGACTGCGGCGATCCCCTCCACGCGGGTCAGGGCCTGCCCGATCTCCTCATAATCCAGATGCGCCGGAACACCCTCCATCAGCACGCCGGTCGATTCCGCGAGCAGGCGCCACGTCGAGCGCACGATGAGCATCGAGACCGCCAGCGACAGGATGGGGTCGATCGGCGTCCAGCCCGTGGTGACGATGACCGCGCCGGCGACCACCGCCGCCACCGAGCCGAGCAGGTCCGAGAGCACATGCAGCAGTGCGCCGCGCACGTTGAACGATCCGTGTGCGCGCGCAAGGACCCACGCGGAGAGAAGATTGACCAGGAGCCCTGCAACCGCGATGACGACCACGGTCGTGCCCGCGACTGGTTGCGGGGCAAGAAGGCGGCGCACCGCCTCGATCACGATGAACACGACGAGTCCGATCAGCGCGAGCGCATTGACGAATGCAGCAAGCACTTCGGCGCGCGCGTATCCGTAACTGGCGCGACGCGACGGTGGCCGGCGCGCGACCCAGTGCGCGAACAGTGCAAGGCCGAGCGCCGCGGCGTCGGTGAACATGTGGCCGGCATCGGAAAGCAGCGCGAGCGACCCGGCGATCCAGCCACCGACGGCCTCGACGACCCCGAAGCCGGCGGCCAGCAGCAGCGCGAGCACCAGTGCGCGTCGGGTCGCGCGATCGGACGGCAACGCGGCGGAGGCGTGCGAATGCGCGACGGCGGAAGCGGGGGATCGATGCGGCGACCCGGAGGCGCCGTGAGGGTGGGCGTGCATGCGAATGAGCGAGCCGTCGATGCATTGTCCGGCAATGCGCCAACCGCCGCAACGCGGCTCACTTGGCTGAAGCGTGTGGATCGATGGCTTCGCCCTCGATTGCCGCGAGCGCATCGATCGAACCCGGTCACGAACCAATCCGCGGCCGATTCACCTTTAGAATAGCGCCATGCCGCGCCCCCTCGATACCGGCTTGGTCGACGCGATCGATGCGCTCTTGCCGCAAACCCAATGCCAGCGCTGCGGCGAGCGCGGCTGCCGTCCCTATGCCGCAGCGATCGCGCGCGGCGACGCGCCTATCGATCGCTGCCCGCCGGGCGGCGAGTCGACGATTGCCGCGCTGGCGCGACTTCTGGACGTTCCGCCCTTGCCTCCCGACACGACGCGCGGTCGGCAGCAGCCGCTGGCCCTCGCCTTCATCGAAGAGGCGACCTGCATCGGCTGCACCCTGTGCATCCACGCCTGTCCGACCGATGCGATCGTCGGCGCCAAGGGACGTATGCACACTGTCGTCGCCGAGCGCTGCACAGGATGCGAACTGTGTGTGCCGCCCTGCCCCGTCGATTGCATCGTCATGCGCCCCGCGCACCGCAGCTGGAGCGGCGAGAACGCACAACGCGCGCGCGTGCAGCACGCCGTGCGCAACCAGCGCCTGGCCGATCAAGTGCGCGCGCGGCGCGATGCACGCGCGTCCGCAAGCGGCACGCGTGCGCAGCGCCGGTCCGCCATTGCCGCCGCGCTGGCGAGAGCACGGGCACGGCGCGCCCCTGTGCGCTGACGCGATGAATCCCGCCAAGCGGCGCGAGATCTACGAACGGCTGCGCGCGCAGAATCCCAACCCTCGCAGCGAGCTCGAATACGCCAGCGCGTTCGAGCTCCTCATCGCGGTCGTCCTGTCCGCGCAGGCGACCGACCGCAGTGTCAATCTCGCGACCGCGCGGCTGTACCCGAAGGCGAACACACCGAAGGCGATCCTGGCGTTGGGCGAGGCCGGGCTCATCCCCTACATCAAGACCATCGGATTGTTCCGCACCAAAGCGAAAAACATCATCGCGTTATGCAGGCGGCTCATCGAAGAGCATGGCGGTAGCGTGCCGGCGGAGCACGTGGCATTAATCAAGCTGCCGGGCGTGGGCCGCAAGACCGCGAACGTCGTGCTCAACGTCGCTTTCGGGCAGCCAACCATCGCGGTGGACACGCACATTTTTCGCGTCGCCAACCGCACCGGACTCGCGCCGGGCGCCACGCCCGATGCGGTGGAAGCGAAGCTGGTGAAATTCACGCCGCCGGAATTCCAGCACGACGCGCATCACTGGCTGATCCTGCACGGCCGCTACACGTGCATCGCGCGCAAGCCCAAGTGCCCGGAATGCGTGATCGAGGATCTGTGCGAGTACAAGCACAAGACACGTGACGTCCCGCCGTTGCCGCGGACGCCGCGCGAGAATCCGCGCAAGCCGGGGCGCCGCCTCTGAGGTCCGGCGGCAACAGCCAATCCGTGCTGCTAGTGCTTGGTAACGACCGCCGGCGGCTGCGACGAGTAGTACGCGACGACGTTATCGACGTCCTGCTTGCTCAGCGTGCCGGCGAATCCCGCCATAATGGGATTCTTGCGCGCGCCGGATTTGTAGTCTCGCAGCGCCTTGGAGAGATAGTCCGGGTACTGGCCGCCGATTTTCGGATAGTCCGCGACCGCGCTGTTGCCGTCCATGCCGTGACATGCCTGACAGACTTCCTTCGCCTTCGCCTCGCCGGCGCGCGCATCGCCCGCGGCCGATGCCAGCGGCGCCGAGAGGGACAGCGCTGCGCAGAGGACCATGACAGCTGGCGGTTTCGTGAAAAGTCGCATCACTTGCTCGCAGTCATCGGTGCCGCACCGGAGTAATACGCGGCGAGATCGGCCATGTCCTGGTCGGATAGCGACGCCGCAATCGCGCGCATGCTCGGATGATTGCGCTCGCCGCTCTTGTACTCGGTCAGCGCCTTGACGATGTAGGCGGCATGCTGGCCGCCGATCTTGGGCACCTTGTAAACCTCGGGATAGGCCGTCCGCCATCCGACGATGCCGTGACAACCCTGGCACATCTGATTCTTTTTCGCGCCTTCGGCGGCGCTTCCCGTCGGCGCGGCCGTTTGCGCGCATGCTAACGCGGGCATCGCCAGCAGAAGGAACAACACGGATAACCTGGGCATCGACCGTCTTTCGCTGCGATTGGCGCCAAAGCCGGCGCGGGTGCAAAAACTGCGCCATTTTACGGGCGCGCGCGCGCCGCGGTCAAACTCGCGGGCTAGCGCTCGAGCATCTGGCGCTTGACCTTGACCTCTTTCCAGTCGTCGGCATCCGGCGGCGCCGGCTTGCGCTCGATGATCGGCTTCCACAGCTTGGCAAGCTCGGCGTTGATCGCGGTGAATTCCCTCTGGTCATCGGGCACGTCGTCTTCCGCGAAAATCGCCTCCACCGGACACTCGGCGACGCAAAGGGTGCAGTCGATGCATTCGTCCGGATCGATCACCAGCATGTTGGGCCCTTCGCGAAAGCAGTCGACCGGACAGACGTCCACGCAATCGGTGTACTTGCAGCGAATGCAGCTCTCTGTGACGACGTAGGTCATTGCGGCGATGGTCCGTGCGCGTGGAACGCAAGCGAAGGAATGCCAATTCTACCAAATTGGCCTACGCGCTCGTTCATGGTTCCGACAGCTCGGAGGGCGGCCGCGCCGCTTGCGCATGCAACCCCTTTGGGCTAATTTATGCTTATCAGGACGTGGCGTCCGGACTTCCGGTCGGCACGCAGCGAGGAATCCATGAGCGAAAACATCAAGCACGTGAGCGATGCGAGTTTCGAGTCCGACGTGCTGAAATCGGGAACGCCAGTGCTGGTGGACTACTGGGCCGAATGGTGCGGACCGTGCAAAACGATCGCGCCGATTCTCGACGACGTGGCCAAGGACTACGCGGGACGCCTGACCGTGGCCAAGCTCGATATCGACGCCAACCCGGGCACGCCCGCCAAATACGGTATTCGCGGCATTCCTACGCTTATCCTGTTCAAGGACGGCGAGATCGCCGCTCAGAAGGTGGGCGCCCTGTCGAAATCGCAGTTGACGGCGTTTATTGACAGCCATCTTTGAACCGGCTAGGCTTCTGACCCATTGAAGTGCACCTCGCGGAGGCCATCTCCGCGACGTGTCACCACCGGCGCCGCGGAATCCTCGGGCGCCAACCTCCCAGATCTATTTTGCGCGGCCGCGAGTGTCCTTAGGGCCGCCTTGCCCGCCCCTCCCTTCCCCAGTCCATCCATGCACCTGTCAGAACTGAAGTCCAAGCCCGTCACCGAGCTCGTCGAGATCGCGAATACCAACGAGATCGACGGCGCGAACCGAATGCGCAAGCACGACCTGATCTTCGCCTTGCTCAAGAACCAAGCGAAAAAGGGCGAGAGCATCTTCGGCGACGGCACGCTGGAAGTATTGCCGGACGGCTTCGGTTTCCTGCGTTCTCCGGACACCTCGTACCTCGCCGGCACCGACGACATCTACATCTCGCCTTCCCAGATCCGCCGCTTCAATCTCCATACCGGCGACACGATCGAAGGCGAGATACGCACCCCCAAGGACGGCGAGCGCTATTTCGCGCTGGTCAAGGTCGACAAGGTCAACGGCGAGCCACCGGAGAACGCCAAAAGCAAGATTCTCTTCGAAAACCTCACGCCTTTGTTTCCTGATGAGGCACTGATCCTCGAGCGCGACATCAAGGCCGAGGAGAACATGACCGGCCGCATCATCGATATCATCGCCCCGATCGGCAAGGGCCAGCGCGGCCTGCTGGTGTCGTCGCCCAAGTCGGGCAAGACGGTGATGCTGCAGCACATCGCGCACTCGATCGCGGCCAACTATCCGGAGGTGATGCTCATCGTGCTGCTGATCGACGAGCGTCCGGAGGAAGTGACCGAAATGCAGCGCTCGGTGCGTGGCGAAGTGGTTTCGTCGACCTTCGACGAGCCCGCGACACGCCATGTGCAGGTCGCTGAAATGGTGATCGAAAAAGCCAAGCGCCTGGTGGAGCACAAGAAGGACGTCGTGATTCTGCTCGACTCGATCACGCGTCTCGCTCGCGCCTACAATACCGTCGTGCCCGCCTCCGGCAAGGTGCTGACCGGCGGCGTCGACGCCAACGCGCTGCAGCGCCCGAAGCGTTTTTTCGGCGCCGCGCGTAACATCGAGGAAGGCGGCTCGCTCACTATCATCGCAACAGCGCTCATCGACACCGGCTCGCGCATGGACGACGTGATCTACGAGGAGTTCAAGGGCACCGGCAACATGGAAATTCATCTCGACCGGCGCATGGCGGAAAAGCGCACCTATCCGGCGATCAACGTCAACCGCTCCGGAACGCGCAAGGAAGAGTTGTTGCTGAAGCAAGACGTGCTGCAGAAGGTGTGGGTGCTGCGCAAGCTGCTCTATCCGATGGACGACCTCGAAGCCACCGAATTCCTGGTCGACAAGGTCAAGCAGACCAAGAACAACGCAGAGTTCTTCGACTCGATGCGCAGGGGCTAGCCCGCGCGCTTCACGTTCATGCACGCTCCGCGCGGCAGCACATCGACCGGGTCTGCGACGGCGAGCGCGCAGCGAGCCCCACACGGTCGTATCGCACTGCTCGCAGCGCTCATCGCGCTGGTCGTGGCCAGCTGGTCGTACCTGGTCTACGAGGACTGGGCGATGCGCCATATGGACGTGGTCGACATGGCGATGCCCGGCGCCGGCGCCTGGTCGCCGGCCGACCTGGCGCTGGTCTTCGTCATGTGGGCGGTCATGATGGTGGCGATGATGGTCCCCGCCGCCGCGCCCGCGATCCTCATCCACCGCCGGCTGCAAGCGGCGCGTTCTCCGTTCGTACCCGCCGCGAGCGTCCTGTTCGTCGCCGGATACCTGCTGGTATGGACTTCATTCAGCATCGTCGCGACGGCAGCGCAATGGGGGCTGCACAACGCCGCGCTGGTGTCCCCCGCTGCGGTGCTCGGCAACCGTTTCATTTCGGGCACCTTGCTGATCCTCGCGGGTTTGTACCAGTGGTCTGCGCGAAAGCGCGTGTGCCTCACTGCCTGCGCGACGCCACTTGCGTTCCTGCAGGCGCACTGGCACGAGGGCGCTCCCGGCGCGCTGCGCATGGGAGTGACGCACGGCGCATACTGCGTCGGCTGCTGCGGCCTGCTGATGGCGTTGCTGTTCGTCTACGGTGTCATGAACCTTGCCTGGATCTTCGCGCTGACGCTGTTCGTGAGCGTCGAAAGGCTGGTCGCTCCCGGGCCTTGGTTCGGACAGGTTTCCGGGGTGACCCTGGCAGCACTAGGTCTTATGACCCTGCTTGGTTAGCTCTGTGCAATCGCTCGGAAGCCTTGAATCCATGAACCCCGGCCCCACTCTGGGAAGTAGGCCCAACGTTGCGCTGCAACAAGAAAAAGCTCATAATCGGCCAGTTTTGCTGCGAGAAGGCGCTTACCGGCCCCGCTCGGCTCTCCCGTTCGCGGGAAGCACCCGACGCCCGGCGCGCGGCGCGCATCGCGAAATCGAAATTTTCGAGAATTCCTCTGAGGCATTCGATGAAGACAGCCATTCATCCGAGCTACAGCGAGATCCAGGTCACCTGCAGCTGCGGAAACACGTTCACGACGCGATCGACCGTGAACAAGCCCCTGCACGTCGAAGTCTGTTCGGCTTGCCACCCGTTCTATACCGGCAAGCAGAAGATCGTCGACACCGCCGGGCGCGTCGAGAAGTTCCGCCAGCGCTACGCGACCAAGCCCGCTTCGAAGGCCGCCCCCAAGGCCGCCTGACGGTCGCGCGTGTACTGATCACTACCTGACGCATGAAAGGCAGCTTCGGCTGCCTTTTTTGTTTCTCCGACCGCGATGCCTCTCGCCGAAGCTCAATCGACCAGCCTGGACGACGCCGCGGGGCTTTCACCATCCGGCCCGTATCGCGCCCTCAAGCAAGCGGGGCTGGTCGTGTTGTGCGCGACCTGGGTGCTGCTCGGACTGTTCGGCCACGACCCGTGGAAACCTGACGACGCCACCAGCATCGGCGTGGCGCACGAGATGCTGCAGCGCCACGACTATGTCGTCGCGCATATTGCGGGAACGGCTTTGCCCGAGCGCGCCCCGCTGTATTACGCGCTTGCCGCCGCCAGCGCCGCAATGTTGTCGCCGCTGCTGAGCCTGCATGACGGTGCGAGGGTCGCCAATGCGGTTTGCCTGTCGCTCACGCTGTGGCTGCTCGCCCTTTGCGGTCGCGAGCTCTACGGGCGTGCCTTTCGCTGGCTTCCCGTGCTGCTTTTCATCGGCTGCGTGGGATTGTGGGATCGCGCCCATTACATGGCTCCAGAAGTCGGGTTGCTCGCCGCGTATGCGCTTGCGCTTTATTCGCTCGCGCTCTCGCCGCGCCGCTATGCAGTTAGCGGCGCGCTGCTGGGGCTTTCTGCCGGGCTGGCCTTTTTATGCAGGGGCAGCCTCGGCCTTGCGCTCATCGCGGCGACTGCGCTGCTGGTGTCGATGTTTCGGCCGTGGCGCACACGCCACCAGGTCGTGACGCTGGCGCTCGCGCTCGCGCTCGCAGCACCACTGATCGCGGTGTGGCCGTGGGCGCTGTACGCACGTGATCCCGCCTTGTATGCGCAGTGGCTGCACGCACAGGACATTCACCGCTTTTTCGGCCAGACCGTCAACGCACCGCCGGTCGATCTCTACTGGTACGCCAAGAACCTGCCATGGTTCGCGTTTCCCGTTCTGCCGCTCGCGCTGTGGACGCTCTGGGTGCGTCGTCGCGGCGACAACGGCGGCCTCGGCAGCGCCGGCGTGACACTCCCCGCGACTGCGGCAGTGGTTATTACGGTAATCCTCTCGGTGACCGCGGCGGAGCCGCGCGCGCTGCTCGCACTGTCGGTGCTGGTGCCGCTGTCGTTGCTCGCTTCGGCCGAGATCGATACGCTCAAGCGCGGCGCCTCTGGGCTTCTGGACTGGTTTGGCATCCTCACTTTCGGCCTGCTCGCGGTACTGGTCTGGGCGCTTTGGGGCGAATCCTGGCGCAATGGATTGCCAGAAGCTGTGGCGCGACTGTTCAATGACACGCAACCCGGATACCAGCCGCCTGTGCAGTGGCTGGCGCTGGCGATCGGAGTTTTCCTGTCTTTACTTTGGGTCGTGCTGGTGCGTCCGGCGCGCCGGTCCAACCGCCGTGCCGTGCTCAACTGGGCGGCGGGCATGACGTTGGTGTGGGGCCTGTACATGACCATCTGGTTGCCGTATCTCGATTCGCGTCGCAGCTATCGCCCGGTGGTGGAGTCACTCGCGCCCGAGCTTCCCGCCGGTGGGTGTGTGGCCAGCCATAATCTCGGAGAGCCGCAGCGCGCGCTGTTCGAGTATTTCATCGGCCTGGTCACGGTCCGCGACGAGATCGAGCCGGGGCACGCATGCCAGTCGCTGCTCATGCAGGTTGGGCGCGACGATTCCGATACGCCCCCGGACTCCGCATGGGTGCCGGTGTGGGAAGGTCGCCGCCGCGGCGACAGCACCGAACGCTATCTCCTTTTCCGGCGCACCGACGCGCGACCCGCAGCATGAAGTTCATCGACGAGGCCGCGATTGAAGTCATCGCCGGCGACGGCGGCAACGGCATCGCGTCGTTTCGCCGCGAGAAGTACATCCCGCGCGGCGGCCCCGACGGCGGCGACGGGGGCCGCGGTGGCAGCATCTACATGCGTGCCGACCGCAACATCAATACGCTCATTGACTACCGTTTCGCGCGCATTCATCGCGCCAAGCGCGGCGAAAATGGCCGCGGCGCGGACAAGTATGGGCGCGGCGCCGACGACATCACGCTGCGCGTACCCGTGGGAACGGTCATCACCGACGCCGACTCCGGCGAAACCCTCGCCGATCTGGCGGCCGACGGGCAGACCGCGCTGGTTGCCAAGGGCGGCAGCGGCGGCCTGGGTAACATTCACTTCAAGTCGAGCACCAACCGCGCGCCACGCCAAGCCACGCCCGGAGAAAAAGGCGAGCAGCGACGACTGCGTCTCGAGCTCAAGGTGCTCGCCGACGTCGGGCTGCTCGGTATGCCCAACGCCGGCAAATCGACGCTGATCCGCGCGATCTCCGCGGCCAAGCCGAAGGTCGCCGATTACCCGTTCACCACGCTCGCGCCCAATCTCGGCGTTGTACGCGTCGACCAGGACAAGAGCTTCGTCGTCGCCGACATTCCCGGCCTGATCGAAGGCGCCGCCGACGGTGCGGGACTCGGCCATCAGTTCCTTCGCCACCTGCAACGAACGCGCCTGCTGCTGCACATCGTCGACCTCGCGCCCTTTGACGAGGCAACCGATCCCGTCGCCGATGCACGCGCGATCGTGCGCGAGCTCGAGCGCTACGATCCCGCTCTCGCCGACAAGCCGCGATGGCTGGTGCTCAACAAGCTCGACCTCATCGACGAGGACGAGCGCGCGGCGCGAGTCGCCGCCTTCGTCAAGTCGTATCGGTGGAAGGGTCCACTGTTCGCGGTCAGCGCGATCGACGGAGGCGGCTGTCGCGAGCTGGTGTTCGCGATCCAGGCCTGGCTCGAGCAGCATCCTGCGATGGCAAGCACCGAGATCAACGAGGCGTAATGAGCGCGGACCAATCAACTTCGCCCCCGATCTCGTCGGTCGCGGCGGCGCGCAAGGTCGTCATCAAGGTGGGCTCCAGCCTGGTCACCGCGGGAGGACGCGGCATCGACCATGCCGCGGTCGCGCGCTGGGCCGAGGAGATCGCGACCATGCGCCGCGCCGGCAAGGAAGTTGCGCTGGTGTCCTCTGGCGCGATCGCGGAAGGCATGAAGCGCCTCGGCTGGAAAGATCGTCCGGCCGCGATGCACGAGCTGCAGGCGGCGGCGGCGGTCGGTCAGATGGGACTGGTGCAGGCGTACGAAGCGGCCTTCTCGCGCTTCGACCTGCACACCGCGCAGATCCTGCTCACGCACGAGGACCTGGCCGATCGCAAGCGCTATCTCAACGCGCGCTCGACGCTGCTTACGCTTTTGGCGCTGGGCGTGATCCCGGTCATCAATGAAAACGACACCGTGACAACGGAGGAAATCCGCGTCGGCGACAACGACACGCTGGGCGCGCTGGTGACCAATCTCATCGAGGCCGACGTGCTGGTGCTGCTGACCGATCAGGCGGGCCTGTACAGCAGCGACCCGCGCGTCGATCCCGCCGCGGCGCTGGTGCGCAGCGCTCGCGCTGGCGATCCGGCGCTCGAGCAGATGGCCGGCGGCGCGGCCTCGGAGCTTTCCAAGGGTGGGATGCTGACCAAGATTCTTGCCGCCAAGCGCGCCGCCCGCAGCGGCGCCAGCACGGTGATCGCCGATGGTCGCGAAGAGCGCGTGCTCGCGCGCCTTTGTTCCGGCGAAGCATTGGGCACCGAGCTCATCGCCGAGAAGCTCAGCCTGGGCGCGCGCAAGCAGTGGCTCGCCGACCACGTGCGCACCGCCGGACGCGTTCGCGTCGACGCCGGCGCGGCGCGCGCGCTGCTGCGCGAGGGCAAGAGCCTGCTGCCGATCGGCGTCGTTGCCTGCGAAGGCGCATTCGAGCGCGGTGAAGTGGTGGCGTGCATCGATCCGGACGGGCGCGAGATCGCGCGTGGACTCGTCAACTACAGCTTGAGCGAGACGCAGCGCATCCTGCGCAAGCCGTCATCGGAGATCGAAGCGATCCTCGGCTACGTCGACGAGCCCGAGCTCATCCACCGCAACAACCTGGTGCTGCTCTAGCTGTCGCTCAGGGCTTTAGTTCGCGTCGCCAGGAGGCGTCGAGTACGGCGGCGGCATCACGGTGTGCGCCCAGCCGTAGAGCCGCTCGCGGCGCGTCTGCGGTCGCTTGTGCAGGTAGCGCTCGAGCTCGGTGAGCGCGCGCCGGTAGACGTCGCGCTTGAACTCGATGACGCTTTCCAGAGGCACCCAGTAGTCGTGCCAACGCCAGGCGTCGAACTCGGGATGATCGCTCGAGCGCAAAGACACGTCGTTGTCCCGACCGGTGAGGCGCAGGAGGTACCAGATCTGCTTCTGGCCGCGATAGCTGCCTCGCCATTCGCGCTTGATCCAGTGCTGCGGGACCTCGTAGCGCAGCCAGTTGCGGGTGCGCCCCAGGATCTTCACATGCTGCGGTTCCAGTCCGACTTCTTCTTTCAGCTCCCGATACATCGCACGCTCGGGCGTTTCGCCGGGATTGATTCCCCCCTGCGGAAACTGCCACGAGTGCTCGCGGATCCGTTTACCCCAGAAGACCAGATTCCTCGAGCTCGCGATGACGATGGCGACGTTCGGGCGATACCCGTCACGGTCCAGCATCGCTACCACCTTGATTCTGCAAGTTAAGGTGATTCTTGCACAGTTCGCCATGGCTTGCAAAGCGGGCAAAACGCGCGCCTACGGCGGCGCGACGCCCATCTCAGGCGCCTGTCGGCGCCGCGGGTACAAACCTAGAGCAACGACGGTTGCCGATCGACGCTGGCGTCGACGACGGTGAGCGCGGTCATGTTGACGATGCGGCGTACTGTCGCCGAGGGCGTCAGGATGTGCACCGGCTTGGCGGCTCCGAGCAGCATCGGCCCGAGCGTCAGTCCGCTTCCAGCAGCGATCTTGAGCAGGTTGAACGAGATATTGGCGGCATCGATGGTCGGCATGATCAGCAGGTTGGCGTCGCCCTTAAGCCGCGAATTGGGAAGCACCGCTCGCCGCACCTGGTCGGACAGCGCCGAATCGCCATGCATCTCACCATCGACCTCGAGCTGGCCGTCCATGGAAACGAGCAGCCCCAGCGCCGCCTGCATTTTTTTTGCCTGCGGATGCGTGCTCGAGCCGAAATTCGAATGCGATAGCAGCGCGACTTTCGGCGTGATTCCGAAACGGCGTACCTCGTCCGCGGCCAGCAGCGCAATCTCGGCGATCTGCTCGGCCGTCGGGTCGGGGTTCACGTACGTGTCGGCGATGAACACCGTGCGTCCATCCATGAAGATCGCGTTCATTGCCGCGCTCACGCGCACGCCGCGGCGCAGGCCGATAACCTGGTCGACGTAATATCGGTGCGACTCGTACGTGCCGTAGGTGCCGCATAGCATCCCATCGGCGTCGCCCATATGGATCATCATCGCGCCGATGAGCGTGAGGCGCCGCCGCATCTCGATCTTGGCGACCTGCTCGGTGACACCCCTGCGGCCGGTCAGCCGGTGATACTCCATCCAGTACGCGCGGTAGCGCGGATCATCCTCGTTGTTGATCACCTCGATGTCGATGCCGGGACGGATGCGCAGGCCGAAGCGCTCGAGGCGCTGCGCGATCACCGCCGGTCGGCCGATCACGATCGGCTTGGCCAGACCCTCATCGACCACGACCTGCACCGCGCGCAGCACACGCTCCTCCTCGCCCTCGGCGAACACGATGCGCTTCGGCGAATTCTTGGCGGCCTGGAAAATCGGTTTCATCAGCAGGCCGGAGTGGTACACGAACTGCATCAGTTGCTGATGGTAGGCATCGAAGTCGGTGATCGGCCGCGTCGCCACGCCCGATTCCATCGCGGCCCGGGCGACCGCGGGGGCGATCTGCACAATGAGCCGCGGATCGAAAGGCTTGGGAATCAGGTAGTCGGGACCGAACTTGACGTCGTCGCTGCCGTAAGCGGCGGCGACGATGTCGGACTGCTCGGCCTTGGCGAGATCGGCGATGGCGCGTACCGTCGCGAGCTTCATCGCTTCGTTGATCGTGGTCGCGCCGACGTCGAGTGCGCCGCGGAAAATGAACGGGAAGCAGAGCACGTTGTTGACCTGGTTCGGAAAATCAGAGCGTCCGGTGGCGATGACCGCATCCGGGCGCGCCTGCTTGGCGAGGTCGGGCATGATCTCCGGCTCGGGGTTGGCCAGCGCCATGATCAGCGGCTTGTCGGCCATCAGCTTGAGCAGCTCCGGCTTGAGCACGCGGGCGGCGGAGAGCCCGAGAAAAATGTCAGCGCCCGGAATGATGTCGGCGAGCGTGCGCGCGTCGGTGACCTGCGCGTAACGCGCCTTGTTTTCATCCATCTCCTGCTTGCGTCCCTTGAACACCACGCCGGCGATGTCGGCCACCCACATGTTCTCGCGCCTGATCCCAAGGCCGACCAGCAAATCGAGGCACGCCAGCGCAGCCGCGCCCGCACCGGAGCACACCAGTTTCACTTCCCCGACCTGTTTGCCGACGACGCGCAGGCCGTTGGTGATCGCGGCGGCCACGATGATCGCGGTGCCGTGCTGATCATCGTGAAACACGGGAATGTTCATGCGCTCACGGCATTTCTTCTCGACGATGAAGCACTCAGGGGCCTTGATGTCCTCGAGGTTGATGCCGCCGAAGGTGGGCTCGAGCGAGCAGATGATCTCGACGAGCTTGTCGGGGTCGCGCTCGTCGATCTCGATGTCGAAGCAGTCGATGCCGGCGAATTTCTTGAACAGCACCGCCTTGCCTTCCATCACCGGCTTGCTCGCCAGCGGCCCGATGGGTCCGAGACCCAGCACTGCGGTGCCGTTGGTGATGACGCCGACCAGGTTGCCGCGCGCGGTCAGATTGCGCGCCTCCAGCGGATCGCGAACGATCTCGTCGCACGCCGCGGCGACACCCGGCGTATACGCCATCGCCAGGTCGCGCTGGTTGGTGAGCTGCTTGGTCGGAAGGATCGAAATCTTGCCGGGCGGATGCGCGCGATGGTACTCGAGCGAGGCGTCGCGGATGTCGTTGTCCGGCATGGTGGATTCCTTCGAGCGGGTGCGGCGGGGGAAGCAAAATCATAGCAGACGACGCACTTGATGCCGGAGGCGCATCCTGGACACGCCGGGCCGGTATAATGCGCTGTTGCCGCGCTGCACTAATCCCGCGGCGCCTTCCTCCCGACCATGACTCTCCTGTGGCCCTGGGCTGCATTGCTGGTCATCAGCACGCTCGCTGTCCTCGTCTGGCCGTTGCTGCGCGCGAAAACGCGCGGCGACGCGCTCGACGCCGATGCCGCGTCGATTGCGATCTTGCGCGATCAGAAGCGCGCTCTGGATAGCGAACGCGCTGCCGGCGAGATATCGGACGCCGAGCGCGACGCTGCGCTGACCGAGCTGGCACGCAGGGTCACGGAGGAACGCGGAAGCACCGATACGCCCGCCTCGCCGCGCCCGAAACGCGCATGGTGGGCAGCTCTCGCACTGATCGTCGTCGTGCCGACGGCCGCCTTCCTGATTTATAACCGTCTGGGTATGCCCGACGCCACTGTGCTTGCCGAGGCGGCGAAAGGACACGAAGTCAGCGAGAAACAGATCCTGGCGATGGTGGATACGCTCGCGGCGCGGCTCAAGCAACACCCCGAGGATGCGGACGGCTGGATATTGCTCGGACGATCGTATCTGGCGCTCGAGCGTTTTCCCGAAGCCGCCGATGCGTACGCGCATGCCAACGCCCTGATCAATGACGACGCCGACCTGCTCGCCGATTACGCCGATGTTCTGGCGATGACGCAGAACCGCACGCTGGCGGGCAGGCCCGCCGCGCTGGTCGCACAAGCGCTTGCGATCGACCCCAAGAACAAGAAGGCGCTGGCGCTTGCCGCGACGGTGGCGCTCGAAGCGCATGACCTTCCCAAAGCGCTCGGCTATTGGAAGGCGCTCGCCGCAGAACTGCCCCCGGGGTCCGAGGAATCGAGGCAAGTCGCGGGGTTCATCGCCGAGATCACCGCGCAAAGTCCGGGGATGGCGGCAACGTCGATCGTCGCCGCCCCAGCCGCCAACGCTCCGAATGCGCCCCGCCCAAGCCCGCCCGCCGCTGCCTCGGCTGCCGCTGTGGTGGCGCCGGGAGGCATCAGCGGTCGTGTCGATATCGATCCCGCGCTCGCTTCAAAGGTCGCGCTCAACGACACGGTCTTCATTTATGCGCGCGCGGCCGAGGGTCCGCGCATGCCGCTGGCTATCCTGCGTGTCGGTGCCAAGGAATTACCCCGTGAATTCACACTCGACGACAGCATGGGCATGGGACCTGGCGCCAAGTTGTCGGCAACGCCCCAAGTGATCGTGGAAGCCCGCATATCGAAAAGCGGGGACGCCATGCCGCAATCGGGCGACCTGTTCGGCAGGACGACGCCGGTGAAGCCAGGCGCACGAGGCCTGCGCGTCAATATCGACCAGGTGGTGCCGTAGCCGGCAGTATAGCGGAAGCCTGATGCGGATCAATGTCCGAGCAAGCCGCTCGGCTACAATCCGGCTTCGCTTTTGCCGTTTCTCACCTTCCGGGAGCTATGCTCGAAGCGCAGCACCTGGCCGCGCAGCGCGGCGCCGTGACCCTTTTTGCGGGTGTCGACTTTACGCTCACACCGGGTGAAGCCTTGCTGGTCACAGGTGCCAACGGCAGCGGCAAAACCACCTTGCTCAAGATGGTCGCAGGACTGGCACATCCGGCCGCCGGCGCCCTTGCGTGGCAGGGCATCGCACGCGCGCCCTTCGACGCGGCGACGCGCGCGACCACGCTCTATATCGGACATGCGCCGGCCTTGAAGGACGAACTGACTGCTGAAGAGAACCTGCGCTCGCTGGCTGTGCTGCACGGTACGTCGGCCGAATGGGCGGCGGTGCGCGAGGCGTTGCGCGCGTGGACGCTGGAAGCGCAGCGCGCGCTTCCGGCACGCGTGCTCTCGCAAGGGCAACGCCGCCGCGTGGGGTTGGCGCGCCTGCGCCTGGTGTCAAGGCCGCTGTGGGTGCTCGACGAGCCAACCACCGCCCTCGATGCCGCCGGCATCGCTACGCTGCAGGACCAGCTCGCCACGCATCTGGACCAGGGCGGCCTGGCGATGATCGCAACGCATCATCCGCTTGCGCTGCGCGAAGGCACGTGGCGTACGCTGCAATTGCAATGACACCCTTCGACGCCATGATCGCCGATCCGCCGCCGAATGCGGCGTGGCCCGGTGTCGCCTGGGCCTTCGGCCGCGATCTGAGTCTGGCGCTGCGATCACGGCCGGAACTTGGCGTGCTGCTTCTTTTCTACATCATCGTGGTGACGCTGTTCCCGCTCGGCGTGGGGCCCGAGCCAGCGCTGCTGCGCGCGCTGGGACCCGGAGTTCTGTGGGTTGCGGCACTGCTCGCTTCTCTGCTCTCGCTGCCGCGACTTTTCGCCTCGGACTTTGCAGACGGCACCCTCGAGCAGATCGCCTTGTCGCCCTATCCTTTGCCGGCACTCCTCTCGGGCAAGATCGCGGCGCACTGGGCGTCGACGGGGCTTCCGCTGGTCATCGTTTCACCGTTGCTGGCGTTGCAGTTTGGGATAACGGGAGAGGAGCGCGTGGTCCTGGCACTGACTCTGTTGTTGGGCACCCCCACGCTGTCGCTGCTGGGCGCGATAGGCGCCGCGCTGACGCTGGGCGTGCGCGGTGGTGGCGCGCTGGTCGCGCTGCTCATTCTCCCGTTGTACGTGCCGGTCCTCATTTTCGGTGCGGGCGCCGTCGAGACGGTGCGCGGAGGACTGAGCGCGGCGCCGCAACTCTCGCTGCTCGCGGCGGCGCTCATCGCGGCGGCCGTCGGCGCGCCGCTCGCCACCTCCACCGCGGTGCGCATCGCGCTCGAATGACCTCTGGAAAATGATGTGACGACATCGATTCGCTGGTTCCAATTCGCGGCTCCTGTATCGTTCTATCCGCTTGCAGGACGGCTCGCGCCATGGTTTGCGGTCGCGGCGGCAGTGCTCGCGGCTCTCGGAGTCTGGGTGGGGCTGGTGGTCGCGCCGACCGATGCCCAGCAGGGCGACGCCTATCGGATCATCTTCATCCACGTGCCGGCGGCATGGATGTCGATGTTCCTCTACCTGGTCATGGCGTTCTGGTGCGCGATCTCGCTGGGCTTCAATACCCGGCTCGCTGCGATGCTGGCACAGGCGCTGGCGCCCACTGGCGCGATGTTCACCGCGATCGCGCTCTGGACCGGCGCGCTCTGGGGCAAGCCGACGTGGGGCACCTACTGGGCGTGGGACGCACGCATGACCTCCGAGCTGATCCTGCTTTTCCTGTACTTTGGCTACATGGCATTGCGCAACGCCATCGACGATCCGCGTCGCGCCGATCGCGCCAGCTCGGTCCTGGCGCTGGTCGGCGCGGTGAATGTACCGATCATCTATTTTTCGGTGAAGTGGTGGAACACGCTGCACCAGGGCGCGAGCGTAAGCGTGACGGCGGCGCCCAAGATGGCGAGCGTGATGCTCGGCGGAATGCTGATCATGGCCTTCGCCGCCTGGTTCTATTCGATCGCCGTCGTGCTCGTGCGCGTCCGAGCGATCATCCTCGAGCGCGAACGCGGCGCACAATGGGTCAGCGGAGGTGCACGATGACGAACGCCAGCGACTTTCTTGCAATGGGCGGCTACGGGTTCTACGTATGGGGTTCGTATGCGTTCACGGCGCTCCTGGTGGTGGTCGAGGCGCTCGCGGTGCGTGCGCGCCTGCGGTCGGCACGCGCTGCCGATGCCGTTACCGCGCGAAATCGATGAAGCCTAGAACCCGCCGCTTCGCCTGGATCGGCGCCGGGCTCGCTGCGCTGGGCGTGGCTGCCGCGCTGGTGCTCAACGCGTTCCAGTCCAACCTGGTGTTTTTCTTCACGCCGTCGCAGGTCGCCGCCAAGGACGCCCCACAAGGCCGGGCCTTTCGCATCGGCGGCATGGTGCAGGAGGGAAGCCTCAAACGCGGGCCGAATTCGCTCACCGTAACTTTCATGGTGACCGACACGGCGAAGACGATTCCGGTAACCTATACGGGTTTGCTGCCCGATCTGTTCAAGGAAGGCAAGGGCGTCGTCGCGCAGGGTTCGCTCGGCGCCGATGGCGTATTCCATGCCACCGAGGTTCTCGCCAAGCACGACGAGAACTACATGCCGCCCGAGGCAAAGTCCGCGATCGATGCGGCGCAAAAAGGCATGACCATGAAAAGCCTCCACGAGTCCTCACGAGTACCCGCACCATGATTCCGGAGCTCGGACATTTTGCGCTGATCGTCGCGCTGCTGGTCGCGGTGGTCCAGGGTACGCTGCCGCTGCTCGGTGCAGCGACCGGCGATGCGCGACTGATGGCGCTGGCGCGCCCCGCCACACGCGCGCAGGGTCTCCTGGTGGCGCTGGCGTTCGGCTGTCTCGCCTGGTCGTTCATCAGCAACGATTTCTCGGTGCAGAATGTCGCCTCAAATTCGAATTCGCAACTGCCGCTGCAGTACCGCTTTGCTGCGACATGGGGATCGCACGAAGGCTCGCTGCTGCTGTGGACGCTGATGCTGGGCGGCTGGAGCATCGCGGTGACGCTGTTCTCGCGCAATCTGCCCACGGCGATGCTCGCGCGGGTCGTATCGGTGATGGGTCTGGTCAGCGTGGGATTCCTGTCGTTCCTGTTGTTCACGTCGAACCCGTTCGAGCGATTGATACCTGCCGCAGCGGAAGGCCGAGATCTCAATCCGCTCCTTCAGGACCCGGGCATGGTGTTTCACCCGCCGGTGCTGTACATGGGCTACGTCGGCTTCTCGGTGGCGTTCGCGTTCGCCATCGCCGCGCTGATCGGCGGGAGGCTCGATGCGACGTGGGCACGCTGGTCGCGTCCCTGGACGACCGTGGCGTGGAGCTTTCTCACCGTCGGGATCGCGCTCGGCAGCGGCTGGGCGTATTACACGCTGGGCTGGGGCGGTTGGTGGTTCTGGGATCCGGTCGAGAACGCGTCGTTCATGCCGTGGCTTACCGGCACCGCGCTCATCCACTCGCTCGCCGTCACCGAAAAGCGCGGTGCGTTCAAGAGCTGGACGGTACTGCTCGCGATCATCGCGTTCTCGCTGTCGCTGGTGGGGACGTTCCTGGTGCGCTCCGGCGTGCTCACGTCAGTGCACGCGTTCGCCACCGATCCCGCGCGGGGCACGTTCATCCTGCTGTTCCTTGCCGTTGTGATCGGCGGCTCGCTCGCGCTGTTCGCGTGGCGCGCGGGCAATGTTGGACTTGGCGGCGCCTTCGGCGCGGTATCGCGCGAGTCGATGCTGCTGGCAAACAACATCCTGCTGATCGTGGCAATGGCGAGCGTGCTGCTCGGAACGCTCTATCCGTTGTTCCTCGATGCGCTCAACCTGGGCAAGATTTCGGTAGGCCCCCCCTACTTCGACGCAGTGTTCTATCCGCTGATGGCGCCCGCCGCGTTCCTGATGGGCATCGGCCCGATCGCGCGCTGGAACAAGGCGCCGCTGCCCGAACTATGGACGCGGCTGCGCTGGGCGCTGGGCGTCGCCGCGGTGAGCGCGCTTCTGCTGCCCTTTGCGCTCGGCCGCTGGTCGCCGCTGATTGCCTTCGGCCTGTTCCTGGCGCTGTGGATTTTCGCGAGCACCGCCGCCGGTTTGCGCGGGCGACTCGCCAACACGCAGCGCGGCGGGCTGATCGCGGCGCTGCGCGCGAACTCGCCGTCGTACTATGGCATGCTCATCGCGCACCTCGGCATCGGCGTGTTCATCGTCGGCGTGACGCTGGTGAAGGGTTACGAAGTCGAGCGCGATGTGCGCCTGGATGTCGATGAAAGCGTCAGCGTCGGTGGCTACGATTTCAAGTTTCTCGGTGTCGCTCCCGGCCCGGGACCGAATTACCGCGCGGTCACCGGCACCTTCGAGGTGCGCAAGGACGGCCGGCTGGTCGAGACACTGCACCCCGAGAAGCGCATCTACAACGCCTCTGGGCAGGCGATGACCATCGCCGCAATCGATACGCGCATCGCAGGCGACATCTATGTTTCTCTGGGCGAGCCGGTTGCCGACGCGAATGCAATCGGAGGCCCGTGGAGCGTGCGCGTTTATCTCAAGCCCTTCGTCGACTGGATCTGGGTTGGCGCATTCCTGATGGCGCTCGGTGGCTTTCTCGCCGTCTCCGATCGCCGCTACCGCCTCGCTGTCCGCAGCAGGGTAAGCGCCGCGATCGGCCCCGCCCCATCGGCATCGGCGGCCGCGGACTGAGCGGATCGAACATGATAAAGCGCCCGATGCAAGCCGCCCCCTGGTCGATCCCGCTCGTGATCTTCCTCGTGCTGATCGCGTTCCTCTACGTCGGATTGAGCCGTGATCCGCGCGAGGTGCCATCGCCGCTGATCGGCAAGCCCGCGCCGGCATTCGCGCTTTCACAGCTGCACGACCCTGCAAACACCCTCACCAATACAGATCTGAAGGGCAAGGTGTGGCTGCTCAACGTGTGGGCGTCCTGGTGCGTATCGTGCCGCCAGGAACACCCTTTGCTCATGCAGCTCGCGGCATCGAACTCGGTCCCAATCTACGGCCTCGACTACAAGGACAAGCCGGATGCAGGTCGTGCCTGGCTCACACAGAACGGCAATCCGTACGCGGCGTCCGTGCTCGATCTCGACGGCCGCGTCGGCATCGACTATGGCGTGTACGGCGTGCCCGAGACGTTCCTGATCGACAAGGAAGGCGTCATACGCTACAAACAGATCGGGCCGCTCACCATGGAGTCGCTGAAGGAAAAGATCCTGCCACTGGCCCGGGAGCTGCAGAAGTGATCCTGCGTGGCCTCGTCGTGCTCGCGATGGTCACGTGCATCGCAGCGCCGGGGACGGGCGCGACGAAGATGGAAGCTCCGGCGGCGGACGCCGCGCTCGACCTGCGGCTCAAGAAGCTCGAGACCGAGCTGCGCTGTCTGGTGTGCCAGAACCAGACATTGGCAGATTCCAACGCGGGGCTCGCCGATGATCTGCGCCGCGAGGTTCGGGGTCTTGCCGAAAGCGGCAAGAACGACGAGCAGATCAAGGCTTATCTCGTCGCCCGCTACGGCGACTTTGTCCTCTATGATCCACCCGTCAAGGGCATCACGTGGTTGTTGTGGGGAGGGCCATTCGCATTGCTGGGCGTCGGCGGATTATTGTGGTGGACGATTCTGCAGCGGCGCGCGCGACGGGTTTCGCCGGAGGCATTCTGCGCCGACCCGGTCGCGGAAGCCCGCGGGCGCGAGTTGCTCGAAGTCACCGATCCGACCCGTCAAGCCACGCCTTGATCGGTGGTTCGGGACGCGCTGCATCGCCGGGATCGCTTATCGATTTGGCGGACGCGCGGTGCCGGTCATGGCATCGGCGTGGACCGGAGAAGCTTGATGTCGTGCCGGGGCTTGGCATAAGCTCCGCCTTGATCTGCGTCAAGGGTTCGATGCCCGCGCTGCCGTAGGGTGCTGAAGAGTCGCTCGCGGGCCATAGCGCACGGCCACTCGAGATCACGCGAACGATCGCCAAGGAGACCACGACCGTGCCGACAGCCAGAAACGAAGAACCGCGACGCGGTGCCCTCTCACGCGTCTGGCATCGACTGTCGACACCCAGCGTGAAATGGTCAGTGCTGTCGTTGCTGATCATCGGGATTGCCGTCGGTGCCGGCGCTACTATCGTTACCCAGGTCATGGTTGTGGCGACTGGAACCAACGAGTTCTGCGGCGGCGCATGCCACAGCATGCAGTGGGTCGCCAACGAATATCAGCAGAGCTCGCATCATTCCAATGAGTTCGGCGTGCAGGCAGGATGTCATGACTGTCATATTCCGGACCGCTATCCGCAGTTACTCTGGTACAAGGCAAAAGCAGGCATCCACGACGCGATCGAGGAAATGCGTGGGACGATTTCGACCCAGGAGAAATTCAACAAGGAGCGCCTGCGGCTCGCCAATTCGGTGTGGGCCGAGTACAAGGCCAACGATTCCGAAAACTGTCAGCACTGCCATAAGTTCAATACCGAGATCGTCGCCAAACAGAAGGATTTCGTCAGGCCCATGCACGAGCAGTTCCTGGCCAAGGCCGCGACCTGCATCGACTGCCACAAGGGCATCGCGCATAAAGCGCCGGACGAGTAGCCGCTTCGGTACAGCTCGGGGTGTTGGATCGCTTGCGCTGACGCGTGCGGAGATGCACGCAGAGCCAAGCAGTACCGCCTAGACGGGATGACCCAAAAAAATGCCGGCATGGCGCCGGCTCGAGTCGATGGTTAAGGCGGCTACTGCGCAAGCACCCACTTGATCAGCGACTTCACATCGTCCGCAGAGCAAAGATTGCTCGCCGCAACAGCTCGCCACGCAACCGCTCCATATCGAGCGCGGACAGGGCGAGGAAGATGAACGCTGCCGCAGGTTCCGACGTAGCGCGACGATAGAGCACAGACAGCCGCGACGCCAGCGCGCGGCGCATCAGGCCGCCGTCGTTGACCGAAGGGTCGGCGAGCGCCGCACGATGCGCGAGCAAAAGACGTGCGCAGTCCACGATCGCGCTGCGTTCGGCCCACGCGCTTCGCGGGACGCGACGCGACCACTCGTCGCACCACGCGCGGAACAGTCCTTCCGACTTGGCGGTGCTCGACCATCAGTTGCAAGTGCGGGAACCGCTTGCGCAGGACGAATGCGTCGATGCGATCAGCTTCGATACGGAAGTCCCGCTGGGGTGTGCCCGTGCTGCAGTGTACTGGCGCAGGGTAATGGAGCGGGTCGCAACGGCAGTGCGCTTCAGCGCATGAGCAAGCTCGCGGCGTCGGAACGCCTGACTGCCCGCGTGCCGCTAATGGAAGTGCTTGTGGGAATGGCTGATACCGTTTTCGTGCGTGTGATCATGTGCGTGGAGCGGATGTAGATGTCCATAGCGCTCCTCGATGCGACTGAATTTCCAAAGCGCCACCGAGATGCTCCACGCAGCCAGAAAGACCCCGACGATCACATAACCGAGAATTCCAAAGTCGAGGCCGGCGACAAACTCGAAGAAGCGTCCGTCGAGATGCAGTATGCCGATAAGGACCTGCATCAATTCGATGGTTCCGATCACGAGTGCGACGGCAATCGACAGGCTGGTGATGGTGAGGTTGTAGAAAATCTTCCGCAACGGATTCACGAAGGCCCAGTCGTAAGCCTTGGCCATCAGGACTCCGTCGGTGGTGTCCATCGCTGACATGCCGGCTGCGAACAGGATCGGCAGCGAGAACACCGCGGCGATCGGCAGATTGCCGGCCGAAGCACCCGCAGTCATTGCCAGCAGTCCTATCTCCGACGCAGTGTCAAATCCCAAGCCGAAGAGCAGGCCGATCGGATACATCTGCCAGCTATGGTTGATGAGCCTCTGCAGCCGTCCTCCCAAGAGACGGTTCAGGAAGCCGCGTTGCGTGAGCAGCTGTTCCAGGTGGGCGTGGCTGTGCTTTCCTGTCTTGGCCTGACGCCATACTTCGAGGATATTCATTAACACCAGGAGGTTGAGTATCCCGATCACCCAGAGGAAGGTGCCGGATACGCCGGTGCCGATAATGCTGCCCAGTTTTTCCAACTCGGGCAGACCACGCTTCACTGCCGTCGTCGCGAAGATAATCCCTATGGCCATGAAGAATACGATGGTCGAATGGCCGAGCGAAAAGAAGAAACCAATTCCCAGAGGTCGCTTGCCCTTCTGCAACATATACCGCGTCGTATCGTCGACGGCCGCGATATGGTCTGCATCGAAGGCATGGCGCAAGCCGAACATGTAGGCGACGAAGCCCAAGCCGACCAGCGCTGGGTAGCGCGACGAGTAGTAGAGAAACAACCCCCAACCGGATAAGTGCAGCAAGGCAATTACGCCGTAGAGCGCGGCGAGTCGCACCCACTCGTCGCGACTAAAGGAGAGGGGGTGTCGAGCCGTATCGAGTGGCCGCATCCCCTCGACGGGCACTGCGAGGACCTTGTACATGGTCACAGCCAGGAGCGCATAGCTGGAAGCGCGCAGTTAGACGGAACGGGCCGGTGGGCGAAAGCCTACCCGGTCGCGATGCACCGCCAAGTGGCGCGGCGTCCAGGACGGCGGCGTCTTGTTGACAAAATGCGAGCGCGCCACGTGATAACTCGGATCGAAGCCGTAGAAGTTGCGCCGCATCTCATCGAGCTCCTCAGCGCGATATGCGGCGAGTGGTTTGGCGGCTTCTTCGCGTGCGCGCGCGACCCGCTTGCGTTCGACGAGATCTTCGATCTCGGTGCCTGCGGCAAGTGCGCGAGAGCGCGCTCTCACGGTCGCGACAAAGTCCGCGTGGTCATCGCCGAAAACCAGGTCGACCAAGCCGAGCTCACACGCGCCTTTTGCGCTCAATGGCAGTCGTTGCTCCAGAACCGCTTGCGGTCGCCCGTGCTTGACGCGCCGAGGCAGGAGATAAGTCCAGTATTCCGACCCATAAAGGTTCCCCATGTTCTTATAGTGCGGATTGAGGATCACGCCGCGGCGCGCCCACACGTGGTCGGCGGCGAGCGCCATGAAAACGCCGCCGGCACCGGCATTGCCCTGCAAGGCAGCAACGGTGATCCGATCATCGGTCTCGAGGATCGCGCGCGTGACATCGTCGATGGCATTGATGTTGCGCCACGACTCGTCGGCCGGGCTATCGGCTGCTTCGATGACGTTGAGATGAATGCCGTTGGACCAGAAATCCGGCCCGCCCATAAGAACGAGAACGCGGGTGGGCCGCGCGGTCGCGAGCGCGTAGGCGGCGAGCAAGCGCTCGCACTGGGCCGTGCTCATCGCGCCGTTGTAGAAGGGGAAGTGGAGGTAACCGATGTTACCGTCTTCTTCATAGCGGATTTCGCGGTAGCCGGTGCCACCGAAAGGCGCCTCGAGCGGCACCTGCGACGTGGCCAGCGCTCGGACTTGTGCGGGAAAGGCGAGCGCAACCGGCAGCTTGCACGCGAGCGCGGCATCTACGCGCTTCGCATGGCCGATCCAGACACCGCCGTCGACGGCTGCACGCAGGACCGCGCCGTCGCGACGCGCGACGATCGTGCCTGGCGCCGCAGGTTCGCTGAGTCGCTCGGCGTACGCGTCATAGAGGTAGCAGGGCAAGCCGAACAGACTATCCTGCACGCCGGGTGCGCCGTCCGCGCTACGGATCTTGCGCAGGATTACTTCGACCGTGTCGCAATCCCAATCGATGCGGCGCTCCTCCTGCCCCATCTGTGGACGTGCCCGGCCGCGGCCGTGCGCCTGTGGCAGCGGGACCGGGCAGAACATGCGCGTCGCGAAGCGCTCAACAGCCAGTAAAACCGCCTGTTCCGCCGCGTCGGTCACCTCGTTGCGATAGAGGCT
>DASXBS010000039.1:0-36024 GCA_036491555.1 Casimicrobiaceae bacterium
GAGCCGATCCAGGCGCGGCTGATGGCGTTGTCGAGCTTCGATGAGCGGATCCGCAATCTCCAGCGCCTGCTGGTCGGCCACGCTGACGACGTCGAGCTCGACGGAGCGGGTCGCATCCTGGTCCCACCCGCATTGCGTCAATACGCCGCACTCGACAAGCACGTCGTGCTGGTCGGCCAAGGCAACAAATTCGAGCTGTGGGACGAGTCGCGCTGGACCGACCAGACCGCGCAGACCATCAGGCTGCCCGCGACCGGGCTGCCGCCCGAGCTCGATGGCTTTTCGCTCTGATGCCCGATGCGAGCCATGTCCCAGTCCTGCTCGAGCAAGCCGTCGCCGCGCTGGACCTCAAAGTCGACGGAATCTACGTCGATGCGACGTTCGGTCGAGGGGGCCACAGCCGGCGGATCCTTTCGCAGCTTGGACCGGCGGCGACGCTCGTTGCCATCGACCGCGATCCGGACGCCGAGATCGCGGCGCGATCATGGTCGGATGCGCGGCTGCGTTTCCACCGTGCGTGGTTCTCGGAGCTGCCCTTGGTGCTCGACGCGGAGGGTATCTCGCGGGCCGACGGCGTGCTGCTCGACCTCGGTGTCTCCTCGGCTCAGATCGATGATCCGTCGCGTGGGTTCTCGCTGCGCGCCGACGGTCCGCTCGACATGCGCATGGACCCGTCGCGCGGTGCGAGCGCGGCCGCGTGGCTCGCTACCGTTTCGGAACGTGAACTCAGGGGAGTGATCGCGGACTATGGTGAAGAACGGTTTGCTCAACAGATTGCAAGAGCGCTTGTTGCGTCTCGCGCGCACGAGCCCATCACACGCACGCGGCAATTGGCGGCGATCGTGGCCCAAGCCGTCGGCGCGCGCGGGCGCGGTGATTGGAGTCAGGATCCGGCCACGCGGACATTCCAGGCTATACGGATTTTCATCAATCAGGAGCTTGAAGAATTGCCGCTAGCGCTCGACCGCATCATGCCGCGACTGCGCGTCGGCGCACGTCTGGCCGTGATCAGTTTTCATTCGCTCGAGGATCGCATCGTCAAGCAGTTCGTGCGCAGGCACAGCGAGCCCTTCGGAGGTGACTCGCACGCGGCTCGGCTTCCCATCGCCACGCGCGCGCTCCCGCAGCCACCGCTCGCGCGGGTCGGGCGCGCGATACGCGCATCGGAGCAGGAGATCGCTGCTAACCCGCGCGCCCGCAGCGCAACGCTGCGCGTCGCCGAGCGAACGGACGGTCCGCTGACATGATGGCCAGGCTCAACGTCCTGCTCCTTGTCGTCCTTGTCGGGTGCGCGATTTCACTGGTCACCTCGCGCCATCAGGCGAGAAAGCTCTTCGTCGATCTCGAGCGCGAGCAGGCGCGTTCGCGCAGCCTCGATGTCGAATTCGGACAGCTGCAGATCGAGCAGTCGACGTGGGCGATGCCGGCACGCGTGGAGAAGGTGGCGCGCGATCAGCTGCACATGCAGCTGCCTGACGCGACGCGCATCGAGGTCATGGACGAGCTCAAGCGATGAGACCGGCCAAGGCACCGGCGCCTCCGCTGCCCGCATTTCGCGCGCCGGTGGTGTTCGGCGCGCTCCTTTTCCTGCTCCTGCTGCTGCTCGCGCGCTCGCTCTATCTGCAGCGGGTCGACAACGGCTTCCTGCAGGCGCAGGGTAGCTCGCGCTACAGCCGCGATCTGGAGGTGCCCGCGCATCGTGGCCGCATCGTCGACCGAATGGGCGAGCCGCTGGCGATCAGCACGCCAGTGAAGGCCATCTGGGCCTGGCCCGAAAAGATCGAGGCGACTCCCGATCAGCTGCGCGCGCTGGCGAGCGCGCTCGACATGCCGCCCGGCGAACTCAATCGCAAGCTGGCCAGCGCGGGGGATTTCATCTATCTCAAGCGACCGGTCGCTCCCGATGTCGCCGATCACATCGCGGCGCTGCAGATCAAGGGAATTCACGACGAGACCGAATACTGGCGCTACTACCCGGGCGGTGAAGTGATGAGTCAGATCGTTGGCTTCACCGGCGATCGCGACGTTGGCCAGGAGGGCATCGAGCTCGCTCAGCAATCGTGGCTCGGCGGCAAGCCTGGCAACCGGCGGGTGATCATCAACCGTCGAGGCGAGATCGTCGAGGACGTCGCCAGCATCCGCGCGCCGCAGGAGGGCCGAGATCTCGCGCTGGCGATCGACAGCCGGCTCCAATATCTCGCCTTTCGCGAGCTCAAGGCGGCGATCGAGCTCAACAAGGCGCAGGCCGGCGCCATCGTCATGATCGATGCGCAAACTGGCGAAATCGTCGCGCTGGCCAACTGGCCGGTCTACAACCCCAACAACCGCACGCGCACCGTGCGCAGCAAGATGCGCAACCGCGCGCTCACCGACACCTTCGAGCCGGGCTCGTCGATGAAGCCGTTTACTATCGCCGCAGCGTTGGACGCCGGCAAGGTGACGCCTTCAACGATCATCGACACCGCTCCCGGCACACTGACCATCGGCGGCGCGACCATCCATGATGCCCACCGCGAAGGCGCGCTCACCGTCGAACAGGTGATCCAGAAATCGTCCAATGTCGGCGCGGCGAAGATCGCCTTGTCGCTGCCGTCGTCGACGATGTGGCAAACGCTTTCCGAAGCGGGATTCGGCACCGCGCCGCACACAGGCTTCCCCGGCGAGGTCGGCGGTCGGCTGCGGCCGGCCAAGAGCTGGCGTCCGATCGAGCAGGCCACCATCGCCTACGGTCACGGCATCTCGGTGAATCTGGTGCAGCTCGCGCGCGCCTATACGGTGTTCTCGAGCGACGGCGAGCTCAAGCCAGTGTCGCTGCTCAAGGTCGACGGCGCGGTCGCGGGGCGACCCGTCATCACTCCGGAGACCGCGCGCGCGGTGCGCCACATGCTGGAGATGGTCGTGCTTCCGGGGGGGACCGCACCGAAGGCACAGGTGCCCGGCTACCGCGTTGCCGGCAAGACGGGGACCGCGCACAAACTCGACGGCAAGACCTATTCGGCGACCGAATATGTCGCGTCCTTCGTCGGCTTCGCGCCGGTATCCAACCCGCGCCTGATCGTCGCCGTCATGATCGACCAGCCGTCGGCCGGACAGTACTACGGCGGCGCGGTCGCTGCCCCCGTGTTCAGCAGCGTCATGGGGGCGGCGTTGCGCATGCTCTCGGTGCCGACCGACGCGCCAGTCAACAACGTCGTGGTGCCGCCCGAAGGCACCGACGTCAAGGAAGAAACATGAGCGGCGACGCGAACGCCGCGCGCGATCTGACCGGCGCCGACATCGAAATGGCCGAGCTGCTCGCGCGGCTGGGAACACCGCTGTCGCGGATTACCGCCGACAGCCGCGACGTCCGTCCGGGCGACGCGTTCGCAGCCTATCCGGGAACCACGCACGACGGGCGCACATTCATTGTCGATGCGATCAACGCCGGCGCCGGCGCGATCCTGTGGGACCCGCAAGGCTTCAACTGGGATCATGGCTGGCGGCTTCCGCATCTTCCCCTCGAGCACCTCAAGGCACGCCTGGGTGCCATCGCGGATTTCGTGTTCGGTCATCCGTCGCGCGAGCTGTGGATGATCGGCGTCACCGGTACCAACGGCAAGACGTCGTCCGCGCACTGGATCGCGTCGTCACTGCATGCGGCAGGGCGCCGCACGGCGATCCTGGGGACACTGGGAAACGGCCTGCTCGGCACCTCGATTCGGCCAACGACGCACACAACGCCGAACGCTGCGTCGCTGCACGAGATGCTCGCGCTGTTTCGCCGTGCGGGCGCCGACTCGGCGGTGATGGAGGTTTCGTCGCACGGCATCGACCAGGGGCGCATCAACGGCGTCTCCTTCGAAGTGGCGCTGTTCACCAACCTGTCGCGCGACCATCTCGACTACCACGGCACGATGGCCGCGTACGGCGCAGCGAAGGCGCAACTGTTCAACTGGCCTGCGCTGCGGGTGGGAGTGATCAACGCCGATGACGCTTTCGGCCGAAGCCTGCTCGACGCCGCTCGCGGACGCGGACGCAAGGTGCTGAGCTACGGCTTCGGCGCTGCCGACGTCAGGGGCTCGCGGCTTGCGTCCAACGCGCGCGGCCTCTCGCTCAACGTTGAGACGCCTTGGGGCCGGGGCGAACTCGACACACGCCTGGTCGGCGAATTCAACGCGCAAAACGTGCTCGGCGTCCTGGGCACGCTGCTGGTGAGCGGTATCGAATTCGAAGCGGCCATCGTCATGCTCTCCGACGTCGAGGCGCCTCCGGGACGCATGCAGCGACTGGGCGGCGGTGACGCGCCGCTGGTAGTGATCGACTACGCGCATTCTCCTGACGCGCTCGAAAAGGCGCTGACCGCGTTGCGCAGTGCGGTGCAGCCGGGCGGGGAACTGATTTGCGTATTCGGTTGCGGCGGCGACCGCGATCGTGGCAAGCGCCCGGAGATGGGCCGCATCGCGGCGACGCTGGCCGATCGGGTCGTCGTTACCAGCGACAATCCGCGCAACGAGGATCCCGCGGCAATCGCCAGCGAAATCGTTCACGGCATCCGCCCGACCGGCAAGCGCCGCTACGCGGTCGAGCTCGACCGTGCCGCCGCCATCGCGATGGCTGTCGGCGACGCCCGCGCCGGAGACGTCGTGCTCCTGGCCGGGAAGGGACACGAGTCCTACCAGGAACGCGCGGGCGTGCGCGCGCCATTTCTCGACGTCGAGCATGCCACGCGCGCGCTCGACGCACGCGTGGCGCAATGATGGATACCCGCACCGCGGCGCAGGCGATCGGCGGAGCGTTGCACGGGCAGAACACCTGGTTCGACTCCGTGGGTACCGACTCGCGCACCATCGAGCCCGGCGCGTTGTTCGTCGCGCTCAAGGGCGAGCGCTTCGACGGGCACGACTACATCGCGCGCGCGATCGAGCGCGGTGCGGTGGCGGCGGTGGTGGCCCGCGATCGTGCGGTCGACACCGGCGGCAATTTCGTCACAGTCGACGATCCCCTGCGCGCGCTCGGCGAGCTGGCGGCGGATTGGCGACGTCGCTTCACGCTGCCAGTCGCGGCGATCGTGGGCAGCAACGGCAAGACCACGGTCAAGGAAATGACCGCGGCCATTCTCCGCGTCGCCTTTGGCGAGCGCCACGTCCTCGCCACGGCGGGCAACCTCAACAATGCGATTGGACTCCCGCTTACGATCCTCGGACTGCGCCCGAACCACCACGTCGCTGCCGTCGAAATCGGCATGAATCACCCTGGCGAGACCGCGCAGCTCGGCGCGATCGCGCAGCCCACCATCGGCGTGATCAACAACGCGCAGCGCGAGCATCAGGAATTCATGAAAAGCGTCGCCGACGTCGCGGCAGAGCACGCGGCACTGATCGGCACGCTGCCGGAACGCGGCGTCGTTGTCGTGAACTCCGACGACGACTACGGTCCGTTCTGGCACGAAGTCGTCGTTCGTCGCAACGCCGAGGGCGCCGCGCTGGTGTTGCGCGATTTCGGCCTGCGCGCGCCGGCGGCGGTAACCGCGCGGTATCAGAGCGACACCTGGGGGACGACGGTCGACGTGACGACACCCGAGGGCAGGACGAGCTTCGACCTGCGCGCGCTGGGCCGTCACAACGTGTCCAACGCGATGGCGGCGATCGCCACCGCGACCGCGGCGGGCGCCTCGCTGGCGCACGCCGCCGAGGCACTCACAGCGTTTCGTCCGCTGTCGGGACGACTGCGCATCATCGAGCTCGTCGACGGCGCGGTGGTGATCGACGACACCTACAACGCGAATCCGGATTCGGTGCGCGCCGCGATAGCGGTGCTCGCGCGCGCACCCGAGCCGCGCTGCCTGGTGCTTGGCGACATGGGTGAAGTCGGCGAGCTGGGGGCCATCTTTCATCGCGAAGTCGGCGCGTACGCGCGCGCAGCCGGCATCGAGAGGCTGTGCGCGGTCGGCGACCTCGCGCAGAACGCGGCGGCGGCGTTCGGCGAGAGCGGCGAGCACTTCGAAAGCGTCGACACGCTGATCGCTGCCCTGCAGCCGATGACCTCGCGCACGGTGCTGGTCAAAGGATCGCGATTCATGCGCATGGAGCGGGTGGTGAAGGCGCTGACCGGCAGGGCGGCGGGAGCTCACTGATGCTGCTTGCCCTCGCCAACTGGATCTCCACCGAGATACGCACCTTCAACGTGTTCGGATACATCACCCTTCGCGCAGTGCTGGCGACGATGACCGCGCTGGTGATCTCCTTCGTGCTCGGACCGCGCATGATCCGCAAGCTGGCGCAATTCAAGATAGGCCAGTCGGTGCGCGACGATGGTCCGCAAACGCACCTTTCCAAGGCGGGCACGCCGACGATGGGCGGAGCGCTGATCCTGGTGTCGATCGTGATCACGACACTGCTCTGGGCCGACCTGCGCAATCGCTTCATCTGGCTGGTGCTGATCGTGACCATCGGCTTCGGCGCGATCGGATGGGTCGACGACTATCGCAAGGTTGTCCATCGGAATCCGAAGGGCCTTTCGGCACGCACCAAGTTCGTCCTGCAATCCGCGATCGGGCTGATCGCGGCGATCTATCTCGCCTTCTCGGTATCCGCACCGTCGAACACACAGTTTTTCCAGCTGTTCTACGCGTGGCTCGGCAGCGGCTTCAATCTCGACCTGCCGCCGAAGGCCGATCTGATCGTGCCTTTTTTCAAGACCATCAGCTATCCGCTCGGCGTCTGGGGCTTCATCGTGCTCTCGTACTGCGTGATCGTCGGCTCGAGCAACGCGGTCAATCTCACCGACGGGCTCGACGGCCTGGCGATCATGCCGACGGTGATGGTGGGGGCCGCGCTGGGCGTGTTTGCGTATGTCACCGGGCGCGCCGACTACTCGACCTATCTGTTTCTTCCGCACATCCCCGGCGCGGGCGAGCTCGCCGTCGTCTGCGGTGCGATCGCCGGTGCCGGGCTGGGATTTCTCTGGTTCAACGCCTATCCCGCCGAAGTGTTCATGGGCGACGTGGGCGCGCTCGCGCTCGGCGCGGCGCTGGGCGTGGTCGCGATCATCGTTCGCCAGGAGATCGTGCTGTTCATCATGGGCGGCGTCTTCGTCGTCGAGACGCTGTCGGTGGTGATCCAGGTCGCGTCGTTCAAGGCCACCGGGCGGCGGGTCTTCCGCATGGCGCCGATTCATCACCACTACGAACTCAAGGGCTGGAAGGAGAACCAGGTCGTGGTCCGCTTCTGGATCATTACCATGCTGCTCGTGCTGTTCGGCCTCTCGACATTGAAACTGCGCTAGCCATGGACCTGCGCAAGCGCCGCGCTGTCGTGCTTGGCCTGGGTGTCACTGGGTTGTCCGCGGCGCGCTTCCTGACGCGTCGCGGTGCATCGGTTCGGGTGGCGGATACGCGCGCGCAGCCGCCGTGCGCGGCTCAGCTCGTCGCCGAGCTCCCCGGTGTCGCGCTGACCACTGGCGCGTTCACCGATTCGACGTTCGACGACGTCGACCTGATCGTGACCAGCCCGGGTGTCGACGTGCGCCAACCGCCGATCGCGGCCGCACTGGCGCGCCGGGTGGAATGGGCCGGCGACATCGAGCTCTTCGCGCGCGCGCTGCCGGCGGGGCAGCGGGTGCTCGCGGTGACCGGCTCGAACGGCAAGACCACGGTGGCGACGCTCACCGGCGCGCTGCTGCGCGCGGCGGGGCTGTCCACCGAAGTCGTGGGCAACATCGGCGAGCCCGTACTCGACGTGCTCGCAGCGCACGAGCGCGGACAGGCGTGGCCCGACGTGTTCGTCGTCGAGTTGTCGAGCTTTCAGCTGGAGGCAACGACGCATCTGGCCACGACGGCGGCGTGCGTGCTCAATGTTTCGGAGAATCACCTCGACCGCTACCGCGGGATCGACGATTACGCGGCGGCGAAGGCGCGCATCTTTTCCGGCGACGGTGTGCAGGTGCTCAATCGCGACGACGCGCGTTCGATGGCGATGCGACTGCCCGGGCGACCGCTCGAGACCTTCGGTGCTGACGCACCGCGCGCCGACCACGAGTGGGGGCTGGTGTCGCAGGCGGGCGAAACCTGGCTCGCGCGCGGCGCCACGCGGATGCTGCGCAGCGAAGCGCTCTCGCTGATCGGGCGCCACAATATACAGAACGCGCTCGCCGCGTTGGCGCTTATCTCGACCGTCACGACGATCGACGCACCTGTGCTCGCCGCGCTCGCCGCATTCGAGGGGTTGCCCCACCGGATGGAGCGCGTCGCCGAAATCGCAGGCGTCCTGTTCGTCAACGATTCGAAGGCGACGACGGTGGCCGCGACCTTGGCAGCGCTCGAAGGCATCGAAAGGCCCGCCGCGCTGATCGCCGGCGGCGATGGCAAGGGACAGGATTTCACGCCGCTCAAGGCGGGAGTCGACGCGCATTGCCGTGCCGTGGTGCTGCTCGGTCGCGATGCGCCGATCATCGCCGCAGCACTTTCCGGCGCGAAGCCATCGGTCGAATTCGCGCCGGGGCTCGAAGCAGCACTCAAGCGTGCGATCGCCCACGCAAGGCGTGGTGACGCGGTGCTGCTCTCGCCTGCGTGCGCGAGCCTCGACATGTTCCGCGATTACATCGAGCGCGGTGAGCGCTTCAAGGCTGCCGTGGCAGGGCACGCCGCGGAGGTTGCGCATGCCTAGAGACACTACCCTGCGCTCGACCTTCCCGCGGTTGTCCGCGCTGGCAGCGGCCCCGCGCGAGCCGCGTGCGATGCTTACCTTCGACAGCACGCTCGCGTGGTCTTCGCTGCTGTTGCTCGCGATCGGGCTGGTCATGGTCTATTCGGCGTCGATCGCGACTGCCGAGGCGATGGCGTACACCGGCTACCGCCCGTGGTACTTTCTCGCGCGCCACACGGTGTTCGTCAGCGTCGGGCTCGTAGCGGCGTTCGTCTCGTTCCAGATCCCGCTCAAGATCTGGCAGCGCATTGCACCTTACCTCTTTGTCGGCGGCGCGCTGCTGCTGGTCGCGGTGCTCGTCCCCGGCATCGGGCGCGCCGTCAACGGCAGCAAGCGCTGGCTGTCGCTGCTCGTGTTCAACTTGCAGCCGTCCGAATTCATGAAGCTCTTCGTCGTGCTTTACGCGGCGAGCTACGCGGTGCGCAAGGCGGACTTCCTGCATGCGCAGCAGCCGCTTCGGCAGACGCTGCTGCGCGGCTTCCTGCCGCTGCTCGCAGTGATGATCCTGATCGGCGCGCTGCTGCTGCGCGAGCCCGATTTCGGCGCGTGCGTCGTGATCGTCGCCATCGCCTTCGGCATCCTGTTCCTCGGCGGGCTCGACTGGCGGCTGCTGATTGGGCTCGGATTCCTGCTGCCGGTGGCGCTGTGGCTGCTGATCTGGATCGCACCTTACCGCCTGCAGAGATTCACCGGCTTTCGCGATCCGTGGGCGGACCCGCTGGGCAAGGGCTATCAGCTCTCGCACTCGCTGATCGCCTTCGGGCGCGGCGAATGGTTCGGCGTCGGCCTCGGCGCCAGCGTCGAGAAGCTCCTGTACCTGCCCGAGGCGCACACCGATTTCCTGCTCGCGGTCATCGCCGAGGAGCTTGGGTTCGCCGGCGTGGCGGTCGTGATCGCGCTGTTCGCGTGGTTGCTGGTGCGCGCCTATGCGATCGGTCGGCAAGCCGCGCGGCTGCAGCGTCCGTTCGCTGCGCTGGTCGCGCACGGCATCGGCGTCTGGCTTGGTGTGCAGGCATTCATCAATATCGGCGTGAACATGGGCGTGCTGCCGACCAAGGGCCTCACCTTGCCACTGCTTTCGTTCGGCGGAAGCGGCATCGTCGTCAACTGCATCGCAATCGCTGTTCTCCTGCGCGTAGATTTTGAAAACCGAAGGCTGCTGCGAGGATTTACCGTATGACCTCCCTTCTTGCGCAAACTGCGCAGTCGAAGCGAGTTCAGCCTTCGATTTCGGTGAAGGCTAACGCGCGCGTGGCGCGCGTTAAGGACGCAAGAGCGTCCGGCCGAAACCAAAATCGGCGGCTGCTACGGGGATTCACGGTATGAGCGGCATCGCCATGATCACCACCGGCGGCACCGGAGGGCACATCTTCCCGGGGCTCGCGGTCGCCGCGGAATTGCTTGCGCACGGCTGGCGCGTGTTCTGGCTGGGCACTCGTGAAGGCATGGAAGCGCGCATCGTTCCCGAACAGAAGCTCGAGTTCGAGGCGCTCGACTTCGCCAGCGTTCGCGGCAAAGGCTGGTTGCGCCTGCTGCTTGGACCGTTTGCGATTCTCTCGGCGTGCGTACAGGCGCGCCGCGTCATCCGCCGGCGCAGGCCGAACGTCGTGCTCGGCTTCGGCGGTTTTGCATCGTTTCCCGGCGGCTTGATGGCGCTGGCGCAGGGCGTCCCGCTCGTCATCCACAACCTCGACGCGAAGCCGGGACTCGCTAACCGCATTCTGCGTTACGGCGCCGAGCATGTCCTGACCGGTTTTCCGCGAACCTTCACCGGCCGGCGCGGCGTGACCTGGGTGGGCAATCCGCTGCGTGAAGCGATTCTCGCGGTGGCACCGCCGGAAGAACGGTTTCGCGGACGCGCGGGTCCACTCGATGTTCTGGTGGTCGGTGGCAGTCTCGGCGCGGCGGCGCTCAACGAGCGTGTGCCCGAGGCACTCGCGTTGCTGCCGGCACAGGCGCGCCCTGCGGTCATGCATCAGGCCGGCGCCAAGCACATCGATACGCTCAAGGACGCCTACGCTCGCGCTGGCGTCGACGCCGAATGCGTCGCATTCATCGAAGACATGGCAGCCGCGTACGCACGGGCCGACGTGGTGATCTGCCGCTCCGGCGCGACCACCGTGGCCGAGCTCGCCGCGGTCGGCATCGGCAGCGTGCTGGTGCCGTTTCCGCACGCCGCGGACGATCACCAGGTCGACAACGCGCGCGCGCTCAGTGAGCGCGGTGCCGCGGAGCTGATCCTGCAAACCGAGTTCACGCCGCAGCGCCTGGCCAGCTGGCTTCGCGAGGCGACGCGCGAGCGTCTGCTGGCGATGGCGACGGCTGCGCGCACGCTGCGAAAGGCTGACGCGGCGCGCCGCGTCGCCGAGACGTGCATCGCCGCTGCGCAGATGCGATGAAGCATAAGGTCAATCGCGTGCATTTCGTCGGCATCGGGGGCGTCGGCATGAGCGGAATCGCCGAGGTGCTGCTCACGCAGGGTTATCGCGTCACTGGCTCCGACCTCTCGAGCAACGCCATCACGCGCCGACTGACATCGCTCGGCGCGTGCATCGCCACCGGACATGCCGCCGACAACATCGCCAGCGCCGACGTCGTCGTGGTGTCAACCGCGGTGGCCGCCGACAACCCTGAAGTCATCGCCGCACGCGAGCGCGGCGTGCCGGTGGTGCCGCGCGCGCTGATGCTTGCCGAGCTCATGCGACTCAAGCAGGGCATCGCAGTCGCAGGCACACATGGCAAGACTACGACCACCAGCCTGATTGCGAGCGTGCTTGCCGAAGGCGGGCTGGACCCGACATTCGTCATCGGGGGCAAGCTGGTATCGGCGGATGCGAACGCGCGCCTGGGGAAGGGCGATTTCCTGGTCGCCGAGGCGGACGAATCCGACGCGTCCTTTCTCGTGCTGCAGCCAGTGCTGGCCGTGATCACCAACATCGATGCCGACCACATGGAGACCTACGGCCATGATTTCGCGCGGCTCAAGGAAGCATTCGTCAATTTCGCGCAGCGCCTGCCCTTCTACGGCGTGGTGGCCGCGTGCATCGACGATGCCAACGTGCGCGACATCTTGCCTGCGGTGACCAAGTCGATCATCACCTACGGGCTGTCCGACGATGCGCAGTTGCGGGCAACGGATATCGTGCACGACGGTCCGCGCATGCGCTTCGTCGCGCGCGGCGCGAAAGGCGGCGCGCTGCCGGTGAGTCTCAACCTCGCGGGCGTCCACAACGTGCTCAACGCCCTCGCGGCGATCGCCGTCGGCCGCGAGGTCGGCGTCGCCGACGCCGCGATCGCGCGTGCTCTCGGCGAATTCCGCGGCGTGGGCCGGCGCTTCCAGCATTTCGGCGACATCGCCATCGACGCAGGCGGCCGTTTCACCCTGATCGACGACTATGGCCACCATCCGGTGGAGATGGCGGCGACCATCGCGGCGGCGCGCGGTAGCTTTCCAGGCCGGCGCCTGATCCTTGTGTTCCAGCCGCATCGCTACACGCGCACGCGCGATCTGTTCGAGGATTTCGTCGCAGTGCTGTCGACGGTCGACGCGCTGCTGCTTACCGAGGTCTACCCGGCGGGCGAGGCGCCGATCGTCGCCGCCGATGGCCGCGCGCTCACCCGAGCGCTGCGCGTGGCGGGCAAGGTCGAGCCGGTGTACGTCGACGACGTCGCCGACGTGCCGGACGCTGTCCGCACGCTGACGCGCGACGGAGATGTGGTGCTGACCATGGGGGCCGGATCGATCGGCCAGGCAGCCCTCGCGCTGGCGGCGCAATGATGATGAACGAGCCGCTGTTCACCGGATTGCGCGGCAGGCTGCGTCATGGCGAATCGCTGGCGAAGCATACGAGCTGGCGCTGCGGCGGCGCTGCGCAAATCTCCTTCGCCCCTGCCGACCGCGATGACCTTGCGTCGTTCGTGCGCCAGCTCGCGCCCGCACAACCACTGATGGCGCTCGGGCTGGGCAGCAACGTGCTGGTACGCGACGGAGGCTATCGCGGCGCGGTCGCGCTGATGCACGATGCGGGTGGCGTGCTGGCCGTTGCCGACGGACTCGTTTATGCAGAAGCAGGCGTCGCCAGCCCGAAGCTCGCGCGCTTCGCGGCGATGCACGGCTGCGCCGAGGCGGAGTTCCTGGCCGGCGTTCCCGGCACCGTCGGCGGCGCGCTCGCCATGAACGCGGGCTGCTACGGCGGCGAAACCTGGCGCTATGTGGCACGCGTCGAGGTCCTGCTGCGCGACGGGAGCTTCGCGGTGCGCACCCCCGCCGACTATACGGTCGGCTATCGCAGCGTACAACGCACGGGCGGCGACGCGCTCGACGGTATTTTTACCGCGGCGTGGTTTCGCTTTCCACTGGGCGATGCGGCCGTGGCGCGCGAACGCATCAAGTCGCTGCTGGCGCGACGCATCGCGACCCAGCCGCTCAATTTGCCCAATGCAGGCAGCGTGTTCCGCAATCCGCAGGGTGATCACGCGGCGCGCCTGGTCGAAACCTGCGGACTGAAGGGATACGTCATCGGCGGCGCGTGCGTCTCCGAAAAGCACGCCAACTTCATCATCAATCCGGAAGGACGCGCGTCCGCCGCCGACATCGAATCGTTGATCGAGCACGTGCGCGACATCGTGCGCACCACGACCGGCGTGACGCTGGAACCCGAAGTGCGCATCGTCGGAGAGCGCGCATCGTGAGGCAATTGGCAAGGCAGGAAACGAATGAGTGAATTCGGCAAGGTGGCGGTGCTGATGGGCGGTCCGTCGTCGGAGCGCGAGATCTCGCTGCTTTCCGGCAACGCGGTGCTCGCTGCGCTCAAGTCGCAAGGCATCGATGCGCACGCCTACGATCCCGCAGAGCGTGCGCTCTATGAGCTCAAGCGCGATGGCTTCGAGCGTGTGTTCATCGCCCTGCACGGGCGCTTCGGCGAAGACGGCACCGTGCAGGGCGCGCTGGAAGTGCTCGGCGTTCCCTATACCGGGAGTGGCGTCATGTCCTCCGCGCTGGCGATGGACAAGTGGCGCACCAAGCTCGTGTGGCTGGCGAGCGGCATACCGACCCCGCGCTATCACATCGTCGACGCCGGCACCGACTGGTGGTCGGTGGTTGCCGAGCTCGGCTTGCCGCTCATCGTCAAGCCGGCGCGTGAAGGCTCGACGATCGGCATCACTCGCGTAACCACGGTCGATCGCGACGAGCTTGCCGACGCCTACCGCACCGCGAGCGATCACGACGACCTGGTCATCGTCGAGGAGTTCATCGCCGGCGTCGAGCTCACCGCGTCGATCCTCGGCAAGCAGGCGCTGCCGCTGATTCGCATCGAAGCCCCGGGAGGCAACTACGACTATCACAACAAGTATTTTTCCGACGAGACCAAGTACTTCTGCCCGTCGGGCATCGATGCGGGAATCGAGCGCGCGATCCAGACGCAGTCGCTGCTGGCGTTCGATGTCGTCGGCTGCACCGGGTGGGGACGGCTCGATCTGATCATGAAACCCGACGGCCGCTGGTCGTTCCTCGAGGTCAACACCTCGCCCGGCATGACCGGACACAGCCTGGTCCCGATGGCGGCGCGGCAGGCCGGCATGGAGTTTCCGGAACTCTGCATCGAGATCCTGCGGAGCGCGCATGTGGGATAACCCGCGCCAGCTCAACGCGGTCGCGCTGATCGTGGCGGCGGCCGCGGTCGCCATTCTCGCGGCCGCGGGCGTGAACTGGGCAGTCCGGCAGCCGGTCTTCGCGTTGCGCGAGGTCGTCGTGCGCGGGCCGCTCGAGCGCGTGAATCCCGCGCACATCGAGGCGGTGGTTCGGGAGGAGCTTCGCGGCACCTTCTTCACGCTGCGCCTGGCCGACGCGCGCGTTTCGATTTCGAGGGTGCCGTGGGTGCGCAGCGCGGTGCTGCGCCGGGCGTGGCCCCTGCGGCTGGAGATCACGGTGAGCGAGCAGGAACCGCTGGCGCGCTGGAACGACGGCGCGCTGGTCAACGTCCAGGGCGAGACCTTCGTCGCCGATTACGACGGCGAGTTGCCTCAATTCATCGGACCCGAGGGAAGCTCCGCCGAAGTCACCGCGCGCTTTCGCGAGTTCGGGGAAGCGCTCTCAGTCGCCGGCCTGAGCATCGCCGAGCTTCGCCTGTCGGAGCGCTCGGCGTGGGAGCTTCGCACTGAGGGTGAGGGCGCGATGACGCTGGCACTCGGGCGCGCGGAGCCGGCGACCCGGCTCGAGCGCTTCGTGGCGTACTACCCGTCGACCATCGGCAGGCTGCACCGGTCGGGCGCGCGCGTCGACCGCGTCGATCTGCGCTATCGCAACGGATTCGCGGCGAGGCTGCCCGCGTTCAAGGATGCCGCGCTCAGGAGAGCGACCGCGCAGCAGGCGCAGAGCAGGGCGCAAGGGAAGCACTAGGGGACAACCACGCATGGTCAAGGACGCCAAGAATCTCATCGTCGGTCTGGATGTCGGCACATCGAAAATTGTCGCCATCGTCGCCGAGGTTACGCCGGAAAAACGGCTCAACATCATCGGCATGGGGACGCAGCCTTCGCGCGGGCTCAAAAAAGGCGTGGTCGTGAACATCGAAGCGACGATGGCGTCGATCCAGCGCGTGCTCGAGGAGGCCGAGCTGATGGCCGACTGCAGCATCGCCGAGGTCTACGCGGGCATCGCCGGCAGCCACATCCGCAGCCTCAATTCGAGCGGCATGGTCGCAATCAAGGAGAAGGAGGTGACGCAGGCCGACATCGATCGCGTCATCGAGACGGCGAAGGCGATTGCGATTCCCAACGATCAGCAGGTGCTGCACATCCTGCCGCAGGAATTCATCGTCGACGGTCAGGAAGACGTGCGCGAGCCGCTAGGCATGAGCGGGGTGCGCCTGGAAGTGAAGGTCCACATCGTCACCGGCGCGGTGTCGGCGGTCGAGAACATCACCAAGTGCGTGCGCCGCTGCGGGCTCGAGGTACTCGACGTGATGCTGCAGCCGCTCGCCTCTGCGCTCGCGGTGCTCAACGACGACGAGAAGGAACTCGGGGTCTGCCTGATGGACATCGGCGGCGGCACCACCGACCTCGCGGTCTTCACCGGAGGCGCCATTCGTCATACCGCGGTGATTCCGATCGCCGGGGACCAGGTGACCAACGATATCGCGATGACCCTGCGCACGCCGACCAAGGAAGCCGAGGAGCTGAAGGTGCGCCACGGATGCGCATTGCGCCAGCTCGCCGATCCCAACGACGTCATCGAGGTGCCCGGCGTAGGCGAACGCGGACCGCGCAAGCTGTCGCGGCAAATGCTCGCTGAGGTGATCGAACCGCGAATCGAGGAGCTCTACACGCTCGCGCAGGCGGAATTGCGGCGCAGCGGGCTGGAGGAGCTGCTCTCGTCGGGAATCGTTCTTACCGGCGGTTCAGCGCTGCTCGCGGGAATGGTCGAGCTCGGCGAGGAAGTGTTCCATCTGCCGGTGCGCATCGGCGTGCCGTCGTATGTCGGCGGGCTCGCCGATGTCGTGCGCAGCCCGCGCTACGCGACCGCGGTCGGCCTGCTGATGGATGGCCACGAACACTACATGCGCGCCGAGCTGGCGCGCGCACAAGGCAAAGGATTGGGCAACGTCGGGGAAAAAATGAAGCAATGGTTCAAGGCGAATTTTTGAGACACGGGGAAAAGAACGTGGGACCGGGAAAAACAACAACGGACCGAAAGCAAACGAAATCTGATCAACCAAGACAGGAAAAGGAGCACACCATGTTTGAAATCATCGACCAGGACCCGCAGGAAGCTGTCATCAAGGTCATCGGCGTGGGCGGATGCGGCGGCAACGCCGTCGAGCACATGATCCTCAAGGGTCTCAACGGCGTCGAATTCATCGCCGCCAACACCGATGCGCAGGCGCTCAAGCGTTCGACCGCGCGCACGCAGCTGCAGCTGGGCAGCGGCCTAACGCGGGGGCTTGGCGCCGGCGCGCGTCCGGAAATCGGCCGCGACGCGGCGATCGAGGACCGCGACCGCATCGGCGAGATGATCGACGGCTGCGACATGCTTTTCATCACCGCCGGCATGGGTGGCGGCACCGGCACCGGCGCCGCGCCGGTGGTCGCGCAGGTCGCCAAGGATAAAGGCATCCTCACCGTGGCCGTGGTGACGCGCCCGTTCCATTTCGAAGGCAAGCGCCAGAAGGTCGCCGAGGCCGGCATCGAGGAACTCAAGAAGATCGTCGACTCGCTGATCATCATTCCCAACGAGAAGCTGATGCAGGTGCTCGGCGAGGAAATCTCGGTACTCGACGCGTATGCCAAGGCGAACGAGGTCCTGCACAGCGCCGTGTCCGGCATCGCCGAAGTGATCAACAATCCCGGCCTGGTCAACGTCGATTTCGCCGACGTGCGCACGGTGATGTCCGAAGTCGGCATGGCGATGATGGGATCGGCGAGCGTCGCCGGCCCCGATCGCGCGCGCCTCGCGGCGGAGCGCGCTGTGGCGAGTCCGCTGCTCGAGGAAGTCAATCTTTCGGGAGCGCGCGGCGTGCTCGTGAACATCACCGCGTCTTGCGGGCTCAAGATGAAGGAGTATCACGACGTGATGAACACCATCAAGGCGTTCACCGCCGACGATGCGATGGTGATCGTCGGCACCGTGATCGACGACGACATGGGCGATGACCTTCGCGTGACCATGATCGCGACGGGTCTGGGCGGCGCGACGGTGCGTCAGCGCCAGCCGAGGCTGGAGGTGGTCGAGCAGGTGATGGATCGTACCGGCACCGATGGCGTCGGCATGGGCGTCGAGCAGATCGATTACGACTCGCTCGACAAGACACCTGCCGTCATCAGGCGGGGTCGTACCGCCGCGCCCGCCGCACCTGCGGGCGGATTCGACGTGTCCGACATTCCGGCCTTCCTGCGCAAGCAGGCCGACTGAATGGAACCCCTGACTACAGGGGCGGCGGATCGGAAACTGCTGCCGGAGTACACCGCCCTTGTGGTATACTTAATAGATAACTCGTTGAACCGGCACGTGAATGCCATGGTTCAGCATCGAACAACAGCGGAACCGACATGCTCAAACAGCGCACCCTGAAGTCGCTGACGAAGACGACCGGTGTCGGGCTGCACACTGGCGCGCGCGTCGAGCTGACGCTGCGTCCTGCGCCCGTCGATACCGGCATCGTGTTCCATCGCGTCGACCTGGCGCAAACCGTTGCCATTCCGGCGAACGCGCGCAACGTCGGCGAAACGCGGCTGTCGTCGTCGCTGCAAAAAGACGGCGCCCGAATCTCGACCGTCGAGCACTTGATGTCGGCGCTCGCGGGATTGGGCATCGACAACCTTCACGTCGACGTTGCGGGGCCCGAGCTGCCGATCCTGGACGGCAGCGCCGGTCCGTTCGTGTTTCTGCTGCAATCGGCCGGGATTGAGGAACAGTCGGCACCGAAGCGATATCTGCGCGTGCTTTCGCCCATCGAGGTGCGCGACGGCGACAAGTGGGCGCGATTTGATCCGCACCCGGGATTCGTGCTCGACTTCACCATCGATTTTCCGCACCCCGTGTTCGGCGTCGAAAACCGCCACGTCGTCATCGACTTTGCCCTGCATTCATATACCAAGGAAGTGAGCCGTGCGCGCACCTTCGGTTTCATGCAGGACGTGGAGGCGATGCGCTCCGCGGGCCTCGCGCTCGGCGGCAGCCTTCAGAACGCGGTCGTGCTCGACGAGACACGCGTACTCAACAGCGAAGGGTTGCGCTACGACAACGAATTCGCCAAGCACAAGGTGCTGGACGCCATCGGCGACCTTTACCTGCTTGGCCATCCGCTGATCGGCAAGTACACGGCGTTCAAATCCGGGCACGCGCTCAACAATGCGGTATCGAGGGCATTGCTCGCCCGTCCGGACGCGTGGGAGCTGATCAGCTTCCAGGCCACCACTGAGGTGCCGAGCGCCTTCTTCGCCTGGCAGCTGCAGCCGGCTTGACGAAGCTTGCGGAGGCCGACGCTGCGGCAGGCCCATGCCGGCCGCGGGCGACGACTTCGTAGGCGGCTGACCGGTCCGCCATGGTCATTGTACGCATCCTGCTGTTCGCGGCGCTTGCCATCATCCTGGGCGCGCTCGTGCTCTACGCCGTCAAGCGCGACCGTCGCTACCTGCGCTTCATCGGCAAGGTGGCGCAGTACACGCTGCTGCTACTTCTCGCGGTGTTCATCTTCTACGCGCTCAGGCGCGTCTTCATCGCCCTGTAGGGCCGGCGCTGAGCGCTGCGCCAGTCGTCGCAACGCGGTCGCCAAGGGCGAGTCCCCGAGCGTCGCTGCGGTCGCTAGGAGTTGCGCGGTGACAACGCTATCCAATTGTTTTTTTTGTGGATTTGAATCTACTTTGACGCTCGTACGGGCTTGCACGCGCACCCGTATTCCAGTAAATTCGCAGCCTTCGCCGGCGAGTACGCGCAGCAAGTCAGGGGCGCGCTGGCGAAGCAGCGCTGCCGCGGCTCCGCTGGTCGCGGACAGGATCAGCTCGGACGACCGACCGTCGGCCACGCAAACGCAGTTGGCCAGCGATCGCGGCAGCGCCTTCTTGACGTGCTGCTCCACGGCGAGCTCGCGCTGACGTCGTTGCAGCAATTCCGCCATTGCGGATTCGCCGCTGATGATCTGATGCAGGTGGCGCATCAAGGTCTTGCCGAAGTGTTCAGTTCCCGCGCGGCGCGCGGGCCGGAAAATCGAGGGAGGACAATTTGAACATAATCTTTGTCTCCGGTCCCGCCGCACGCGCTCGAACGCTCACCGTCGACTGGCGCCATTGGACACTGGGCAGCCTTTCGCTGCTGGTGCTTTTCATCGGCTTCACGCTTCTGTTCAACTACGCCACGCTGCGCTACGCCGCGGCAATCAAGCATCCCGTGCTGCAGGCGATCATTCTTGCGGATCAGCGCGAGGAGGCGCAAAAGAACCAGGAAGTCGTCGAAAGCCACCTCAATTCCATGGCGCTCAAGCTCGGCGAGCTGCAGGCGCAGATGCTCAGACTCGACGGTCTCGGCGAGCGACTGGCCAAGCTGGCCGGGCTCAAGCCCCAGGATCTGCCGCAGTCGCTGCAGCCGGGTAGCGTCCCGGGACGCGGCGGTCCCGCGCCGTCACTGAGCAGCAAGTTGTCTCTGGACGAGTTCAGCTCGATGCTCACGATGCTCGCGCGCGACGTCGAGCAGCGCTCCGACCAGCTTGGCGTGCTCGAGGCGCTGCTGGTCACCGACTCGGCGAAGCGTAAATTCCTGCCCACCCTCTCACCGATCGACGATGGCTGGTTTTCATCCAACTTTGGTTGGCGTATCGACCCCTTCACCGGCGAGAAAAGCTTCCATGAAGGCATCGACTTTCCTTCCGAGCCCGGAACCCCCATTGTCGCCGCTGCCAGCGGCAAGGTCATCTACGCGGAGGTGCACCCCGCCTATGGTAAAATGGTCGAAATCGACCACGGCAACGGGTTGGTGAGCCGCTACGCGCATTCCTCGGTATTGTTCGTCAAGGAAGGCGATCTCGTCGTGCGCGGCCAACGCATCGCTAGCGTCGGATCGAGCGGTCGCTCCACCGGACCGCATCTGCATTTCGAAGTGCGTCTGAACGGCGTTCCGCAGAATCCCGCACGATTCCTGCAGACCGCGGGTTGACGGCCGGCGGCTTCATTCCGGCGCGGCCGGACGACGAAGGGGTGAGCGGTTCTCACCCCTTGTTTTTTTCGGCCCGCGAGGCCAGCTAGACCCTGACTTCATGATCCCCAACATCCTCACCAAGATCTTCGGCAGCCGCAACGAGCGACTGCTCAAGCAATACGGGCAAGCGGTGGTCCAGATCAACGCGCTCGAGCCCGCGATGGTCGCGCTGTCCGACGCCGAGCTGCGTGGCAAGACCGATACGCTCAAGGCGCGCGTGGCCGCCGGGGAGGAGCTCGAAGCGGTTCTGCCCGAGGCCTTCGCGGTGGTGCGCGAAGCAGGCAAGCGCACCCTGCAGATGCGCCACTTCGATGTGCAGCTGCTGGGCGGGATGGCGCTGCACCACGGCAAGATCGCGGAAATGCGCACTGGCGAAGGGAAGACGCTGGTCGCGACGCTACCGGCGTACCTCAATGCGCTGACCGGCAACGGCGTTCACATCGTCACTGTCAACGATTACCTGGCCCAGCGCGACGCCGACTGGATGGGGCGCATCTACCGCTTCCTGGGATTGACGGTCGGGGTCAACCTCTCCCAGATGGAGCACGACGCAAAACAGGTCGCCTACGCCGCCGACATCACCTACGGCACCAACAACGAATTCGGCTTCGACTACCTGCGCGACAACATGGTGTTCGCGGCGGCTCAGCGCGTGCAGCGCGGTCTCTCGTACGCGATCGTCGACGAAGTGGATTCGATCCTGATCGACGAGGCGCGCACGCCGCTGATCATCTCCGGGCAGGCCGACGACAACGTCGACCTGTACTACCGCCTCAACGAGCTCGCGCCGAAGCTGGTGCGGCAGGCGGAGGAAACAGCGGCCGGCGACTACTGGGTCGACGAGAAGGCGCACCAGGTGCTTCTCTCGGAGCAGGGCCACGAGCACGCCGAAGGCATCCTCATGCAGGCGGGGTTGCTCCCCGCGGGCAGCAGCCTGTACGACGCGCACAACATCTCGCTCATGCACCACCTGCACGCGGCGCTGCGCGCGCACGCGCTGTTCCACCGCGATCAACACTACGTAGTGCAGAACGGCGAGGTGATCATCGTCGACGAATTCACCGGCCGCCTGATGGCAGGGCGTCGCTGGTCCGACGGCCTGCACCAGGCGGTCGAGGCGAAGGAGGGCGTGCCGATCCAGCGCGAAAACCAGACGCTGGCGTCGATCACCTTCCAGAACTATTTCCGGATGTACTCGAAGCTCGCAGGGATGACCGGTACGGCGGACACTGAGGCTTTCGAGTTCCAGCAGATCTACCACCTCGAGACGATGGTCATTCCGACCAACGTTCCGATGATCCGCAAGGACGAGAACGACCTGGTGTTCCGCACTTTCAAGGAAAAGGTCGACGCGGTCATCGCCGACATCCGCGATTGTTACGAGCGCGGCCAGCCGGTGCTGGTCGGGACGACGTCGATCGAGAACTCGGAGCTTCTTTCGGGGTACCTGCAGAAGGAAAAGCTCGAGCACCAGGTCCTCAACGCCAAGCAGCACGCGCGCGAGGCCGAGATCGTTGCGCAAGCGGGCCGCCCCAAGGCGATTACCATCGCAACCAACATGGCCGGCCGTGGCACCGACATCGTGCTCGGTGGCGCGATCGAGCCGACGCTTCTCGCGCTGCGCGAAAACGTCGCGCTCGGGCAGACCGAAAAGGACCAGGAGATCGCCAAGCTGCGCGGCGCCTGGCAGGTCCTCCACGACCAGGTCATTGCCGCCGGCGGGTTGCACATCATCGGCACCGAGCGCCACGAATCGCGGCGCATCGACAATCAGCTGCGCGGTCGCTCAGGTCGCCAGGGTGACCCGGGCTCGTCACGCTTCTACCTGTCGCTGGAAGATCCGCTGCTGCGCATTTTCGGTGGCGAGCGGCTGTCCGGCATCATGCAGCGCCTGAAGATGCCCGAAGGCGAGCCGATCGAGCATCCGATCGTCAATCGCTCCATCGCCAAGGCGCAGAACCGCGTCGAGTCGCGCAACTTCGACATACGCAAGCAACTGCTCGAGTACGACGACGTCGCCAACGACCAGCGTCGCGTCATCTATCAGCAGCGCAACGAGCTGCTCGAGACCGACGACATCTCGGCGACGATCCGCAACATGATCGGGGGTCAGGTCGAGGACCTCGCCCGCACGCACGTTCCTCCAGAGTCGGTCGAGGAGCAGTGGGACGTCCCGGCGCTGGAAGCCGCGGTGGCTGGCGAATATCAGATACCGGCGCCCATCGGCGAGTGGCTCAAGGCCGATCCGGAAATGAGCGACGAAACGCTGCGCGAGCGTACGCGTGACGTCGCGATCAAGCAGTACGAGGCCAAGCTCGGCGCAGTGGGCCCCGAAATGTTCCATCAGTTCGAGCGCAACCTCATGCTGACCACGCTCGACGGGCAGTGGCGCGAGCATCTCGCGGCGCTCGACCATCTGCGGCAGGGCATTCACCTGCGCGGCTACGCACAGAAAAATCCGAAGCAGGAATACAAGCGCGAAGCCTTCGAGCTCTTCTCCGATATGCTCGACCGCATCAAGTACGATGTGGTCAAGGTCGTGCTTACGGTGCAGGTGCGCTCGGAGCAGGACGTGAAGGCGGTCGAGGACACGGCACCGGTGTCGAACGTGCGCTACCAGCACGCCGACTACGACGAAGCGCTCGCCGCCAAGCCCGATGATCCGCCGCCGGCACAACCGCCGCCGTTCCAGCGCAGCGGTCAGAAGGTCGGTCGCAACGACCCGTGTCCTTGCGGATCGGGCAAGAAATACAAGCAGTGCCACGGCAGGCTCTGAGCCGGTCCCACGATTTCGCTTCCTTTCGCGCGGTCGATCCAGCCAGGCGCCATGCCCGTCAACTACACGCCGCCGACGCCCGACTCGCTGTTACCCATCGCCGGGCTCGAGCTCGGCACCGCGGCTGCGGGCATCAAGAAATGGACGCGTGACGATCTCGTCCTGATCTCGCTGTGCCCGGGCGCGCGCTCGGCCGGCGTTTTCACGCAGAATCGCTTCGCGGCGGCGCCGGTGCAGGTATGTCGCGAGCATCTCGCCTTGGGTGGCGAGACGCGCGCGCTGCTGATCAATGCGGGCAATGCCAACGCGGGCACCGGAGAGCGCGGACTGGCGGACGCACGGCGCACGTGTGCCAGCGTCGCGCGGCTGCTCGGATGCGCCGATAGCGAGGTGCTGCCCTTTTCGACCGGCGTGATCATGGAGCCGCTACCGGTCGAGCGCATCGAGGCGGCGCTGCCCGCCGCGTACGCCGCGCGCGGCGCCGACCGCTGGTTCGCCGCCGTATCCGCGATCATGACCACCGACACCGTGCCCAAGGCCACGTCCACCCGCGTGGACCTGGCCGGCCGCAACGCGACGATTACGGGCATGGCCAAGGGCGCCGGCATGATTTCGCCCAACATGGCGACGATGCTGGGCTTCGTCGCCACCGATGCGGCGATCGCGCCAGGACTGCTGCGCGTGCTCGCTGCCGGAGTCGCCGAGACCTCGTTCAATCGCATCACCATCGACGGCGACACCTCGACCAACGACAGCTTCTTGATTGTCGCCACCGGCGCGCTGGCCGCGCCGCCGATCGCCACCAGCAGCGATCCGCGACTGCCGGCGCTGCGCGCCGCGCTCGAGGGTGTCGCCCAGACCCTGGCGCAGGCCATCGTTCGCGACGGCGAAGGCGCGACCAAGTTCATTGCGATCACCGTCGAAGGCGGTCGCGACGTCGACGAGTGCAACCGCGTCGCACGCGCGATCGCCAACTCGCCGCTCGTGAAGACCGCATTTTTCGCATCGGATCCGAATCTCGGCCGCATCGTGTGCGCGATCGGTAACGGGGCTGCGGCCGATCTCGATCCGGCAAGCGTGTCGTTCTGGCTCGACGATGCGCTGGTCGTCGATCGCGGAGGCCGCGCCGGTTCGTACCGCGAGGAGGACGGCCAGCGTGCGCTGGCCAAACCCGAGGTCGCGATTCGCGTCGCGCTCGGGCGTGGCAATGCCAGCACCACGGTGTGGACGTGCGATCTGTCGCACGACTACGTCAGTATCAACGCCGACTATCGCAGCTGAAATGCCAAAGAGCGCCAACCCTGCCGACAGCGCGCGATTGCTCGCCCGTTGCGAAGCCATCCTCGAGCGTCTTGAAGCCATGCTGCCGCCGGCGCCCGCAGAGCCCGACTGGCGCGCGCGCGCATTTCGCTGGCGCAAGCGCGGCCAGCGCGGCTACCTGCAGCCGGTGGCGCATCCACACAGCATCCGCCTCGAACAGCTGGTCGCGATCGACGAGCAGAAGCGCATCGTCGAGGAAAACACGCGCCAGTTCGTCACAGGCCTTCCCGCGAACAACGTGCTGCTCACCGGTTCACGCGGAACCGGCAAGTCCTCACTGGTCAAGGCGATGCTCGCCAAGTACGGCGCGAAGGGGCTGCGCCTGATCGAAGTCGACAAAGCCGACCTGGTCGACCTGCCGGACATCGTCGATCCGGTCGCGACGCGCAGCGAGCGCTACATCGTGTTCTGCGACGACCTCTCGTTCGACGCCAGCGAGCCCGGCTACAAGGCGCTCAAGGTGATGCTCGACGGGACCATCGCGGCACCGACGTCGAATGTGCTGATCTACGCGACGTCGAACCGTCGTCACCTGTTGCCCGAGTACTTCAGCGAGAATCTCGAGACCCGCCACATCGGCGAGGAAGTGCATCCCGCCGAATCGGTCGAGGAAAAGATCTCGCTGTCCGAACGCTTCGGATTGTGGATCTCCTTCTATCCGTTCAGCCAGGATGATTACCTGGCGGCGGTCGACGCCTGGCTCGAGTTTCACCGCGTTCCGGTGCCGCGCGCGGGCAGCGAGCGCGACGCGCTGCACCGCGATGCGATCCAGTTTTCGCTGCATCGCGGATCGCGCAGTGGACGCATCGCATGGCAATTCGCATGCGCACGCGCCGGCGCGCGCGGACTCAAGGCCGCGAGGGGGTGAAACCCGCGGGCGTGGTGCGCGTCGCGGCCGCCGTGCTGATCCGCGACGACGGCTGCGTGCTCCTGGCGCAGCGGCTACCGGGGACGCCGTATCCGGGTTACTGGGAGTTTCCCGGAGGCAAGCTCGAGGCCGGCGAAAGCGCGCGCGATGCGCTCCGGCGCGAGCTCGACGAGGAATTGGGCATCGAAGTCACTCGCGCGACGCCCTGGATTACGCAGCACTACGCGTACGCGCACGCCGACGTCGAACTCAGCTTTTTCCGCGTACATGCGTGGCAGGGTGAGCCGCATGGTCGGGACGGGCAGGCCATCGCGTGGCAGCGACCGCAGGCGATCGAGGTGACGCCGCTGCTGCCGGCCAACGGCATCGTACTGCGCGCGCTTGCCTTGCCGCCGATCTACGCGGTGTCGATGGCCGAGGAGCTCGGCGATCGCCGCTTCCTCGAATGCCTGGCTTCGGCGCTCGACGCGGGACTGACGCTGCTGCAGCTGCGGGAGAAATCGATGAGCCAGGCGCGCTTCTCCGCGCTTGCCCGCAACGTCATCGCCGTGGCACGTCCGCGCGGAGCGCGCGTGCTGGTCAACGCTGATGTCGGGACGGCATCGCGACTGGGTGCCGACGGCGTGCACTGGAGCTCGGCGCGCCTCGCGCAGGCACGAGAACGTCCGCAGGGCATGCTGTGCGCGGCCTCCTGCCACGACGCGGGCGAGCTCGCGCGCGCCGCGCAGCTCGGTGTCGATTTCGCGGTTCTGGGTCCGGTCGCTGCGACCCCGTCGCACGTTGAGCCTGGCTTGCAACCGCTGGGATGGGAGCGCTTCGCGGAACTGGTGCGAGGGACGACGCTTCCCGTCTACGCGATCGGTGGACTCGAGACGTCCGATCTCGCGACTGCGCAGGAGCGCGGTGCGCACGGCATCGCGCTGCGTCGCGCGGCGTGGTCAGGAGCGAGTCTCGTCGGAGCCGCCTGAGCCTTCGTCCGAGGGATTGTCGGGGTCTTCGGCGATCGGAACGCGATAGCGCTCAGTGGCCCACGCGCCGAGATCGATGGTCTTGCATCGCTCCGAGCAAAATGGCCGAAACGGGTTGTGTGCAGTCCAGTCGACCGGCTTGCCGCATTGGGGGCAAGGGGCAGCTTTCGGCTTGAGCATTACGCCAGCGCTTGCTCGAGTACGCGAGCCACGTGCAGCGCATCGCGGCCAGCGCCATCGCGGATCTGGTGCCGGCAGCTGAAGCCGTCGGCAACGATCAGCGACTGCGGCGCCGAACGCACCGCGGGAAGCAGAGCAAGCTCGCCCATCGCCATCGATACAACGTAGTGCTCCGATTCGTAGCCGAAGGCGCCCGCCATGCCGCAGCAGCTCGTTTCGACCAGCCGCGAGCTCATGCCGGGAATCCAGCTCAGCACCTCGGTGATCGATGAAGTGACGGCGAAGGCCTTTTGATGACAGTGGGCATGGACCATCGCTTCGCTCGCTGGCGCGCGCTCGAACGTCAGCAGGAAACGTCCCGCGGCTTTTTCGCGGACCAGGAATTCCTCGAACATGAACGCATTGTCCGAGAGCATGCGCGCGTCCGCACCGAAGCTGTAGCTCAGGAATTCATCGCGCATGCCGAGCAGACACGAGGGCTCCAGTCCAACCACCGGGACGCCACGTCGTATCCACGGCAGCAGCGCATCGACGGTGCGTCGCGCTTCGCTGCGCGCCTGGTCGACGAGGCCGGCGGCGAGGAAGGTCCGCCCACAGCATAGCGGCCGCTCGCCGGCCATCGCGTTGCTGTGGACCACGTAGCCGGCGCGCTCGAGCACATGGCGCGCCGCCACGGCGTTCTCGTGTGCGAAATGGTTGCTGAAGGTGTCGACGAACAGCAATACCTGCTTTTCCTGCCGGGCATCGGGCGAGGGCGCGCTGCGGCTGCGCAGATAGTCTCCCTGCCAGCGTGGTAGCGAGCGCCGCGCCGAGATGCCCAGCGCACGCTCGCCCAGGCGCGCCGCACCCGGAATGCGCTCGCGGAGCGCGGGCAGCCACGGCATGCGCGAAACACCGGCGGCGTAGCGCGGCAGATACGCGAACAGGCGCTCGCGCAGCGTGATGCCACGCGTCTTGGCGCGCGCGGCGCGCGCCTCGATCTTCAACCTCGCCATGTCGACGCCGGTCGGACATTCGCGCCGGCACCCTTTGCACGACACGCACAGATCCAGCGCCGCGTCCACCGCGTCACCCGCAAGGTCCTCGCCGTCGAGCTGTCGCGAAAGCACGAGGCGTAGCGTGTTGGCGCGTCCGCGCGTGGTGTGCTGCTCGTCGCGGGTAACGCGGTAGCTTGGACACATGGTGCCCGCGTCGAACTTGCGGCAATGGCCGTTGTTGTTGCACATCTCGACGGCCTTGGCGAGCCCGCGCGAAACGTCGCCTCCGGTGCCGGGCGGCGTCTCGGCCCCGCTCATCGGATCGCGCTCGACGTCCCACTCGCTCCAGTCCAGCTCTGGTGCATAGGCGGCGCGAACATAATTGGGCGAGAAACGGAACAGCCGCGCGTCGTCCATTTTCGGCGGCGCGACGATCTTGCCAGGATTCATGCGATCGTCCGGGTCGAACAGATGCTTGATCCGTGCGAATGCGGCGCTCAGACGCGGTCCGAACTGCCATTCTATCCACTCGCCGCGGCACAGACCGTCGCCGTGCTCTCCGGAGTACGCGCCCTTGTATTCGCGCACCATCGCCGAGGCCTCCTCGGCGATGGCCCGCATCTGCGCTGCGCCGTGACGGCGCATGTCGAGAATCGGGCGCACATGCAGCGTGCCGACGCTGGCGTGCGCGTACCAGGTGCCCGTCGTGCCGTGGCGTCGAAAGACTTCGGAGAGCCGCTCGGTGTATTCGGCGAGATGCTCCAGCGGCACCGCGCAATCCTCGATGAACGAGACCGGCTTGCCATCACCCTTCATCGACATCATGATATTGAGTCCCGCCTTGCGCACGTCCCACAACGCCTTTTGCGCGGCGGGCGCGATCATGCGCACGACCGCTCCCGGCAGCCCCAGTCCGCCGACGATCTCCTCGAGCTGGCCGAGCTTGGCATCCAACGCTGCCGCGTCGCTTCCTGCGAACTCGACCAGTAGTATCGCGTCCGGCGCGCCGACCAGCGCGCGCTCGATCACCGCGCGGAACGCAGGATTGCCTCGCGCCAGATCGATCATGGTGCGGTCGACCAGCTCGACCGCGGTGGGTGCGAGCGTGACGATGTGCTGCGCGGATTCCATCGCCGTGCGAAAGCGCGGAAAATTGACGATGCCGAGCACGCGTCGCCCGGGCAGCGGCGAGAGTTTCACCGTGATGCGCGCCGAATACGCGAGCGTTCCCTCGGAGCCCACGAGCAGCTGCGCCAGGTTGACCGTTCCGTCCGGCGTGTAGGGGCGGACGTTCTGCGGCGCGAACACATCGATGTTGTATCCGCCGACCCGGCGCAGCACCTTCGGCACCTTGCGTTCGATCTCGTCGCGCTCGCGCATCCCGATCTCGCGCAATGCATCGATCAGCGCTGTAACGCGCGGCGAGTGTTTCATGCTTTCGACGGGACCGAAGGCAATCTCGCTGCCGTCGGCGAGTATGGCATCGACGCCCAGCACGTTGTGCACCATATTGCCGTAGGCGATCGAGCGCGAGCCGCACGAGTTATTGCCGGTCATGCCGCCGATGGTCGCCTGCGCCGACGTGCTCACGTCCACCGGAAGCCACACGCCGTGCGGCTGCAGCCAGGCGTTGAGCTGATCGAGCACGACGCCGGGCTCGACGGTTGCGGTCAGCGCAGCCTTGTCGAAGTCGACGATGCGATTGATCGACTTGCTGTGGTCGATAACCAGCGCCTCGCCAACGGTCTGTCCGCACTGCGACGAGCCGGCGCCGCGCGGCAGCACGGGCACGCCGAGCGCGCGCGCCACGTCGAGCGCGTTGCGCGCATCGTCGGCGTCACGCGGGACGACGACCCCGGTGGGGAAGATCTGGTAGATCGAGGCGTCAGTGGAGTAGCGCCCGCGCGAAGCCGCGTCGAACAGCACGTCGCCGCGGCAGGCTTCGCGAAGCCGGCGTGCCAGCAGCGACGCGTCGACCGCACGCTGCAGGCGGTGGTCCATCATCAGGGGCTGTTCGCTCGGTGCGTTCAAGACGCGCTGTCCAGGCTTTGCGCTACAATCACACTATACCAAGCTGTCCCCGTCCCTCGGCATACACCCAGATGGCACGACTGAACGATCACTACAGCGGTCGGCATTTCCTTCAGATCCCGGGACCGACCAGCGTTCCCGATCGCATCCTGCGCGCGATCGATCAGCCGACGATCGACCATCGTGGGCCCGAGTTCGGCCGCTTCACGCTCGAGGTGCTGGAGGGCATCAAGCGCATTTTCCAGACCGACCAACCGGTAATTATTTACGCTGCGTCGGGCACCGGCGCGTGGGAGGCCGCGCTGGTCAATACGCTTTCCCCGGGCGACCGCGTGCTGATGTTCGAGACCGGGCAGTTCGCAACGCTGTGGCGCAAGATCGCGGACAAGCTGGGATTGGTGGTCGATTTCGTTCCCGGAGACTGGCGAAGCGGCGTCGATCCTGCGGTGGTCGAGTCGCGGCTTGCCGAAGACACCGGTCATGCGATCAAGGCCGTACTGGTCGTGCACAACGAAACGTCGACCGGCGTCACCAGCCGCGTGGCGGCGATACGCCAGGCGATCGACCGCGCGCATCATCCGGCGCTGTTCATGGTCGACACCGTGTCCGGTCTCGGATCGATCGATTACCGCCATGCCGCGTGGGGCGTCGACGTGAGCGTCTCGGGATCGCAAAAGGGCCTGATGTTGCCTCCGGGACTCTCCTTCAATGCCGTGAGCGACAAAGCGCTCGCTGCGGCGCAGTCGTCGCGGCTTCCCAAATCCTACTGGGCGTGGGACGAGATGATCGCCGCCAATCGCCGTGGCTATTTCCCGTACACGCCGGCGACCAACATGCTCTACGGGCTGCGCGAGGCAACGACCATGCTCCTCGAGGAGGGCCTCGCCAACGTGTTCGCGCGTCACGATCGCCATGCGGAAGCCACCCGGCGCGCGGTGCGCGGCTGGGGACTGGAAATCCTTTGCCGTGACCCGGCCGAGTACAGCAGCGTGTTGACCGGGGTGGTGATGCCGGAGGGACACGACGCTGACGCGCTGCGCAAGGTCATCCTCGAGCGCTACGACATGTCGTTGGGCATGGGCCTCGGGAAAGTGGCCGGACGCGTTTTTCGGATCGGGCATCTGGGCTTTTTCAACGACCTCACCCTGTGCGGCGCGTTGTGCGGCGTCGAAATGGGGCTTGCGGCGGCCCAGGTCCCGCATCGCCGCGGCGGCGTCGACCACGCGCTGGCCTATCTGTGCGGCGCCGGCGAGGACAGCCACCAGCCCAAGGCAAAGGCACTCACCGCCGCGTAGATCGATCGAGGAGTGCACCGTGGTGCGGCAACAAGGAGGCAGGACGATGAAAAAATTCGGATCGATGCTGCTCGTAGTGCTGGCGACGTGCTGTCAGCCGGCCTGGGCGCAGCTCGAGCTCAAGTTCGGCCACGTCGGCGATCCCGGATCGCTGTTCGAGCTGTCGGCCAACGAATTCGCGAAGCGCGCCAATGCCAAGCTCGCAGGCAAGGCGACTGTGGTCATTTTCGGATCGAGTCAGCTTGGTGGCGACAAGGAGATGCTGCAAAAACTCAAGCTGGGCACGCTCGACTTCGCGCTCCCGTCGACCGTCATGTCGTCGGAGGCCGACCTGTTCGGACTGTTCGAAATGCCTTACCTGGTGAAGGATCGCGCGCACATGGCGAAGATCGAACGCGCCATCGTATGGCCGAAGCTCGCACCTGCGGCTGAAGCAAAGGGCATCACCATCCTGGCAGTCTGGGAGAACGGATACCGGCACATCACCAACAGCAAACGTCCGATCGTCAAGCCGGCCGATCTGCAGGGCATCAAGCTGCGCGTTCCCGAGGGCAAGTGGCGGCTCAAGATGTTCCAGGCCTATGGGGCCAATCCGAGCCCCATGAAGCTGTCGGAAGTCTTCACCGCACTGTCCACCGGGGTGATGGATGGCGAGGAAAATCCGCTCACCCAGATCTATTCGCAGAAATTCCAGGAGGTGCAGTCGTACCTGTCGCTCACGGGACACGTCTACACGCCCGCGTTCGTCGCGGTCGGCACGCGGCGCTGGGCGACGCTGCCTGCGGACGTGCGCAAGGTTCTCGAAGACACCGCCAAGGAAACGCAGGCATTCGTGTATGCGCAGGCAAAAAAGGACGACGACGAGTTGCAGGCCAAGTTCGTCGCTGCGGGAATGAAAGTGAACCAGGTCGACAAGGACGCCTTCATCGCCGCGAGCAAGCCCATCTACGACGAGTTCGGCAAGGAAGTGCCCGGCGCGAGTGCGCTGATCGATCAGGCGATTGCGCTGGGCAAGTAGGTGCTGGCTGCGCTGCGAAGGTCCGATTGGTGACTCTGGACTCGATCCGCCGCGGCTATGGCCGCTTTCTCGAGGTGATCGTTATCGTGCTGATGGTCGCAATCGCGGTCGAGGTCACGATCGGCATCACCTTCCGTGCTTTGGGTCGCTCGCTCTCGTGGTACGACGAGGTCGCGGTGATCCTGCTGGCGTGGCTCACCTTCTACGGCTCCGCGCTCGCCGCGCTCAGGCGTGCGCACATCGGATTTCCGGGACTGGTGAACTCATTTGCGCCGCCGTGGCGCGTCGTCGCGGTCTCGGCGGCCAAGCTCGTCGTGCTCGGCTTCATGGCTTTGCTGGGCTGGGTAGGATTCTCGGTGCTCGACATCCTATCGACCGACTACCTGATCAGCATTCCCTCGGTGTCGGTTGCGTGGACGCAGTCGGTCATCCCGATCACCTGCGTCCTGTTCATCGTTGCCGAGTTGCTGAATCTTCCCGAGACACTGCGCGCGGCGCGCGGCGGGCAACGCGCGCAGGGCAGCGATCTTGCCGAACGTCTGCACTGACCGCGCGATCGACCAGGCGAAACGCTGATGCAGATCCTGCTGCTGTTCGGCGCCGTGCTCGCGCTGGTGATGATCGATATCCCCATTGCCATCGCCCTCGGCGTGGTCGCGGTCATCGCGCTGGTCACGACGCAGGGTACCGCGATGCTGCCCAACGTCGCGATCACTATCTATAACGGCGCGACCAGTTTTCCGCTGATCGCCATTCCGCTGTTCATCCTCTCCGGAGCGATCATGAACGCGTCGGGTATTTCGCGCCGGCTCATCGCGTTCGCGTCGGCGATTCTGGGCTGGATCCGAGGCGGGCTTGCCATCGTCTCGATCGGAACGTCCATGTTCTTCGCCGAGATCTCGGGCTCCGCAGTGGCCGACGCTGCCGCGCTCGGTGCGATCCTCATCCCTGCGATGAAGAGTCGCGGCTACAGCAAGGAGTTCGCTGCCGCCGTCATTTCATCGTCGGCGACGTTGGCGGTGATCATCCCGCCGTCGATCCCGATGCTGCTCTATGCCGTGATCGCGGAGACCTCGGTGGTGAAGCTGTTCGTGTCGGGTATCGTGCCCGGCATCATCGGTGGGGCCGGCCTGATGGGCGTGGCGTACTGGTTCGCACGCCGCTACAACTTCCCGGTTGAGCAGGCGTTTCGTTGGGCCAACGTCGTCAAGACGTTCAAGGAAGCGCTGTGGGCTTTTCTGCTGCCGGTCGTGATACTTGGCACGATCTTCGGCGGCATCGTCACCGCGACCGAGGGCGCGGCGATCGCGGTGCTGGCGGCGCTGTTCATCGGATTCCTGGTGTATCGCGAGCTCGACGCCAGAATATTGTACGACGCGATCATCGAAGGCGGCATCCAAACCGCGGTGGTGATGCTGCTGGTCGCCGCGAGCGCGCTGCTCGGCGTCTATCTGACTGAAACGCACCTCCCGCAGCAGCTCGCTCAGAGCATCATGGCGTTCACGTCGAACAAATGGGCGGTGCTGGCGATTCTCAATGTCCTGTTTCTGATCCTCGGCCTTTTCCTGCATTCGGCTGCGGCCATCATCCTGACTGTGCCGGTGGTCATGCCGCTCGTGAAGGCGGTCGGCATCGACCCGGTGCACTTCGGGCTCATCGTCACGATCAATCTCGGCATCGGCCAGCAGACGCCTCCGGTGGCGAGCGTGCTCATGACGTGCTGTGCGATTGCCAAGGCCGACATGTGGGAAGTCACCAAGGTGAACGTCTACTTTGTCGCGGTGCTGCTCGCGGTGCTGCTGCTGGTGACCTACGTGCCAGTGACGGGTCTGGGCCTGGTGAACCTTTTCTATCGCTGATCGTTTCATGTCCGACCTCGTCCTCATCGATCGCGATAGCGACATCGCTACCGTCACACTCAACCAGCCGGCGAAGCTGAACGCGCTCTCGCAGGCGTCGTGGCGCGAGCTCGGCGTGCGAGTCGGCGAGCTTTCGGCGGACGACACGCTGCGCTGCGTGATCCTGCGCGGCGCCGGTACGAAGGCGTTCGGCGCGGGAGCCGACATCGCGGAGTTTCCGCAAGTCCGTGCCGATGCCGTGCAGGGCAAGGCCTACGGCGAGCTCATCGCATCGACGATGGAGGTCATTGGCCATTGCACTCACCCGACCGTCGCGATGATTCACGGCGTGTGCGTCGGCGGCGGCCTGGAGGTGGCGCTGATGTGCGACCTTCGCATCTGCGGTGAAAGCAGCCGCTTCGGGATTCCGATCAATCGCCTCGGCCTGACCATGGGCTACGGCGAGCTCATGGGATTGCTTGCCGTGGTGGGCCCTGCGATCGCTTCGGAAGTTTTGCTCGAAGGCCGCGTGTTTGGCGCGCGCGAGGCGTTGGCGAAGGGTCTGGTCCAGCGCGTGGTGCCCGACGATGCTGTGGAAGGCGAAGTCGCCGCGACTGCGGCGCGCATCGCCGCCGGTGCTCCGCTGGTCGCGCGCTGGCACAAACGATTCATGCGCCGGCTGCGTCCGCACGAGTCGCTCTCGCCCGACGAGTGGAACGAAGGCTTCGCCTGCTTCGATACCGAGGACTACCGCGAAGGTCTTCGTGCCTTCCTCGCCAAAGAGTCGCCGCGCTTCAGGGGCCGCTGATGGGTCCGCTCGCTGGCGTCAAGGTGCTCGAGCTTGCGCACATCATGTCCGGGCCGACCGCGGGCATGCTGCTCGCCGACATGGGCGCCGATGTGATCAAGGTCGAGAAGATTCCAGGCGGCGACGATACGCGCCGGTTCTCGCCGCCCGAAGTGAACGGCGAGGCGAGTGCATTCCTGATGATGAACCGCAACAAGCGCGGCGTCGCGCTCGATCTCGCGCATGCCGCGGGTAAGGCCGCGCTCAGGCGCCTCGCCTCCGCGGTCGATGTGGTGATCGAGAACTTCCGCGTGGGCACGATGGACAAGCTGGGCCTCGGCTTCGACGTGCTGCGCCAGTCGAATCGCGCGCTCATCTACTGCGCGGTGTCGGGTTACGGATTGACCGGACCGGATGCGCACAAGGGCGGCTTCGATCTGGTCGCGCAGGGTCTTTCCGGTTTGATGCGCATCACCGGTGAGCGCGGCGGCGCGCCGACCAAGGTGGGTTCACCGGTCACCGACATCAACGCGGGGATCCTCGCCGCGCTGGGGATCGTCAGCGCCTATGTGCATCGCCTGCGCACCGGCGAGGGACAGCTCGTCGACACCTCGCTGCTCGAGGCGGGCGTCATGCAGACCTTTTGGCAAAGCGCGATTTTCCTCGGCTCCGGACGCGAGATCGGCGCGCTGGGTACCGCGCATCCGCTGACTGCGCCGTACCAGGCATTCCAGACAGAGGACGGCTGGATCACCCTCGGTGGATCGAACCAGGTGAATTTCGAACGGCTCACGCGGGTGCTCGAGGCACCGGAATTGGTGGCGGATCCGCGCTTCGCCGACAACAAGGCGCGCATGCGGAATCTGGACGCGCTGGTCGAGCTGCTCACCGAGCGCTTCAGGCGAAAGCCTTCTGCGGTCTGGCTGGCGGCGCTCGATGCGGTGGGCGTGCCCGCGGGGCCGGTCCTGACCATCGCTGAGATGCTCGCGCATCCGCAGGTCCGCGCGCGCGACATGGTGGTCGAAACGCAACATCCCTCAGTCGGTGCGACCGAGGCGATCGGCTGTCCGCTCAAGTTTTCTGCGACACCCACCCGCGTGTCGCGACCCGCGCCGCGGATGGGTGAACACACCCGCGAAGTTCTGATGCAATTCGGGTTCGAAGCCGTCGAGATCGACGCGCTGATCGCAAGCGGCGCGGCAGTGCAGCACCCGGCCTAGCGCATCGGCGCCAGAGATTGCAGAACCTCATCTGGCAAGAAACGCTAGTGCATTGAATATTTGAATCACTTCCCCGCTATCGACAAAAAGCGGCCAACGCTGCGGCCAATCGAAGGACGCGCCGTTCTATGCTTGCCCTGCCACTGGAGCGCGCAACGATCCTTGCGGCGGCTGCGTAATCGACGATGGCAGCAAATGCCCGCGCCGTCGGCAGTTCGCGTGAAGGTCGGGGTGTGACAAATCGCCACGACGTCCTGCGCCGACGAACAGCCCAGAGGCCCGCCAAGCCAACTTCCAGCAACGCCTAGATAGCCCAACTTCCATAGCAGCCGCGATTCAGATACCCGGTCCAGATACCGATACCGACATCTCCATC